>DASPYE010000233.1:0-28720 GCA_035636935.1 Candidatus Dormiibacterota bacterium | reverse complement strand
GCATCCTGGGCGATGCGTGCATGCTCGGGGGTGACGACGTCCATGATCACGCCGCCTTTGAGCATCTGCGCGAGCCCGGCTTTGACCTTGAAGGAGCCCTTCACGGACCCGTTTCCATCACGTGCGCCATTGCGTTCGGCCACGTTCGAGATTGTACGCGGCCCCTCCGCCGGCTTCGCCGGCACCTCCCCATGAACGGGGAGGAGTTTTGACCCCCTAGAGCCGCTCCAGCACAAGGGTCCGCTTGGAGGCGTACTCGTGGTCCGAGAGCAAGCCGTCGCGGTGGAGCCGCGTCAGCATGTCCATCTCCTCGAGAACGTCCAGAAGCGGCGCCATGGTCCGCCTGGCCAGGTACGCGTCCGAGGCGCTGCCCGCTTCCTCGCCCCGCGCGTCGAACTCGCGCACGAAGAAGAGCGCCTTGACGGCGGAGAAAGGAATACCGAGCTTGCGGATCGGGCTATCGCTCTGCTCCGCGTGGAGGTGGAGCACAACGCCGTAGCGGTGGCGCTCGAGCGTGCCATCGAGATGTCCACGGAGGACCTCGCCGTCGAGAAAGCGGATGGCGACCTTGCGGGTCGGCGTGTCCGCCAGCTCCTTGTCGCGCTGGAGCTCGACCCACTTGACCGCGGTAAGCGGGATCCAGGCCGTCTCGTTGTTCTCCAGGCCGCCGGCGTCGTCCACCTCGACGAGGAAGTCCGGCTCGTCGAAATCGAGATCGCGGGCCACCCCTTCGACGGTTTCGTCGTCGAAGAAGCGCACGACTATCCTGGCCATTTCACACCTACTGTACTAACCCTCATCTGGCAACACTCCTGCGCTGGTCTTTAAGGCGGCGGCGGCCGATTCGGCGGGCACATTTGGCGCATGTGGCGATATGGCTGCGAACTGATTCCGCCTGCGGGCGCCTCAGCTTGCCGGCCAGGTAGGGCGCCAGCAGCGGCAGCGCCTCTTCGTGGCTCAACTCGCCTTCGCGCTGCGAGGCGAGGTATTCCTCCTTGAACCTGAGGCGGGCACGGTAGAGGAGCGTTTCGACCGCGCTCTCCGACATCTTCAGCGTGTGGGCGATCTGGCGGTAGCTCAGGTCCTGGAGCTCGCGAAGGGTCAGCACGAGGCGGTATTTCTCGGGCAGACGCTGCGACACCTGCCACACCTGGCGCCGGGTCTCGTTCGACTCCTGGACTTGCACCGGGTCGAATGCCCGCGCGGTCGAGGGCAGGTTCGACATCAGCTCGTCGTCCTCCTCCTCGGTCCCGCCGTCGGCGCGGAGGTCGCGTTGTCGGCGGCGCAGCTCGTCGTAGCAAAGGTTGCGTGCAACCGTGTGGATCCAGCCGCCGAAGTTGAAGGATTCGTCGACCCGGTCCATCATCCGGAGGGCCTTCATGAAGGTCTCCTGCGCGATGTCCTCGGCCAGCAGGGCGTCGCCGAGCTTGCGCCGGACGAGCCGGTAGATCGAGGCCACGTAGCGGCGGTGGAGCTCCTCGAACGCATGGACCTCGCCCTCGCGGTAGGCGCGGACGAGCTCCACGTCAGTCGGCTCGCCCGGCGCCCTTGCCTGCGGCTTGTCTTCCTCTACCTGGTCTCCCATGAATGCCTGCGGCAGGCTACTACGGCGGCCCGCGCCAGCATCCCCTCTGGGTCATTTAGGGCCTGCTGCGGATCTATTCCTTCCTCTGTGAACGTCACGATGGAGGTGACCCCGTGCTTGCTCACCGCCTCCCAACCCGAGCCCTTGCTGCCGGCCAGGAGGACCACCGGCACCCGCGCCTTCCTGGCCCGGTTGGCCACCTCGCCAGGCGCCTTGCCGAAGGCGGTCTGCTCGTCGACCCGTCCCTCGCCCGTGATCACGAGGTCGGCTCCCTGCAACTTCTCGTCGAGCCCGCTTGCCTCGACCACGAGGGGGGCCCCACGGACAAGTTCCGCGTTGAGAAAAGCCAGCATTCCGAACCCTGTGCCACCGGCGGCACCCGCACCCGGCCACTCGGCCCAGTCGACGCCGAACTGGCGCTCAAACACCTTCGCCAATCTGGCGAGTGCATGGTCGAGCTCCTCGACAGCGCGCTCGTCGGCTCCCTTTTGCGGTCCGTACACGCGACTTGCTCCCTTCGGCCCGACAAGGGGGTTCTCGACATCGCAAGCAACCTTGATCAACTTGACGTCGCGGATCTGTGGTCGATCCTTTGGGATATCGACGATTCGGTCCAGCCGCGCCAGCGCGGCGCCGCCTCGCGGCAGCTCTTGACCCAACTCGTCGAGGAACCGGTATCCGAAGGCTTCGGCCATGCCGGCGCCGCCGTCATTGGTGGCCGAGCCGCCGATCCCGGCGATGATGTTTTCCACGCCCGACCATGCCACGGAGACCAGAAGCTGGCCGAACCCATAGGTCGAGGTCTTGCGAGGATTGCGGCGGAATTCATCTATCAGCGTGAGACCGCTCGCTGAGGCGAGCTCGACGACGGCCGTGCGGCCGGAGTTGATAAGCCCGTAGCGGGCCTCGACCGGATCACCCAGTGGACCCTCGACGGTGGCGAAACGGTAATCGCCGTGGTTGGCGTCGACCAGCGCCTCCACCGTCCCGTCGCCCCCATCCGCGACCGGGACCTCGATCACCTCGGCGTCCGGAAAGACTTCGCGAACGCCGCGCGCGATCGCGGCGGCGGCCTGCGTCGCGGTGAGCGTGCCTTTGAACGCGTTCGGGGCGACGACGATCTTCACTCGCCGCCGACTTTAGTAGACGGATGGCGACGCCGACAGAAATGGTGTAACCCGGGAGGGGGTACTACGGGGGAGGCCTGCCTCCGCCGTGACTTAGACGGATGGCGGCAGAGGCCGGATTCATTCCGGCCGTCACCGAGCGCGTCCCACCCAACGCCGCCAGACACTGTGTGACTCGGAGGGGGTACCACGGGGGAGGCCTGCCTCCCGTGACTTAGACGGATGGCGGCTGAAGGCCGGATTCACTCCGGCCGTCACCCAGCGTTCCCCGCCCGACGCCGCCCGACAATGTGTGACTCGGAGGGGGTTCCACGGGGGAGGCCTGCCTCCCCCGTGACTTAGACGGATGGCGGCTGGAGGCCGGATTCACTCCGGCCGTCACCCAGCTCCCCCCACCCAACGCCGCCAGACACTGTGTGACTCGGAGGGGGTTCCCGTGACTCAGACGGATGGCGGCTGGAGGCCGGATTCATTCCGGCCGTCACCGAGCGCGTCCCACCCAACGCCGCCGGACATTGCGTAACTCGGAGGGGGTACCACGGGGGAGGCCTGCCTCCCCCGTGACTTCAATAGACCGGGATCGTCCAGTCCTTGTACTTGGGGGTGTCGCCGCGAACGGCGCTGAAGTAGATGTTCTGGAGCTCCTGGGTGAATTCCCCGACCTTGCCGTCGCCGATCGGGCGCCTGTCGACCTCGATCACCGGCGAGATCTGGGCTCCGGTGCCGCACAGCAGCAGCTCGTCACATGTGTAGAGCTCGGTACGGTCGATGCTCCGCTCGAGCACGTCCAGGTTCAACTCGTCCTTGATCACCTTGATCAGGAGCTGGCGCGTGACGCCTTCGAGGATATCGTCGGTCACGGGCGGCGTCACAAAAACGCCGTCTTTCAGCATGAAGAGGTTTTCCGCCGAGCCTTCGGAAACGTGTCCGTCGATGGTCAGCACGATGGCCTCGTCGAATCCACCCTCCACCGCTTCGGACTTCGCGAGCGCGGCCTGGGCGTAAGAGCCCGTGATCTTGGCTCGTGCGGGAAGCGCCTGGTCCGGCACGCGGCGCCACGTGCTGACCATGCAGCGGATGCCGGCGTCGACCTCTACGTATTTGCCGAAGGGCACCGCGTAGATGAAGAAGGAACGGTCCAGGTTGTGCAGGCGGACGCCGATCTCCTCACTGGACGTGTAGAGCAGTGGACGGACGTAGACGTCGGACTTGAATTCGTTGCGTCGCAACAGCTCGAGCGTGAAGTTGACAAGCTCTTCGGTCGAATAAGGCAGCGTCATGCGCATGACGTTGGCCGATCGCTTCATGCGGTCGTAGTGTGCCGCCGCCTCCAGGAGGAAGAGCTGGCTTTTCTTCTCGTTCCAGTAAGCCCTGATGCCCTCGAAAACGGCCGTCCCGTAGTGGAGCGCGTGGGTCATCAGCCCGAGCCGGACGTCGTTGTAGCGCGCGAAGTCGCCATCGAAGAATACCCACGTGTTTGGATGGACCACGGGTTTCTTCACCGCGGCCTTGGCTTTGGTTTCCACACCCATTGAGGTAAGTGTATTCGGAGCCCGGTTTACCCTTCCCCACTTGCTGGGGAAGGTGCCCTGGTCGCGCAGCGACCCGGGCGGAAGGGGGCGACCAAGACCTGCACAGTGCTGGGGAAAGTGCCTTGCCGTCCCCACTCGCTGGGGAGGTGACTTCCCTCCCCCACTTGCTGGGGAAGGTGCCCTGGTCGCGTAGCGACCCGGGCGGAAGGGGGCAACCAAGGTCTGCACAGTGCTGTCAGCTTCTGTTATGAATCGCGACGTGAGTGTGTACGGCATCCTCGCCGACCTCCGGCGCGAGCACCCGACCCCCGCCACCACGGCGACGCTGGACATGGTCGTCGCCGAGCTGGGGCGAACACGCGACAACCTCAAGGAAGCCGTCGCCAACCTCGAGGGCAAAGCCCTGCCGGCCGGCGGCAAGCCGGTCCTGGAAGAGCTCGTCGCGCGGGCTCGTGAGGAAGGCGTGTACGACCTCGACTACGGACCTGACCCTTACGACAAGCCTCCCCCAGAACCCCTGGATGAAGCCACGGCCGGGATCGGCGCCATGCTCGCGATCTCGTCGCTGGTCGGCGTCGCCCTGGCTGTCGCGGCGTTCGTGGCAGGGTTCAACGCGATCATGCACAGCGGTGGCTGAGTACTCCTTCGACGTCGTTTCCGAGTTCAACCCCGCGGAGCTGACGAACGCAGTCGATCAGGCCCGCCGGGAAGTCGCGACTCGCTTCGACTTCAAAGACACCGCCACGAGCTATGACCATCAGGCAGATCTGATCCAGATCGAATCGGCGAGCGAGGACCGCGCCAGGGCTGCACTCCAGGTGCTGCGTGAGAAGGCCGCGCGCCGGCAGCTTTCGCCGAAGCTCTTCCAGGCGGGCGATCCGAAAACGGTGGGCAAGGGTCGCGGCCAGATCGACGTCCGCCTCAACGCGGGCATCAACGACGAGCTCGCGCGCGATCTACGCAAGCGGATCCAGAACGTTTCCAACAAGCTGCAGGTCCGGATCCAGGGCGACCAGCTGCGCGTCGTGAGCAAGGACAAGGACACGCTCCAGGTGGTGATCAAGACGCTGCGCGACGCGGAGGACATCCCGGTCCCGCTCCAGTTCACGAACTACCGCTAACCGAAACGTCAGCGTGGACGTAATCCCGGCCATCGACATCCTCGGTGGGCGCTGCGTCCGCCTGACGCAAGGCAAATACGACAGCCCGACCGTCTACGCCGACGACCCCCTGGACGTGGCGCAGCGATTCGCCGCCACGGGAGCAAAGCGATTGCACGTCGTCGACCTGGACGCCGCTCGCGGCTCCGCCAGCAACCGAGCGGTCATTGCGCGCGTGCTCGAGGGGTCCGGCATCCAGCTGCAGGTGGCGGGCGGCGTGCGCAGCGAGGAGTCCGTGGCAGCTTTGTTGGACGGCGGTGCGCAATGGGTGGTGATGGCGACCGCCGCGGTGCGCGATCCCCATCTCTTCGAACGCTGTGCGTTCGGACATCCCGGCCGGATCCTGGCGGCGCTGGACGTCCGTGACAACAAGGCTGCCGTGAGCGGCTGGCTCGACACCGACCCGGTCGTGCTCAAGGCGCTGGTCGGCCGGTGGGCCGACCTCCCACTGGCGGGGGTGATCCTCACGTGCATCGACCGCGACGGCACCATGTCGGGCCCGGATCTGCAGACGCTTGCACGGGTGCGCAAGATGACAAACCTCGAGCTGCAGTACTCAGGCGGGGTGGCGTCGGTCGACGACCTCCGCCGCATCTCCGCGGCCGGCGCCCAGGCAGCCATCCTCGGAAAGGCGTTGTACGAAGGAAGGATCACCCTCGAGCAAGCACTGTCTGCGTGAGGCTCGCGGCCTGTCTTATGGCGGCGCTGGTGCTGGCCGCTTGCGGCGGCCGCGAGACTGCCGACGACCAGGGCCTGCATCGAGATATCCAGAACAACAGCGCCGGAGCAGAAGTCACTTTCGATGCCACGGCACAAACCGACCCCGTGCAATCCGGCGATCACGAGCGGTTCGAGGTGCGTGCGTCGACTGGAGAGATGCTCGAGGTCGACCACAACACGAGCCTGGCCCAGTACGTGCCCGTTCATAGAGGTGACGGGCTCGTGATCCACGGCGAGCTCTACATCGACCCAGGTCCGCGCTACGGCGTGCACTGCACTCACGCGCACACGTCCAGCGGTTGTCCGAACCCGGGCTGGATCGAGTACAAGGACAACTATTACGAATGAAATCGCGGAAGAGGACTCCGTCCCCTTCCGCGGGCCATCCCCTGCGATGGGCGGCACCGATGGGGAGGCGTCTGGTGAGAACAACCTGGTGTCGGCCGGAATGAATCCGGCCTACCGGCACAGTCCGTCATTACCAACGCAACCAATTGGGTCACGACAATTGGGTCACGAATGAGTCGACGCCTACGTCCTTCGCCCTCCAGCTTCCTACGCAACCTCACGGCGGGGTCGTTTGGCCCCTTCCAACGCGTGCGTGTGGCCGTACGCAATATCCGCCGCAAGGCCGGTGGTCGAGGCTGCTGTGGCAATTACGGCGAGCCCGGTTGTTGAATGACGACGGATGAGGCCCGTGCGGCCGGTTTGATCGACTAGGAGGACTTGCGCCTGCCTTAAGTCTTCGCCGTGCGCCTGGGTTTGCGGGCCACCGTCGTGACGTTCGCTTGCGCGACCGGCCGGACGACAATCTCGTCGATGTCGACATGCGGTGGTCGCGTCACGGCGAACACGATGCAGTCGGCGATATCGTCCGCGGTCAGCGGTTTCAATCCCTCGTAGACGGTCCTTGCGGCCTTGCGGTCGCCGTGAAATCGCACCACGCTGAACTCGGTCTCGACCAGCCCAGGGGCGATTTCCGTGACGCGAATCGGCTCGCCGTTCAGCTCCAGCCGGAGCGTCTTCGTGATAGCTCGCACGGCGTGCTTGGCAGCCGTGTAGCCCGCGCCTCCTTTATATGTTTCGAAGCCGGCGATCGAACCGATGTTGACGATGTGGCCGTGCCTGGCTTTGCGCAACAACGGAAGACAGGCGCGGGTCATCCACATGAGGCCGAGCACGTTGGTCTTCCACATCCCGATCCACTCGTCGTCGACCGCCTGAGCCACGCTGTTCAAGCCGAGCGCGCCACCGGCGTTGTTGACGAGGACGTCGATATGGCCAAAGCGCCTGGCCACTTCGCGGACAAATTCCTTGACGCTCTGCTCGTCGGTCACGTCGAGACGGAGGGCAACTCCCTCTTCGCCCGCGACCCGCTGGAGCCGTTCGATCCGTCGCGCGCCGATCACGACCCTGTAGCCGTGACGGCCTAGCGCGATCGCTGTCGCCGCCCCGATCCCCGACGAAGCTCCGGTGATGACTGCGATGGGAGCCAAGCCTCAACCCCCCTAGTAAACGGTTGCAAAACCAACGCCTTCCAAGCGTAACCTAGGGAAAAATGCTGGACGCGATTGTTGCATTCGTAGTCGTCCTCCTGATCGGAGCCGGGATACTCGTCATGATCGGGCCCCGTTCGCTCGTCCAGCGACTCAGATCCGTGCCTCGCTTCAGCGGAGTCCCGTCGCTCTTTGAGCCCCGCCGCCCGCGCGAGATCGTGACGCCAACCCTCAACCCCAAGACACAACGCGTGCTCGTCGCCGCGGCCCGCCTTGCCAACTGGATGCGCGCACACGGCCATGAAGACGTGGCGCGGGACATCCGCAGCGGGGCCGCGCGTATCGCAGGCAACGAACCGGCAGGGCTTTACGCGCTGCAGACCACGCTGCGGCGAATCCGCGTCGTGAACGTCACGGACACCACGTCGCAGGAACGTCTGAAGGCGCTCATCACCGAGCTCCGCACGGCGGTCCAGGATCGCTTCGAGCAGCTGGAGCTGCTCCCGTTCCGTCGACCCTGAACGACCGGAAGCGCGTCAGCTCGGGTTCGCCGTTCGAAAAGACGATCGGCTTCTGCCGCGCACTACGGGTAGGGGATCGAGTCCTCGTGTCCGGCACGGCGCCGGTCTGGCCGGACGGATCTGTCGACCCTGATCCGTATGTCCAGGCCAAGAGGTGTTTCGAGATCATCGGCATCGCGCTGGCGGAGCTAGGCGCAACGGCCGAGGACGTCGTGCGAACTCGGATGTTCGTCACCGAGGCGGCGTTCGGCGATGCCGTCGGCCGCGCTCACGGCGAGGCGATGGGCGCGGCTCGGCCGGCGGCGACGATGGTCGTCGTGAGGGGGCTGCTCGATGACCGCTGGAAGGTGGAGATCGAAGCCGAAGCGGTTACTTCCTAACGGCCGGACCTTTGCCGGATTCGATGTACCTCTTGAGCGCTTCCATGTTCTTGCGAATCCCCGCTGCGTACTGCGGGCTCAGCACACCGGTCGCGAAACGAAGCAGGCCACCGAGCTGGTAATCCATGTCATAGGTCAATCGAGTCGATCCATCTCTGCGCGGCGTGTACGTGTAGGACCAGGTTCCACTGAGCGGACCCCTGATGAACCTGCCAGAACATTTCTTGGGCTTTTGGAAAACGTCCTGCTCCACCTCGAGCTTTTCCTTGTGGCCGCCCAGGTTGAGGTGGTAGCGGTAGCGCGTCCCCCTTCCCGGCGGTCCACCGTCGAGCTTCTCCACCTTGTCGAGGTTGGACGACCATCTCGGCACGTTCCTCACGTCCTCCGCGACCACCGCCCAGACGCGCTCGACGGGCGCATCAATGTCGACCATCTCGTGGAGCTTGGCCACACTGCGATGATCGCATCAAGTGTCTGAAGTAGTTCCGGGCCGCATGTTGGGCGCGCTGCGGCATCGCAACTACCGGTTGTTCCTGGTCGGCCAGATCGTCTCGACGATCGGGACGTGGATGCAGACGGTCGCTCTGCCCTGGCTGGCGCTGGAGCTGACGCACAACGGACTTCTGGTCGGACTGGTGCTGGCGGCGCAGTTCCTTCCGGTGCTCGTCCTCAGCCCCTTTGCCGGTGAGATCGCGGATCGCTACCGCAAGCGAACCGTCCTTCTCGTGACGCAGACGTCTTTCGTGCTGCCTCCGTTTGTCCTGTTTGCGCTGACCGCGAGCGGCCACGCGCAGTACTGGATGGTTGTTCTGGCGGCGGTGGCGACGGGCACGATCAACGCCCTCGACGTCCCGACGCGTCAGGCGTTCCAGGTGGACATGGTCGGCAAGCAAGACCTCATGAACGCGATCGCACTCAACTCCTCGGTCTTCAACGCGTCGGCCGTCATCGGACCCTCGATCGCCGGCATCCTCATTGCGGTCGTCGGCGTCCCGATCTGCTTTCTGCTCAACTCGGCGAGCTACGCGGCCGCGATCGGCGCTCTGCTGTTGATGCGAAACCTGCCGGCCGTCGCGCGGCGGCACGAGGAGCAGCCGATGCTGACACGCATCGCGCAGGGCGCCTCCTACGCGCGGCGGGAGCCCGTGGTCGGGGTGCTGCTGCTCGTCGTCGCGGTGTTCTCGCTCTTCGCGATGAACCGCACGACCTTGATGCCCCTGTTCGCCGACCAGGTGCTTCATGTGGGAGCGCACGGTTTCGGCTTCTTGCTCGCGTCAATGGGCCTCGGCTCGCTGGCCGGCGCTCTGACGCTCGCGTTCTTTCCGAATCTCGGTGCTGATCCACGCCGCCAGCTGTGGATGGCGGCCATCTGGGTCGGCGCGCTGCTCGAGTTCTCGGTCTCTCGCGTCTTCTCCGTGTCGCTGGTCACGCTGTTCGTGGCGGGGTACTGCCAGATCTCGTTCGTCGCCGCGGCCAACACCCGCATCCAGACCATCACTCCCGACCACCTGCGCGGTCGTGTGATGGCCCTCTACGCGGAGGCCCTGATCGGCGTGGGTCCCCTCGGCGCGACCCAGGCAGGCGCGCTCGCGACGCTGCTCGGGGCGCCCTGGGCGATGGCGATCGGGGCATCGATCGCCGGCGCGGTCGTGCTACTGGTACGCCTGCTGCGGCCCGAGGTCTTCGGTCAGCCCAGGAACACTTCCAGCACCGCGGCCGCGGCCAACGCCGGCACGAGCCACCGCAGCGCGCGGACGTAGTCGGCCAGCGCCGCCAGCACCCGGGCGCTCCATCCGCCCCGCGCGTCCATGTGGATCGCCGCCGCACCGACCTGGATCGCGAGGCCGCCCGCGATGATCGCGGCGGGGATCTCGACGAATCCGTTGGGGACGATTCCGGTCAGCGCGATGCCCCAAGACGATAGGGCCGCGGCGAAACCAAGAATGAAGCCCGGGGCAAACGTGAGCAGGAAGCCGCTCACGCCGACGGTCAGGATCGCGAGCACCGCAACCAGGACGAAGGCGAGCAGGTTGTGTCCGAAGATCGTGAGCGCCTGCTCCACCGCTCCGCCATCTCCGGTGGACCGCACCAGGCTTGACAGCACGGGCCGCACCACGACCGCCGGGATGACGTTGGTCGAGCCGGCCAAGTAGCCGATCAAAGCGCCCACAGGAAAGCCGGCCGCGGCGATCAGCATCGGGATACGTCGCATCCAGACGAGACGGAAGAACGTAGGACGCCTTGCAAAGCTCGCCCGCACGGCACCGAGGGCCCGCCCAAACGGATTCTTCAGTCCCACCTCCCGCGCAAGTAGCGCTTCTCGCGAGAACCCGTTGAAGCCCATCCGTACGAGGACGATCGCCACGATCGTCATCAAGAGCGCGAAACCCCATAGGAATTCCGCACGGCCGAGCAGGATGAGGGCTGCCTCGACCTGCAGGACGACAGACATCGGCAGGATGATGAAAGAAGCCATCACGTTGGCGGCGCGCATGGTCCGGGCGTTGAGGCTGATGATCACCGCCCCGGCCACCATCGCCGCCACTTGGCAGATCGTGGACAGGGCCAGCGCCAGGAGGATGCCGACCGGAAAGTAGCCGAGGCCCGGAAACGTGAGCAGGCAGTAGACGAGCAATCCGCCGTAGCAGAGCCCAAGCGAAACGCTTAGCACCGCGGCCACCTTGCCCGCGTAGATCTCGGCCTCGCGCAGCGGCGTGGAGAGCAGGACCTCGAGCGTGGTCCGTTCGCGCTCACCGACGAATGATTCGAGGGCAAGCACCAGCGAAAAGCTGGCCGGGATGAAGACGACGAAAAACGCGCCGACGAGCGCCAGGCGGTTGACCACCGCCGTGCCGCCGCCGAACGCGGCGAGCGCGCGCACGCCAGACCCCGAAGCGATTGGAATCGCCAGGGTCAAGGCGACCATGGCCGCGATGAGGCGCAGCTCGCTTATCGCGTCGCGCAGGTCGCGGGCCGCGACGAGGGCAGCCTTACGCCGTTCGAGTTTCGGCCAACGCATAGTGGTTGCCCACAATCGCGAGGTAGATGTCCTGCAGCGTCGGGAGCTCGCGCACCTGCTTACGCTTTTTCAAACCTGAGCGGCGACGAAGCGCGGCCATGTTGCCAATGGCGAGCGCGCGGCCGGCCGACATGATTCCGATGTCTCCTGCAAGGTGCTCCGCCTCCTCCATGCTGTGAGTGCAGATCACCAGCGCGCAGCCTTCGCTCTTCAGATAGTTGAGGTAATCCCACGCGCGGCGCGCGCTATCCGGGTCGAGCGCCGATGTCGGCTCGTCGGCCAGCACCAGACGGGGACGATGCAACGTCGCGCGAATGAGCGCGACCTTCTGTCGCATGCCTTTCGAGAAGGTGCCGAGCCAGCGGTCACCGGCATCCGCGAGCTCAAAGAGTTCGAGCAGCTCGGAGATCCTCCGCTTGCGCAGGCCCGGCTCGATGTCGTAAATCGCTCCGAAATAGTCGAGATAGGCGCGGGCGGACATGCGCTCGTAGAGTCCGGGCACCTCCGGCATCAGGCCAACGCGAGCGCGTACCGCGGCAGGATCGTCGGCGGCGTCGATGCCGTCGACCTTGACGGTGCCAGCCGTGGGCAGCAGCACGCCGGCCATGCAGCGCAGCGCGGTCGTCTTACCCGCGCCGTTGCGACCGAGGAGGACGAGGCACTTCCCCCCCTCGACGCGGACGGTCAGGTCCTCGAGCGCGAGCACGTCGCCATAGCGCTTGGCGAGGTTGTCGACTTCCAGCACGGCTAGAGGATTGTGACTGCGGGGCGGGGCTAAGTTGGCGGTTTTGACGGGGAAGGAAATCTAGCCTCGAGGCCTGGGCTGAGCTGTTTCACCGAACGGCGGAGCCCGGCTACCATGCCGAGCGCAGCCAGTACAAACGCCGCCAGGCCGCACAGTAGGACCACGACTGGGGCCGCACCAAATCCGGCGGCTACCAGCCCACCGATGGCCGCGCCGACCGACGCAACGATCAGCGACAGCATCCCCGGCAGGGTCTGGAGGCCGTGGAACATTGACCCAAGTCGATCCGCGCCTACGGGATCGATGCCCAGGGTCTGCAGCGCTCCCCGCAGGTCGTCATAGGAGCTCGTGGTGAAGTGCGGCTCAAGCTCGGGATGAAGGTCGATGTAGGCGTTGCGGAGGCGATTCATCCCAAGGACCCAGCGGAAGTCGTCGCGGTTGAGGGCCTGAAGCCGCGCCACGGTGAATACACCCGTGAGAAACACGACCACGAGCATGAAGATCGCGATGGCGAAGAACGCCGGGCCGAAATGGTCGGCCTGGGCGACCAGCGCCAGCGCGATGACCGCGCCCGAGAGGATGGTCAGAAACATGTTCACTCGCCCAAGTGACTCCTGATAGGTCAGGGAGCGCGTCGCGAGCAGGCTCCAGTGCTCGGTCGCAAGGATCTGCAGCGCTTCTGACTCACGTGGACGGGGCGGGATTTCTGTCGCCATCGATTTCCCCTCTCTAGTCGCGTGGTAGGTAGCGCGGCAGATCGGCGAGCGAGGAGAGCCCGCGCGCCTCGAGAAATGCCGCAATGCCGTCATGAACTTCGGCGATCGCCCTCGGATTGACGAACGTGGCGGTTCCAACCTGGACGGCGCTGCATCCAGCGACCAGGAACTCCAAGGCGTCCTCTGCTCGCGCGATGCCTCCGATCCCGAGCACCGGGATGTGCACCGCCCTCGCGGCCTGGTGCGCGAGGTGGACGGCCAGCGGTCTGATCGCCGGCCCCGACAGACCTCCGGTGCGGAAGCTGAGCCGGGGCTTGTAGGCATTGAGGTCGATCGACATCCCGACGAAGGTGTTGATGGCACACAGAGCATCAGCACCGGCCGACTCGACCGCGCGAGCGATGACGCCGATGTCACTCACCATCGGCGTGAGCTTCACCCAGAGCGGCAGCTTGGTTCGCCTGCGCACGGCCTCGGTCACCGCGGCCGCCGCGCGCGGGTCGTTGCCGAAGTAAAGGCCGCCCTGTTCGACATTCGGGCACGAGATGTTGATCTCAAAGCCGGCGACGCCCGGAACACCGTCGAGCCGCGCCGTGAGCTCGCCGTACTCGGAGGCCGACTCGCCGTTGATGTTCACGAGCACCGGAAAGTCCCACCCCGCCCACTGCGGGGCGTAGTCGCGTACGAGCGCCTCGGCGCCCGGTCCCTGCAAACCGATCGCGTTGAGCATCCCGCTGGGCGTCTCCGCGATGCGCGGCGGCGCAGTGCCTTCGCGGGGGCGGAGGAAGATTCCCTTGGAAACTATCCCGCCAAGCGCTCGTCGCTCGAGCAGCGGAACCTCGGTGCCGTAGCCGAACGTGCCAGAGGCCGCCAGCACGGGACCGCGCAATCGCATCGTGCCGACCGCGACCGACATGTCGATGGTCAAGCGGTCACCGCATAAGAAAGGTGCGAAGGCAGAGCTGTCCAGTCGATATCGGCGGCGCGGTAGACGGGACCTTCCTTGCACGCCCGGTCGTAGCCACCGCGACGAAGTGGGACCGCGCACCCAAGACAGACACCGGTGCCGCAGCCCATGTAGGTCTCGACCGCGACCTGGGCGTCTGGCCAGCGCTCGGCTACAGCGCTCAGCATCCGGTTCGGACCGCAAGCAAGCACGACGTTTGCCTCAGGCGCGGCAGTTACCGCAGTGCCGCGGTGCCCTTGCGAGCCGTCGTCGGTGGTCCAGATCACGTCGTCGCCCTCCGCTTCGCGACACAGCTCCTCGGCGGTTCGGGCGCCGTGGACCCACACGACTCGCAGCCCGGCTGTCCTGGCATCCCTCGCGGCGAGAGGCATCGGCGCCACGCCCAGGCCGCCGCTGATGAGCACTGCGCTTCCAACACTCGAAGCGAAGTCATAGCCGTGGCCGAGCGGGCCGACGCAGCAGAGCCGCTCGCCGCGCTGCATCGCGAGCAGCTCCGCGGTACCCGCGCCGACTGCTTTCAACACGATCTCGATGTGCTCACCTTCGACCCGATAGACCGAGAACGGCCGCCGGAGCAGCGGGCCGCCAGACCATCCGAGGTTGACGAACTGACCGGCTCGCACGGCGGATGCGATCTGGGGTGCGTGCATGCCGATCACGAACATGCCGCGCGCAACTTCGCGACGGCCGGTTATCGGTGCATCAATCAGGAACATGCCGATTGACGCCCCTCACCCTGACCCTCTCCCCGAGGCTGAGAGGGAACCGCGCCACTCGTCGATGGTCCGCACTTCGACGTCGTCCGGCGCCGCTACCGCCGACTCGAGCAGCGCTGTCGCGGTGTCGAGGGAGGTCAGGCAGGGAATGCGGCGCTCGACGGCTGCGCGGCGGATCTCAAACCCGTCTTTGAACACCGGCGCGCCATCGCCGCGGTCCTCGTAGATGTTCGACATCGTATTGATGACCAGCTGAACCTCACCGCGCACTATCACGTCCACCACGGTCGGTCCCTCCTCGCCGATCTTGGCCACCACGCGCGGCGAGAACCCAGCCGCGCGCAGCGCCCTCGCCGTGCCGTCCGTCGCGACGAGCCGGCATCCCAGCTCGACCAGCCGCGACACGATCGGAAAGAGCTCCGGCTTGTCCGCGTCTGCGATCGTGAGCAAAGCGGCGCTGCCTCGCTCCACATGCATGCCAGAAGCCGCGAATGCTTTGCGCAGCGCTTCGTTGAGATTGCGCGCGATCCCGATCGCCTCCCCCGTGGACTTCATCTCAGGGCCCAGGTAGGAATCCACCGCGGCGAGCTTGTTCATGGAGAACACTGGCGCCTTGACCGCTATCAGTTCGCGCGATGCCACAAGTCCAGTCGCCCAACCCAAGTCGGCAAGCTTCTCGCCGAGCATGACGCGCGTCGCGAGCTTGACGATCGGCACGCCCGTGACCTTCGACAGGAAAGGGACCGTCCGCGAGGCGCGCGGGTTGACTTCGAGCACGTACACGTGGCCGCGGTGCACGACGTACTGGACGTTGACCAGGCCGCGCAATCGCAGGTGGCGAGCGATCCTCACGGTGTAGTCGACGATGTGGTCGAGCTCGGCACGCTCCAGGCCCTGGGCCGGATACACAGCGTACGAATCGCCCGAGTGCACGCCCGCGCGCTCGACGTGCTGCATCACTCCCGGGATGACGACGACCTCCCCATCCGAGATCGCGTCGACCTCGACCTCCATGCCCTGGAGATACTTGTCGACGAGGACCTGGCCGCGAGGCATGGCGCTGATCGCCCAGGCCATGTAGCGGCGGAGCTCGTCCCGGTTGCGCACGATCTCCATCGCGCGACCGCCCAGCACGTACGACGGGCGCACAAGCACGGGGTAGCCAGCGCGCTCAGCGATCGCCTCGGCCTCTTCGATCGTCGTCGTCGTGCCGCCCATGGGTTGCGGCACCCCAATCGCATCAAGCGATCGCGCGAAAGCGCGCCGGTCTTCGGCGAGGTCGATCGCCTCGACGCTCGAGCCGAGGATGGTGACCTGGTGCTCGTCGAGAGGCTGCGCGAGGTTGATTGCGGTCTGGCCGCCGAATTGGACAAGCGCCCCGCTGGCCTCTTCCGCGCGCGCCACATGGAGCGCGCCGTCGAGGTCGAGCGGCTCGAAGTACAGGCGGTCCGACGTGTCGAAGTCGGTGGAAACCGTCTCGGGGTTCGAGTTGACCATCACGGCGCGCACTCCAGCTTCGCGCAGCGCCCATGCGGCGTGCACCGAGCAGTAGTCGAACTCGATGCCCTGCCCGATCCGGATCGGACCTGAGCCGACCACCATCGCAGTTCGCTGCAAGTCGGCCCCATCCCCCGGCTTGTTACCCGAAGTCTTCGACGCCGCGGGGACCCCTGAGGCCGAGGACTTCGCCATCAATGGGGGAGAGTTTTCCAACTCTGTTTCGTCCTCTTCCTCCCAGCACGAGTAGTAGTAAGGCGTCGCCGCTTCGAACTCGCCGGCGCAGGTATCGACGAGCTTGTAGGTGGGCTGGGCGGGTTCGACCGTTTCGCCGCGGAGCGCCGTGATCATCGCGTCCGAAAACCCCGCCCGGCGAAGCTCGCGCATATCGCCTTCAAGCTCGATGCGCACGAGGCTGGCCATGCGATCGATGAACCAGCGGTCGATGCCGCTGCGCGCCGCCAGCGACCCAACATCCGCGCCATTGCGCAGCGCGTGAAGGAGCGCAAACAGCCGTCGATCGTTCGGCTGGTCGATGCTCTCGGGTCCCATGTCCCAGTCGGCCGGAGGTTTCTGCTCGAGCGAGCGAATGGCTTTCGTGAGCGCAGCTTCAAAAGTCCGCTCGACGGCCATCACCTCGCCGGTCGACGCCATCTGAGTGCCGAGCCGGCGATCGCCGGCGGGAAACTTGTCGAATGGCCACCTCGGGATCTTGACCACGCAGTAGTCCAGCGCGGGCTCGAAAGCGGCGAAGGTGCGCCCGGTGATCTCGTTGCGGATCTCCTCGAGCCGTCTGCCCACCGCGACTTTCGCGGCCACGCGGGCGATGGGGTAGCCGGTCGCTTTCGACGCCAGCGCCGACGAACGGCTGACTCGAGGGTTGACTTCGATCACGTAGTACTGCGAGCTCTTGGGATCAAGCGCGAACTGCACATTGCAACCGCCCTCGATGCCGAGCGCGCGGATGATCCGTATCGCGGATGACCGCAACATCTGGTGGTCCCGGTCGGAAAGCGTCTGCGCGGGCGCGACCACGATCGAGTCGCCGGTATGCACGCCCATCGGGTCGAGGTTTTCCATGTTGCAGACGGTGATGCATGTGTCAGCGCCGTCGCGCATCACCTCGTACTCGATCTCCTTCCATCCCCACAGGGAGCGCTCGATCAGGACCTGGTGGATCGGCGACGCGGCGAGGCCACGCAGGGCGACACGCTCGAGGTCGGTGTCGGTGGTCACGAACCCTCCGCCTGTCCCGCCGAGCGTGTACGCCGGGCGGATGACGAGCGGTAGGCCGTTCAGCCCCGCAAAGTCCTTGACCTCCTCGATCGACTCGCATACCCGCGAGACCGGGACGGGCTCGCCAATCGCCTCCAGCATCTCCTTGAAGGCCAGGCGGTCTTCGGCCTTGCGGATCGTGTCGATCGTGGCGCCGAGCATGCGCACCCCGTGCCGGTCGAGCACGCCTGCATTCGCGAGATCGGTCGCGAGGTTGAGGCCCGTCTGACCACCCAGGGTCGGCAGCAGCGCGTCGGGTCGCTCGCGCTCGATGATCCGCTCCACCGCCTCGACTGTCAGCGGCTCGAGATACACGCGGTCGGCGACTTCTTCGTCGGTCATGATCGTGGCGGGGTTCGAGTTGACGAGCACGGTCTCAATGCCCTCTTCGCGCAGTGCCTTGCACGCTTGCGTGCCGGCGTAGTCAAACTCGGCGGCCTGGCCGATCACGATCGGCCCCGAACCGAGGATCAGGACCTTGCGCGGCCGGACCGCCTCGGCCATCCCGGCCACCGCACGGGCTACCGGAGCCCGGCTGCGGACCATGTCGATGAAGCGGTCGTACAGGTGCTGGTTGTCCTGCGGTCCTGGACAGCCTTCGGGGTGGTACTGGACACTGAAGGCGGCCCGCGTGCGGTGGCCGAGGCCCTCGACCGAGCCGTCGTTCAGGTTGCGTTGCGAGACGTAGAGATCGCCGTCCGGAATCGATGCGGCGTCGACCTGGAACTCGTGGTTCTGACTCGTGATGTGGACTTGGCCTGTGTCGAGGTCTTTGACGGGGTGGTTCGCGCCGTGGTGGCCGTAAGGCAGCCGTGAAGTCGTGGCTCCGGCGGCGCGGCCCATGATCTGGTGGCCCAGGCAGATGCCGAACATCGGGATCTGGCCCAGCGCCTCGCGCGCGAGCTGCACCGGCCCATCGAGGACCGCGGGATCGCCGGGGCCGTTCGACAGCACCAGCCCGTCCGCGCCGCTCGCGCGCACGTCCGCCCAGGTCGCCGTGTGCGGAAGCACCAAGACCCGACATCTGCGCTCGCGCAGCGACCGCAGGATGTTGGCCTTCACGCCGTAGTCGATCACCGCGACCAGCAAGCCCTCGCCGTCGCTGTGCTTGCGAGCTCTCAGCTCCGGAGGCATGGGCTCGAGCCACTCTTCCCGGCTCGTCCGCGAAGTCTGCGCAACGAGGTCTTGCTCGGCCAGCGGCGTCACGCGCTTCGCCGCATAGGCAAGCTCGGCCAGCCTCGCCTCGGACGGCGCAACGCTCTCGTGCACGAGGACCGCGCGCTGGGTCCCGCGGATCCGAATGTGTCGGGTCAGCGCCCGGGTGTCAATGTCCATGATCCCTGGCACGCTCCACCGGCGCAGATACTCGTCGAGCGACGCCTCGCTCGAGTGATGGCTCGGCGACGGGCAAGCCCACCGCACCACGAGGGCTCGCGCCCAGGGTCGCGACGACTCCCCGTCTGCATCGCGGACGCCGTAGTTGCCCTGCAGCGGGTAGGTCATGCACACCATCTGCCCGGCATAGGACGGGTCGGTGAGGACCTCCTGGTAGCCGGTCATCGCGGTGTTGAAGACCACCTCGCCTTCGCCGATGACATCTGCGCCGAGAGACGCGCCGACGAACGCGCGGCCGTCTTCAAGGACCAATGCCGCGAACGATTTCCTATCCGGCAATGATCACCGCCTGGTCGATGCCGTCCTCTTCGGCGATCAAGACCTCGATGCGCTCTGCATCGGCGGTGGGCACGTTCTTGCCCACGTAGTCGGGCCGTATCGGCAGCTCACGGTGGCCGCGGTCGATGAGCACGGCGAGCTGAATCGCGCGAGGCCTCCCGAAATCCATGAGCGCGTCCATCGCCGCGCGCGCCGTGCGGCCGTGGTGGATGACATCGTCGATGAGAACCACCACCTTGCCGCCGATCTCAGGGACTTCGCTGGAAGGGCGGTGGCCATCAGGGGGCCTGAGGTGCAAGTCGTCGCGATGCTTGGTCACGTCGAGTCGACCAAACGGGACATCCCTGCCCTCGAGCGCCGTCAGCGTCGCGGCGAGGCGCCGCGCCAGGACGTCGCCCTTGCTCACCACACCGACAAGCACGACGTCCTCGACACCGCGGTTGCGCTCCACGATCTCGTGGGCGACGCGCGACAACGATCGCCGGATCTGGTCCGCGTCCATCACCGTCGCCTTCAGGCGACCCTGCGCGACGCTCACGCCGTGACCGGTCCGGCGGGGACGACGAGAGATTCGGTGTCCGGGCGGTCCAGATGCGAGGAGCCGACGAGCACCGCAGCAAACGCATACCTCCCGGGGTCCTCGCGCCGTGGTTGCGCGGGGGCGACGAGGAGCGCAGACCTGCTGGGGTCCCCATGCCGAAGGCATGGGGGCAGTGGGCTGCATGGGCGCCGAAGATCTGTTGGCCTCGACGGAGCGGTCACGTTAGCAGCCTGTCGAGGAGGGCCATGCGGACGTGCAGGCCGTTGCGAGCCTGGCGGAAGTAGGCCGATCGCGGGTCCGCGTCCACGTCGGGAGATATCTCGTCGACCCGAGGCAGCGGGTGCATGAGGATGGCGTACTTGCGCATCATCGCCATCGCGTCCTTGTCGATGTGGTAAACGCCCTTCACCGCGTCGTATACCTCGGGATCGGTGAAGCGCTCCTTCTGGATTCGCGTCATGTAGACGACGTCCACCTCGGGCAGCACCGCGTTGAGATCCTCGGTCTCGATCCATGGAACGTGGTGCTCGTCGAGGTGAGCTTTCAGGTCTTCGCGCATCGCGACCTGGGGCGGGGCGACGAACCAGACCTTGATGTCCTTGAACTTGCTCAGCAAGTAGGTCAGCGAGCGCACCGTACGGCCGTTGGCGAGGTCGCCGACCATCGCCACGCGCACCCCGTCGATGCGGCCGAGCTCGTTCCGCACCGTGTACAGATCGAGCAGTGCCTGCGTCGGATGCTGGCCCGGTCCGTCGCCGGCATTGATGATCGGGACCGACGCGACAGCGGCGGCGCGCCTGGCCGCTCCCTCTTCGTTGTGGCGCAAGACGATGACGTCGGCGTAGCCGCCGACGATCTGGATCGTGTCTTCAAGGGTCTCGCCCTTTGCCGCGGAGGAGAATTCCCGAGCGTTGTCGGTGCCCATCGTCTCGCCCCCCAGGCGCAGCATCGCGGCCTCGAACGACAGACGGGTTCTGGTCGATGGTTCGTAAAACAAGGCCGCCATCACCTGTCCGGCAAGGCGCCCAATAAAGTGGTGGGGCTCGCGCTTGATCTCTTCGGCGCGCGCGAAGAGGTCTTCGAGGATGGGTCGAGAGAATTGTTGACTCTCGATTACGTGCCGCAACCTGGACGTGACGGCCACGAAAAAATCTCCTTCCCGGGCTCTCTGTCCCGGACTTAAAGGCGAGCTCGCGAGAGTTTACCGTAACTTACGCATTCGATGAACAAGCGTCCTGGGCACGTCAAGGTCACAGTCGAGACCGGCTACTGCAACTTCTGCGGCCGCACCCGAAACCTGCGGCGCGAGGAGCACCAGCTCGGAACCCTCGTCCGCACCATCATCACCTGCGAGAGCTGCCACCGCACGCTGTTGAGCTCGGTTGGCGTGGCCCCGGTCGAGCCCGAGGTCGTCGAGGCTCCGGCCGAGACAGAGGCTCCGGTCCTGGCGGAGGCGCAGCCCACGACCACGGTTCCGGCCAAAGCCAAAGCGCCGGACAAATCACGGGTCGTCAAGCCCAAAACGGCAGCGGTCAAGAAACCGGCGGCCAAGCCCGCCGGACGAGCCGCCGCATCGACCGCGAAGGCGAAAACTCCCACCAGGCGAGCCCCGAGCAACAAAAAAGAGAAGTGATGGCAGCGGCGGTCAAGGTCGACCGCCTGGAGAAGACCCTCGGCTCGAACAAGGTGCTCCGGGGCATCTCCTTCGAAGCGCACTCGGGCGAGATCTTCGGGCTGCTGGGTCCCAACGGCGCCGGCAAGACGACCACGCTCCGGATCATCTGCACGTTGCTTGCTCCGGACGCAGGATCGGTCGACGTCCTCGGCTTCGACACCAGGAACGCACCGCAGGAGGTACGCCGCCGGGTCGGTGTCGTCACGGCGGAGATCGGGGTTTACCCGCGCCTGTCGGCGCGAGAGAACATCTCGTACTTCGCCGAGCTGAGCGGCCTGCTGGATGGTGATCTGGATCGGAGGGTAGACGCGGTCATCGCACGACTGGACATGGCGGCATTCGCAGGCCAGCGCGCGGAGAGTCTCTCGTCCGGGCAGAAGCAGAAGGTGGCGATCGCACGCGCGATCGTCCACGACCCGCCGGTGCTGATGTTCGACGAGCCCACCTCGAATCTCGACGTGCTCGCCTCGCGCGAGATCCGCCAGTTCATGGTCGAGTCGAAGCAGCGCGGCAAGTGCGTCATCTTCTCGACCCACGTCCTGCACGACGCAGAGCGCCTGTGCGACCGGGTGACGATCATCCACCAAGGCCGTGTCGTCGCCGATGGCGCGACCGCCGACGTGCGGCGGGGATACCAGGATCTCGAGGATTCATTTCTCACCCTGATCGAGTCCGCGACTTGAGAGACGTTCTGATCGTCTTCCGCAAAGAGCTCCGCGAGATCCTTCGCGACCGACGCACGCTGACGGCCATCGCTCTCGCGGTCGTGGCCACCCCGACGATCCTGTTCGTCATCTCCCAGGTCTCCGTCAAAACCGCCACCCAGACGTACACAGTCGGCTACTCAGGCCCGATTCCCGCCGGTCTCGAGGTGCTGTTCACGGCGACTGGACTCAAGCTGGAGCGGGTCGATGATCCCGCCGCGGCGGCCAAGGGCGAAGTGGATATCGGGCTGGCCTTCAGCGCATCCGGGGTCGACGAGTACTACGACCCGACACGCCAGTCGGCGCAGATCACGGATATCCGCGTCCAGACCATTCTCGGCCGCTACGACGCCGCCAAGATCGCCGCGACCCTGCAGGAGAAGGGCGTGGACCCTTCGATCCTGGATCCGCTTCCTTTGCGAAGCCACCCGCTCAGCTCGCCCACCCAGGCCGCCAGCAACTCGTTCCTGAGCTTCTTTCTGCCGTACATCCTGATCACGATGAGCCTGACCGGCGGCCTCTCCGCCGCGCTCGACACGTCGGCAGGTGAGCGCGAGCGGAAAACGCTGGAGAGCTTGCTCCTGACCCCCGCGCCCCGTGGCCGGCTTCTGATCGGCAAGATCCTCGCCGTGAGCACAATCAGCCTGCTGGCGGCGGTCGCCTCGATTGGTTCGATGCTCATCGCCCTGAGCCAGATTTCCTTCGGCGGCGGCGGCGCCCAGGGCGAGCACGTGAGCCTGAGCCCGCTTGCCGCTGGGGTCATGCTTTGGCTGGCGTTGCTCCTCGCCGCCTCGTTCAGCTCGTTGACGATCGCCCTCGGCACGCTGGCGCGCAACTTCCGCCAGGGTCAGGCCTACGCGACGCCGCTGTACTTCATCACCATCTTCCCCGCCTCGATCGTGCTGTTCATTCCGGACTTCAACCCGGGTGTCGCCTACTACCTGATTCCCATCCTCAACGCCGTGCTCGTGCTGCGAGACGCCATCGTGCACAACTCGATCGAGTGGAGCTCGCTGTCGGTTACCTCGGTGAGCCTGATCCTCACCGGGGCGCTGTGCTTCTACGCGGCGCTGAGGCTCTTCACCCGCGAGGCGCTTTTGGTTCGCTCGTAGGTAAGCGCCGGTGGCAAACTGTTGTCAGTAGCGATGCGACGCCGCCTGGAGTTGACGGAGCTTCGGAGCCTCGAGCGCCCGAGCATGTACTCGATCTTCCATCCTCTCGACCCGGAGGAGCGCCTGCCTCGGGAGCTGCTTCTCGAGGGCCGGCGGTACAGGGCAGTCGGCAGGCCCGAGCTTGCGGGCGCGCTATGGTTGCCGGCGCTCTGGTTGGTCCTCGCGTTCACGGGCTCGCTGGAGGGGAATGCACTCCTGCTGCTCGGCATGGTCGCGGTTCTCTACACGACCTTCTGTGCCTTCGCCTTCCTGCGCAAGTCGAGCTGACCCTGCGGGTCGGCGTATAACCGTGCCATGACAGATGCGGTGATCGTGGCGTATGGCCGCTCGCCGATTGGCCGGGCGCGCAAAGGCTCACTCGTCGACGTCCGCCCGGACGACCTTGCGGCGCACGTCGTGACCAAAGTCCTCGACAAGGTTCCCGCGCTCGACCCGACTCAGATCGAAGACCTCATCTGCGGGTGCGGCCTGCCCGGCGGCGAGCAGGGTCACAACATCGGCCGCGTGGTTTCGATCCTGGCGCGCCTGGACGTGCCCGGTGTGACCGTCAACCGGTACTGCTCTTCGTCGCTGATGACGACACGCATGGCCGCGCACTCCATCGAAGCGGACGAGGGCGATGTGTTTCTTTCCGTCGGCGTCGAGTGCGTATCGCGATACGGCAGCGGTTATCCGGATGCCCCCGACACCTACAACCCGAAGCTCGTCTCCGGCAACACCGAGGAATATCCCGATATCTACATCGCAATGGGACAGACCGCGGAGAACGTGGCCCGACGGGAGAAGATCAGCCGCGAAGAGCAGGATCGCTACGCGGTCAAGAGCCAGAACGCCGCCGTCAAGGCGCGCGACGACGGGTTCTTCGACCGCGAGATCATTCCTGTCCCACTTCCGAACGGCAGCATGTTCACCAAGGACGACGGGCCTCGTCCCGGCACGACGGTCGAGGTGCTGGCCGCATTGAAGCCGGTTTTCCGTGAGGACGGCACAGTTACCGCCGGCAATGCGTGTCCTTTGAACGACGGAGCAGCCGCGGTCGTGGTGATGTCAGAGCGCCGCGCCAAAGAGCTGGGCCTCAAGCCCATCGCGCGGGTGGTCGCTACCGGCCTTTCGGCGCTCGAGCCGGAGTTCATGGGCCTGGGCCCCATCGACGCCTCCCGTCAGGCCCTGAAGCGGGCCAAGATGACCATTGACGACATCGACATCGTCGAGATCAACGAGGCGTTCGCGGCACAGGTCATTCCGTCGGCTCGCGGCATCGGGGTCGACCCGTTCAGCGACAAGCTCAATCCACACGGCGGGGCAATCGCGCTTGGGCATCCCTTCGGCATGACCGGCGCCCGAATCTTGTGCACGCTGCTCAACGGCCTGGAGGAGAAGGACAAGACCTTCGGCCTGGAGACGATGTGCGTCGGCGGCGGCCAGGGTATGGCGATGATCCTGGAGCGCCTGAACTAAGACTTAGGCGCGCGTCTCCTGGAGCAGCGCGTCGAGCACGCGCTCGACAAGCTTGCTGAGCGTCTTGCGCTCTTCAGCCGAAAGCGGCGCGAGGATCTGATCCTCGAGGCTCTCCCTCGCCTTTTCCGCGCGTTCCAGGGCGCGGCGGCCCGATGCGGTCAGCTCGACGATGTGGCGTCGCCGATCCTGCGGATCGCGGCGCCGGACCGAGAACTGGGCCGCCTCGAGCTCGTTGAGGATCAACACCACTGTGTTGGCGTCCATGAACAGGCCGTTTTCGAGCTCCTGTTGCGTCGTTCCGGGATGGTCCCGGATGTAACCGAGCGTCATGCAAGGCTTCAGCCGCATGCCGAGGAGTTCGTCCGTCGACCGGCGATGGAGCGCCTTGGAAAGCTGAGTCACAAGCGAGACAAGGCCCCGATTCGAGCGATTCTCGCCTTGGTTCACGTCCATCGATTCTATCACTGATTATTAATGTTCCCTCCTTTCAGATAATCCATGCAATAAGGAGCGTGATGATCCTGTTATAGTGATCATCCTAGCTTCGGTGGTTTATTCGGGAGGAGTCTTATGAGTTTGGATTTTCGACGCTGGGCGGCCCTGGTCATCGTCTGCTTCGGGCAGCTCATGATCGTTCTGGACTCGACGATCGTGAACGTTGCGTTGCCGTCGATGCAGCGTGACCTCCACCTGGACCAGGCGGCCCTGACCTGGGTCGTCAACAGTTACCTGATCGCGTTTGGCAGCTTCCTTTTGGTCGCGGGTCGCGCGGGCGACCTCATTGGCCGGAGGAAGGTGTTCCTGGCGGGGATCTTCCTATTCACCGTGGCCTCGTTCGGCACCGGGATATCGGAAGGTGCGCAGAGCCTCATCGTGGGGCGGTTCCTCCAGGGTTTGGGCGGCTCGATGTCCGCCGGCGTGATCCTGGCCATCATCGTGACCAGCTTCACCAAGCCAGCCGAGCGCGCCCAGGCGATGTCGGTCTTCACCCTGGTCGCGGCGGGCGGCGGTTCGCTGGGCCTTCTCGCCGGCGGGGCGCTGACCCAGCTCGTGAACTGGCACTGGATTTTCTTTATCAACGTGCCGATCGGGATTGCGACGATCGTGGCCGGAGCGCTGCTGATCGAGGAGAACGAGGGTGCCGGTCTGACCCAGGGCATCGATGTGTTGGGCGCGCTCCTGATCACGGCCGCGATGATGCTCGGCGTCTACGCGATCGTCACCGCCGCGGACAACGGCTGGACGTCGCGGCACACCTTGGTGTTCGGGGGCGGCTCGCTCGCGCTCCTGGCGGCGTTCGTCGGCCTCGAATCGCGTCTCCGCAGCCCGCTCATGCCGCTGCGCATCCTGCGCTTGCGCTCGTTGACGGGAAGCAGCGCTGTCCGCGCGTTCCTCTTCGCCGGAATGTTCACCAACTTCTTCATCGGCTCCCTTTACCTGCAGCACATCAAGGGCCTGGACGCGATCGGCATCGGCCTCGCCTTCCTCCCCACGACGGTCACCCTGGCTGTGCTCTCGGGAGCCGGAATCACAGCCAGGCTAATGGCGCGCTATGGCGCGCGCAATCTGGCGATCGTCGGCCTCCTGATCATCACCTCGGCGCTCTTTGTCCTGTCGGGCGCAGACGAGAGCTCGAGCTACTTCCCGCGCATGCTGGTCGCCTACTTCCTCTTCGGGCTCGGCGCAGGCACGGCATTCCTGCCGCTGCTGAGCATCTCGATGTCCGAGGTCCCCGCGGCGGACGCGGGGCTGGCCACGGGGTTCGGAAATGTGGCGATGCAGATCGGGGCGGCCGTCGGACTTGCGGCTGTGGGCACCATCTCGACCGCCCGCACCAACGATCTCGTCGCGCAGGGAGACCCGTTGCAAGCAGCTCTGACGAGTGGCTACCAGCTGGCGTTCCTGCTGGCGGCAAGCAGCGTCGCGTTGGGAGTGCTGGTCGTTCTGGCCGTGCTGCGGCCCAGCCGAACAGCGCTGCGACATGCCCCTGCCCGCATCGCCGCGGAGGAGGCCGAGGCGGCCTAGCCGGAAATGAACCCGACGAGGCGGGCGATGTCCGCTTCGTCATTCCACCATCCGATCGACACTCTCAGCCAGCCGTCCGGCAGGTTGCGGATCACGATCTGTCTTTCCTCGGCGGATTTGACTACCGCCGCTGGGTCGCCGGGAACGCGGAACGAGACCAGCGTGCCCTGCCCGGCCTCGGTCCGCACCTCCACCCCGGCGGCCACGAGCGCTTCTCGGCAGCGCGCGACCAGGCCCGCGGCGCGCTCGAATCCCCAATCCGGAAGGTCTTCTACAGCCGCCAGAAGACCCGCGACCATCGCCGGCGCGAGATGCACGAGCGCGAGGCGCCCGGCGTCGGTCCGGGCGGACGCCGCGTAGCTCTGGATCTGTGGCCGCAGCCGCCCTTGGTCGCCGACGTAGAGAGCGCCAGTCGTTTCCGGTCCGCAGAGCCACTTCTGGCCCGACACCGTGTACCAGTCCGCGACCGAAGCGCAGACCGGTATCGCACCCACAGACTGCGCGCCATCCACCAGGAGAGGCAGGTTCGTGGCGCGTTTGATCTCCCCGAGGGGAAGGACGTGGCCGTTGAGCCAAAGCACGTGTGAAAGCGCGACCAGGCGAGTTCGCGGAGTGACCTCGGACAGGATCGCCGCCAAGGCGTCGCCGGCCGGACGCTGCACCACCCCCGCTTGCTTGATTCGAGCCCCCGACGCCAGCAGAGGCATGAGAAGTCCGGGGTGCTCGCCGTCGGTGGTCACGACCTCGTCGTCGGGAGTCAGGCGCAAGGCGGTGACGACCAGGTTGCAACCCTCGGTGGTCGAGGTGGTCAAAACAATTGTCTCCGGTGCGACGTGGAGCAGTGCGGCGATCCGCTCCCGAAGCGCCGTCTCCGTTGCCGCCGCTCCCTCCCAGACCGACATCCGGGCCCGGCCGTTGTCCAGCGCGGACTTCTCAGCGGACTGCATCGCCTCGAACGTGCGTCGCGACAGCGGCCCGACCGACCCCGCGTTGAGGTAGGCGTACCGCTGGAGGACGGGGTAACCCGCACGCGCCTCGATCGGCGTCATCGCGCCCGCAAGTAGAAACGGCACGGCGGCGACTCCGCCGTCGTGTGGAAGTTCCAGTGCCGGCACCAGGCCGTGCCGTCGAACTTCCGACAGGAGCCGCATGTGACCTTGGGAGCCTCGACGTGAGTCTTCTTCATGTGATGCTCCGGCCGCTCACCTGGAAATGAGTCCTTCACAGCTGTGAGCGGACCTCCCAGAGCTCGGGGTAGAACCGTTTGCCGAGCGTGCTGCGCAGGTACTGGGCGCCACTGCTGCCGCCCGTGCCGGTCTTGCTTCCGATCTGTCGCTCGACCATGAGCACGTGGCGCGCGCGCCAGTGGGCAAACGTTTCGTCGTGGTTGAGCAACCCTTCGCAGAGGTCGAAGAGGTCGCCGTATCGCTCGCGGTCGCGGAAGACATCGGTCAAGGACGGTGAGCCACGACGCTCCACGAGCGCGCGAAACGCGTCATCCAAAGTGGGCTCCTCAAGGCGCTTACGGAGCCGGCTCATCTCTTGTGCCGTGCCCTCGAGGCGGGCGAGATACTTCGGGTCTTTGAGTCCCGAGAGAAATTCGATCTCTCGAAACTGCACGGATTGAAACCCGCTCGCCGGCGCGAGCTTGGAGCGAAACGCGAGAAAGTCCTGCGGCGACATTGTCTCGAGGACGTCGATCTGCTCCACGAGCAGCCTCTCGATCACATGGACGCGATGAAGGTGGTGGCGAGCGAAGAAGATGTCGTCGGCGTCGATCCGGCCGCGCGCGGCCTCCAGCTCGAACAACACGACCTTGAACCAGAGCTCGTAAACCTGGTGGGCGACGATGAAGAGCAGCTCGTCGTGCTCCTTGCTCAGTCCATGCTGGAGCTGCAGCAGCTCCGCCACCTTGAGATAGCTGCCGTAAGAAAGCTCGCGCCCTTCTTCGCCGAAACGCCTACTCAAGTGCGCCCGCCTCAGTGCTTGAAATGGCGTTGGCCGGTCATGACCAT
>DASPYE010000232.1:0-11368 GCA_035636935.1 Candidatus Dormiibacterota bacterium | reverse complement strand
CCGGCGTACGTTCCGAAGCCAATTGCCGCAGCGGAAAGGACCACCACCCAAAGAGGCACCTGGAATTTCGGCAGTTCCCCCGCGGCTACCAGCGCGAGGGTGATTGCAGCCATCGTCTTCTGCGCGTCATTGGCGCCGTGTGAATAGGAGAGGAAGGCAGACGTCGCGATTTGCAAGCCGCGGAGCGTCCGGTTCACCGGCGCCGGGCGCCAGTGTGCGCGGTGGATGACCGTGATCAACGCGATGGCGAAGATCGCCGCCGCCACGAACCCAAGCGGTGGTGAGATGACCAGGCTTGCGGCCTGCTTCAAGAGCGCCGACCACTGGACCCCACCAAGCCCGCCCGCAGCGGCAACCCCGGCGCCGCACAAACCGCCGATCAACGCGTGGGTCGAGCTGCTGGGCAGCCCTCGATACCACGTGATCAGATTCCATGCGATGGCGCCGAGGAGCGCCGACATTACGACCACCAGCCCAGGCTTGATCGCCAGCGTGCTGGCGATTGTGTTCGAGACCTTGGCCTGGAAGAAGGCGACCGTGATAACGGCGCCGATGAGATTGAAAACAGCGGCGAGACCTACGGCCGCACGCGGAGAGAGCGCTCGTGTGGAGATCGACGTCGCGATCGCGTTGGCCGTGTCGTGGAAGCCGTTGGTGAAATCGAATACGACCGCCACGGCAACCGTGATCCAGAGCAGAATCGCGGTCTCATGCATTCTTGATCGCGACCGTCTCCATCACGTTGGCGGCGTGCTCGCATGCATCCATCGTCGCCTCGAGCAGGTCGTAGATGTCCTTCCACTTCACGAGCTCGGAGGCGTCTTTTTCCCGCGAGAACAGGTCGCCGATCGCCGCGCGAGTGAGGCGGTCGCCCTCATTTTCCAGGCGGTGTATCTCGAGGCGGTGCGGCTTGAGCTCAGCGAATCCTTCGAAGCGATCGAGAGCGGCGGCGATCTCGATACCGGCCTGGGCAAGGTATTCGCCCATTTGCCGTGCGGGATCCGAGATGTGCTGAACCCGGTACAGGTCGATTTTGTCTCCCGTCTCCTCGGCAAGGTCGACGACATCGTCGAGACTCGAAGCCAGAAGCAGGATGTCCTCTTCGTCAAGCGGCGTGATGAACGCGCTGTTGACGAGATTGTGGATCTGATGGGTGGCTTCATCGCACTCATGCTCCAGGTCGCGCAACCGCGCATGGCGGCTTTTGCCTTCGAGCAACGATTTGCTCAGCTCGGTCAGGGTCTCGCTGACGAGCTTTCCCTGCGTCCGAAAGAGCTCATAAAAGCGCCGTCCAGGGGTGACCGGTGTGATTCTCATCCCATCCTCCGGTAAAGGGCTTCCGGTTCAGGTCGCCACGAGCCCAAACGTCGCGCCAACCACCCTCTGGATCCTGCCCCAGCCCTGGTGTACCTCACGCCTCAGGCATTCTTGATGGCGATCGTTTCGATGATCTCGGCGACCTCCTCGCACTCGTCCAGGGTCGACTCGAGCAACGCGTAGACGTCCTTCCACTTGATGAGGCTCGCGGCCGCGCGGGGGTTCTCATCGAAGAGCTGCTGCAAGGCCCGGCGGGTGATCGCATCCCCTTCGTTCTCGAGACGATGGATCTCCTGCAGCACAGGGCCGAGCTCTTTCAATTCGTCCAGGCCGGCCGCTGCCTTGGCGACCTCGGCTCCCGCTTGGGCCAGGCACTCTCCGAGCTGCTTGGCGGCGTCCGTGATGGCCCCCACCTCATACAGGTCGATCCTGTCCGAAACCTCCTCGGCCAGGTCGACGACCTCGTCCAGGGAGTGCGCCAGGGTGAGGATGTCGTCGCGGTCCATGGGGGTCGTGAAAGTCCGGTTCGTCAGGTTGTAGAGCTCGCGAGTGATGTCATCGCCTTCATGCTCGAGGTCGCGCAGGACGGAGTGCCGGCTCCGCCCTTCGCCCAGCGATCTGGACAGCTCGTGAAGCGTTCGGGAGACCACGTCGCCCTGTCGCTGGAACAGCTCGTAGAAGCGAAGCTCCCGCGGAACCAGGCTCAGCGGCACGTTCTACCCACCCCCGCTAAAAGCGTAAGTGAGATGGCTTGCGCGGCGAGCGGCCCCAAGGTCGGCCCAGGATCGCGGTTCGAGAAACGTCTACAGCTGGCCCGCCAGCGCGATCTGGCGCCGCAGAATCCATCTGCTGATGAGGTTGATGCTGAGCACCATCACGATCAGCACGAGCGCCGCTCCCCATGCCTGGTCCTGCAGCGACTTGTAGGGCAGCAGTGCGTATTTGAAGACCGTGACCGGCAGGGCCTGCATAGGACCGCTTGGATCGAACTCGAGGATATGAGCGCCGAAGGCGGTGAACAGCAACGGCGCGGTCTCGCCGGCGGCACGGGCGACCGACAGCAGAGCCCCCGTGATGACCCCTGGTGCCGCGGCCGGCAGGACAAGCTGCAGCGAAACGCGCCACCGGGGTAGGCCCAGAGCCAAGCCGGACTCACGCAGACCGTTCGGAATCAACGCGACCGCCCCCTCGGTGGTTCGGGTCACGATCGGCAGCATCAAGACCGCGAGCGCGACCGCGCCCGAGAAGGCGGAGAAATGGTGCAACGGGACGACCAGGAACGCGTAAGCGAAGAGCCCGATCGCGATCGATGGTGTGCCCACGAGGACATCGCTTGCCAGCCGCACCCAGTTGGACCAGGGCGTTACGCGGTACTCCGCGAGGTAGATGCCGGCAAGAACGCCGACTGGGATCGCGATCAGCGAGGCGATGCCGACCATGATCCCGGTGCCCACGATCGCGTGGCCAACCCCGGCTTGGGACACCACGGGGCACCGCGGCTCGCATGGCGGGAGCTCGCTGTTGAAAAGGAACTGCGGGTGGATGACGGAGGGCAGTCCCTTGGCGATGGTGAACCACAACACCAGCCCCAGTGGTATCAGGGCAAGAAGGGTCAACACGTACATGAGTCCGAGCCCGGCGCCACTCAAGTAGGTGCGCCGGTGATTGCGATTCATAACGCCCGCCTGGCATCGCGTGTGGATGACTGAACGAGAACCAATGCGAGCATGTTGACCACCAACGTCACGAGGATGAGAACCAGCCCGAGCTCGATCAGCGCCGCGGGATAGAGCATCCCCGTCGCTTCGGTGAACTCGTTGGCGATCACGCTCGCCAGCGTGTACGCGGGCTGGAAGATCGAGTGCGGAATGATGTAGGCGTTGCCGATCACCATCGTCACCGCGATGGTTTCCCCGAGAGCACGACCGAGCGCGAGGATCGTCGCGCCGAAAATTCCCGCCCGGGCGGAAGGAAGCATCACCCGCCACGTGGTCTCCCACCACGTCGCGCCCAGCGCCACCGCATTCTCCTTCAAGCCCCGCGGCACGGCCTTCATAACATCGCGCGAGATCGCGGTGAGCGTCGGTAGGACCATCACCGCCAGAACGAGCGAAGCGTTGAAGAGTCCCCGCACCGCCGGCGAGCCAAACCATCCAATAAAGCCCAGATGCTCGGAGACGGGTATCTCGATATGCTCGTACGACCAGGGTGCCAGCACGTACAGGGCCCAGATCCCATAGACGACGCTCGGGATTGCCGCGAGCAGCTCGATACCCGTGCCCAGGAATCCTCGCAGCGTCGTATGGCCCGGCTCCGCCAGCACCACCGCCACCGCCACGCCCACCGGTAGCGCGAGCGCGAGCGCGAGGAACGCGGTGAAAACGGTGCCGAAGATGGCGGGCAAGGCGCCAAAGCTGTCGGTGACGGGGTTCCAGTCCGTGGTCACCAGGAACCGGGCGCCGAAGTGCTGGATCGCCGGCGTCGCCTGCAGCAGCAGCGTCAGGATGATCAGCAGGAGCAGTGCCGGGACGGCGCTCGCGACGATGCCGACCACCCACTGGAATCCATCCCGCGGCCGGCTCGTCACGATGGCCGTTTTGGCCTCGACTCTGACTGCCATCGCTCAGCCCGGCAGTTCGACGGAGAGCTTGCGGTCGAGCCGGTAACCGACGCCGCGCACCGTCACGATCTCGAAAGGCGCCACCCCGGCAAACTTCTCGCGCAGCCACCGCACATGCACGTCGACCGTCTTGCGGTCGCCCGAGAATTCCTGACCCCAGACGTTTTCCAGCAGCACGTCGCGGGTGTGCACACGGTCGGGGTGCGCGAGCAGGTACGACAGGAGGTCGAATTCGCGGGTGGTCAATTTCACCTCGGCGCCGCGCAAGATCACCCGACGGGCGGGGCGGTCGATGGCGAAATCTCCAAACGCGTCCCGCTCGGGAATTGCGTTCGGCTCGTTGCCGTCAGCAGATGCTCGCCGGAGGACGGCGTTCACTCGGGCCAGGACCTCGCGTACCGAAAATGGTTTCGTGATGTAATCGTCGGCGCCGAGCTCGAGACCGACGATCTTGTCCACCTCGGCGTCTTTGGCGGTGATCATGATGATCGGCACCTTGCTGCTCCGGCGTAACGCGCGGCAGAAATCGAATCCGCTCATGCCCGGCAGCATGAGGTCGAGCAGGATCAGGTCGGGGCGCGAAGTGCGAGCTGTGCGCAGACCGGATGCACCGTCGCTCGCCTCATGCACGGCGAAGCCGGCGGTGACCAGGTTGTACTTCAGCATCTCGCGGATGCCTTCGTCGTCCTCGACGACTAGCACCCGTCCCGCGTTGCCGTAAGGCTGGGCGCGGCTCATCCGAGCTCGACCACCTGGCCGGACTCGAGGAAGATGATGTCCTCAGCCACGTTGGTGACCCGGTCGGAGATGCGCTCGAGGTTGTGGGCGACGAGCAGCAGCGTCACCGACCGCAGCGCGCCATCGGAGTCGATGTGGCCGTTGCCTATCTCCTTCACCAGGTCTTCGAACACGCGGTGATAGAGACGATCGATCTCGTTGTCGCGCGCTGCGACCTCTCGCGCGCGAGGCTCGTTCTGGTCGATCAGCGCCTCGAGGATGTCGTGGACCTGTCCGATCGCGAGCTCGCCCATCAACCCGAACTCGGCACGCAGAGGCCGGTCGGGCAGCGCAACCAGAGTGCCCGTCATGCGCGCGATGCGCACCGCGTAGTCACCCATCCGTTCCAGCTCGGTGGCGATCCACTGCAGACCCATCAGGTACCGGAGATCGCGTGCGACCGGCTGCTGGGTGGAGATGACCATGAAGACCTGCTCGCGCATCTGGCGGAACAGCTCGTTCAGGTACTGATCCTGGGTACGAACCTTTTCCGCGGCCGAGCCGTCGCGGCGGCGCAGCGCGTCGAGGGCGGCCTCGATCTGCGATTCGACGAGGGTCCCCATCCGGACCAACGACTCCCGAAGGCTCGCGAGCTCTCTTTCAAATGTGAGACGAGGCATCAGCTCAGCCTTTTATCCGAAGCGCCCGGTGATGTACGCCTCTGTGCGGTCGTCCTGAGGCTGGTTGAAGAGGTCGGCGGTGGGCGCGAACTCGATGAGCTCGCCGTAGCGCCCTTCGGGGTTCATCAGCATGAACGCGGTGAAGTCCGAGACGCGCGCAGCCTGCTGCATGTTGTGAGTGACGATCACGATCGTGAAGTCGCGCGTGAGGGTCGCCATGAGGTCCTCGATCTTCAGGGTCGCGACCGGGTCGAGGGCGGAACAGGGCTCGTCCATGAGGATGACCTGGGGGCTGACCGCGATGCAGCGCGCGATCGCCAGGCGCTGCTGTTGCCCACCGGAAAGCGACGTCGCCGGCTGGTCCAGGCGGTCCTTCACCTCATCGAGCAGGGCCGCGCGTTCTAGGCTCTCTTCGACGGCGGATCTGACGCGGGATTGGGGCCAACCCAAAAGCCTCGGCGCGAACGCGACGTTGTCGCGAACCGACATCGGAAACGGGCTCGGCCTCTGAAACACCATGCCGACCTTCTGTCGCAGCTCGAGCAGCCTCCGGCTGGTGACGACGTTTTCGTTGTCGAGGAACACGGCCCCGCTTGCGTGAGCCTTCGGCACCAGGTCGTACATCCGGTTGAAGACCCGCAGCAGGGTGCTCTTGCCGCACCCGGAAGGCCCAATGATCGCAGTGATCCGCTTCTGGGGGATTTCGAAGGTCACCTCGTGGAGGGCCTGGAACCGGTCATAGAAGAACGACAGGTGGTCGACCTTCAGCTTCGCATCGCCCGCTCCGCGCAAGGCTCGCAAGCCGGGCCTCCCTGAAGTCACCGGTGGCTCGATGTACGGACGTACGTCTGCCATCCCCGGTTTCAGGATAGGCAGCGCCGGGTTAACGGCAATTTATGCGGCCGTTAAGACTTCCCTCGGGAGCGCGATGTAAAAGACCTGCCCACCCTCGCGCGCAGCTTCGGTCCAGATGCGTCCGCCGAGCACCTGGACGAGGTGCTTGGTGATCGCCAGCCCCAATCCAAAGCCTCCCGCCTCGCGCGGGCGCGCGCGATCCACCTTGTAGAAGCGTTCGAACACGCGGCTCCAGTGCTCGGGCGAGATCCCGGGGCCTCGATCGCGAACGCTGATCACGAGCTCGTCGCCGGCCACGGCCGCCTCGACGTCGATCGCGGTCGCCGGCGGAGAGAACTTCGCTGCGTTGTCGAGCAGGTTTGCCAGCGCCTGGACCAGCTTGGCGCGGTCCGTATCGAGCGTCAGGCCGCGCGGGACCGCGATGTTCACAGGTCGCTCCACCGCGAGACGCGTGATGCTGTCGTTGACCAGCTCGTCCAGCTCGAACCGCGAGACGTTGACGGCGAGGGCACCTTCCTCGATATCGCCGAGCTGGCGCAGGTTGTCGATGATCTTGCTGATCAGGTCCGCCTCCTGGACCGCCCGCTCGGCGAAACGCCGCCTGTCCTTTGGCAGCGGGTCGCCGAGAAGGCTCTCCGCGGTCAACCGCAGGGACGTGATCGGAGTTTTCAGCTCGTGCACAAGGTTGGCGACGAACTCCTGGCGCACGGTTGCAAGCCGCCGGAGCTCAGTGACATCGGCCAGAAACAGGATCCTCTGGCCCGCGTCCGGACCGGAAATGAGGTGAGCCTGGGCGGTTCGGCGATGGTGAACCAGGTTGACGGTGGCCTCCGCCTCGCCCGCATTCACGATCTCGAACAGCCGCGACTCCAGGGTGACCTCAACCACGCTCGCCGGCAGCCGGGCCGGGTCGATCGCAAAGAAATCGCGCGCCGAGGCATTCGCACGGACGACGCGTCCGTCGGCATCGAGCAGCAGCGCGGTGATCGGCGCGCGTTCGAGCATGTCCGCAAACGCGTCTGGTGGCGTCGACTCGATATTCCCCGGTTCGTCTGCCCGCCGGCGATCCCAGATCACGGCCGGAGTATATGGAGCCAATTTCGGAACCCTGCTACTTAAGTTCGCATTAACCCCGCCTTAAACGGGCTCGCCTAGCGTGATTGACGCAATCAGATCGAAGCCAAACAGGAGGGGTTAGATGCTTCGTCTTTCATCCGTCGGGCGGTTTGCGGTAATGGCCGGAGTGGCAGCCACGGTCGCTACCGCGTGCGGCGGTACCGGCGCGGTAACTTCGACCGACGTCGGCCAGGGATCACTGACCGGCGCGGGCGCAACGTTCCCAGGTCCGTTCTACGACAAGGCTTTTCTCGACTACTCGATCAGGTATCCCCAGGTGAAGGTGAACTACCAGGCCGTCGGTTCTGGTGCGGGCATCCAGCAGTTCATCAAGAAGACGGTCGACTTCGGCGCGAGCGATGTGCCGATGGCAGCGACAGACATCGCCTCCGCGGGTGGCGACTCCGCGTTGACGCAGATTCCCACGACCCTTGGGGTCGTATCGGTCGCGTTCAACGTCAAGGGTGTCGACAAGCTGAACCTGGACGCTGACACCTTGGCGGGGATCTTCCTCGGCAAGGTCAAGAACTGGAACGACCCGAAGATCGCTGCCATCAACTCGGGCACGACGCTGCCCAACAAAGCGATCACCGTCGTCCACCGCTCGGATGGAAGCGGCACGACATTCCACTTCACCGACTACATGAGCAAGATCTCGGCCGACTGGAAGTCGACCGTCGGAACCGCGAAGTCGGTGAAATGGCCGACCGGTGTCGGCGCAAGCGGCAACCAGGCCGTCGCGCAGGCAATCACGTCGACCGACGGCGCGGTTGGCTACGTCGAGCTGGCCTACGTCGTGCAGACGGGTATGAAGCAGGCCGCGCTCAAGAACGCCAACGGCAAGTTCGTGCAGGCGAGCATCGACGCAGCGACCGCCGCAGCCGGCACGAACACCAGTGTCAGCCCGACCAACTACTCGATCACCAACGCCGCGTGCGATGCGTGCTATCCGATAGCAGGATTCAGCTGGGTGATGCTCTACACGTCGTACAGCGATGCGGCCAAGGGCAAGGCTGTCGTCAATCTCTTCAAGTGGCTGGTCACGGACGGCCAGAGCGACAGCAAGGACCTGCAGTACGCGCCGCTCCCCGCAGCCGTGCAGCAGCTTGCACTCAGCAACCTGAAAGCGATCAAAGCCGGAGGCTCACCGGTACTCAGCTAAGGGCTTTCCCCGGAAGCGGCGAGGGTTCGAGCCCCTCGCCGTTTTTCTCTTTTAGAGGGGTTTGCGTGCGGGGAGGCCGGGCCGCCGCGGGTAGGCCGGCGGCGTCGCGCGGAGCTTCGAGATCACGACGACCGTCCCGGTCGAGCGGCCAGCGGATGGCGCTCGGGTCACCGACTCGAGCGAACCGCCCAGCAGCCTGATCGCGTGCTCGGCCGCGTCGACCTCTTCCTTATGTGTCTTCTGGGCCAGGAGCCTGCCGCCGATCCTGACCAGCGGCAGGCACAGCTCGGCCAGCACCGGTAACGGCGCAAGCGCCCGCGCCACAGCCACGTCGAACCACTCGCGGTAGCGCGGCTCGTGGCCGACCTCCTCGGCCCGCCGAGCCAACACCTCGACACCGGTGAGGCCGAGGCGGGCGCAGGCCTGAACGAGAAAAGCCGCCTTACCGGAATCCGCCTCGACGAGGGTCACCTCGATGTGTGGCCGCGCGATCTTAAGCGGTAAGCCCGGCAGCCCGCCGCCCGAACCGACGTCGACCAGCGTCCGCGCATCGCCAAGGTGGTCGAGGAGGACGAGCGCGTCATCGATCAGCTCGTCAGCCGGCCCTGAAACCAGGCCGGGCCACTCCGAGATCATCCGCGCGAGCTCCGACAACTTAGAATCGTTCACTAGAGATGCCCATCTACGAGTATCGGTGCGAGGGCTGCGCCGGGAAGTTCGAGGTGCTGACCCGTTTCGCCGAGCGCGACACCGCGCAGATCTGCCCCGCGTGCGAGTCGACGAAGACGCGCGTCCTGGTCTCGAGCTTCGCGGTCGCCGGCGGCGAGCCAGCCGTGTCCGACTTCGCGAGCGAGTCGAGCGGCGGCGGATGCTGCGGCGGCGGGTGCGGCTCGTGCGGCTCCGGGCCCAACTAGCGACCTAGGTCTTGTTGTTCCCGGTCACGTACCGGGTCAATGCTGCCGGCCACATCGAGGTGGGCGGCTGCGACCTCGTTGAGCTGGCCCGAGCCCATGGCACTCCTCTTTACGTCTACGACGAGGCGACGGTCCGCCAGCGGTCGTCCGAGTACGTAGCCGCAATGGGCGGCGCGGGTCAGGTCCTGTACTCGGCCAAAGCTTTTGCCTCGCCTCGGTTCCTCCGCATCGTCGCCGAAGAGGGTCTCGGCCTTGACGTCGTCTCGGCCGGCGAGCTGCACCTGGCGCTGAAGTCGGATTTCCCGACCGATCGGATCCACTTCCTCGGCAACAACAAGAGCCTCGAGGACCTTCAGGCCGCCTACCGGGCGGGGGCCACCATCGTCATCGACGGCGAGCACGAGTTCGACTTGCTCCGCGAGGTCGTGCCCGACGGCCGTCGGGCCCCGGTGATGCTGCGCCTATCGCCTGGCGTCAAGCCGGACACTCACGACCACATCTCCACGGGCCAGCTCGACTCCAAGTTCGGGTTCTCGATCGAGTCGGGTGCCGCGCGGAAGGCGGTCGAGACTGCGCTGCGGCATCCCCGGCTCGAGCTGGTCGGGCTGCACTCGCACATCGGCTCGCAGATCTTCGGGCTGCGCGCTTACGAAGAGGCGATGGACATCATGCTCGGCCTGCTCGCGGACCTGCGCGACCAGCTTGGCTTCGAGCCGCGCAAGCTCGGCGCGGGTGGTGGGCTGGGCATCGCGTATACGCGAGACGACGACCCGCCAACGCCACGACACTTCGTGGAGACGGTCCGGCGCGCGCTGACGATCGGTTGCGCTCGGCGCGGGCTGAAGATCCCGGAGCTGGTCGTCGAGCCGGGTCGGTCGATCGCCGGCCCCGCCGGAATGGCCCTTTACACCGTAGGCTCGATCAAGGACATCCCCGGTGTCCGCCGTTACGTCGCCGTCGATGGCGGGATGGGCGACAACATTCGGCCCAAGCTCTACGGCGCTCGCTACGAGGCATTCCTGGCGTCGGACCCGGAGCGGGCCACGAACGGGAAGGTGACGATCGCGGGCAAGTACTGCGAGTCGACGGACATCCTAATCACCGACATCGAGATGCCCGGCTTGAAGCCGGGCGACGTTATCGCCGTCCCGGCGGCGGGCGCCTACTGCCTGGCGATGGCGAGCAACTACAACGGGATGCCGCGGCCGGAGGTGCTGATGCTGCGGGACGGGGAGGCGACGGTCATGCGGCGGAGGGAAACCCTGGACGACCTGGTCGCGGCTGAGGTCTTCTAACTAGAGCGCTGGTGAAGAAACGACTTTGTTTGACGTAAGGCATGGGCTCACACATGCGACGACCCATGTCTGCACCAGGGAGACGATTCCACTTGGAGTATTGAACGAAACCTGACCGGTCGAGCCTACGAATATGTTGCCCGCTGCCTTGCAGCCGGCGGCTTGCTGACAGACCTTAACTGTCGCAGAGCCCGTGAAGTTCTGAAATGTCACCGTTGTCTTCCCTTGAAATGTCAGCGTTGTCGTCGTGACCGATTTGAGCGATAGCGCCGGCGTCGGAGGTGGCGGCGGAGAAGTCGGTTGGGGCGTTGGTGTCGACGATGGATTCGATCTCGGTGTCGAGGTCGAGTGAGGGGTTGAACCCGACGTCGGGGTCGATCTTGGCGTAGGACTCGAGCCTGGGCGCGGCGTCGAACCAGGGCTTGGCGACGTCGTCGGACTTGCTCCCGGCGTGTTGTTGGCGACCGGCGTGGACGACGGGATGCCGGCGACGCCCGAGACCACTCGCAGCGGCGCCTGTTTCTGACAGGTCCCCGCCCAGCAGATCTTCACGACGTGGTTGCCGAGCTCGATGTCGCTCGGCACCGTCATATCGAGCGTCATGTCTCCGTTCGCGTCGGACGCAAAGAAATATGTGTTGACGACGCTCCAGAGCTGGACCTCGCCGGCCTGGTTGGCAGGCACATGCGTCG
>DASPYE010000231.1:0-7963 GCA_035636935.1 Candidatus Dormiibacterota bacterium | reverse complement strand
GGGGTACGTGGTGGAGGCCGTGGCCTACCTTTCGGGCGCCTTCTTGATCGGAGCCGGCCTGTACCTGCTCTTGCGCGGCACGTTTCCCGGCTGGTGGCCCGAGCGACTGCTGTGGCCTTTGGTGCGGGTGACGCCGTTCGTTGCGCGCCTGCAGGGCCTGACCGCGATCGGGCTGGGCGGGTCGATCCTCGTCATCCTGTTCACCTCGATCGTGCCCCAGGCCACCGGCGGGATCCTCGTCCTGGTCGCGCTGGCGGCCTACGTGGTGGCCCTCCTGTTTTACCTCTTCAGCGCCTGGCTGTCCCGCCGCCCCGCGGGCTAGCAGTCGCCTTTTTCTGGGCAAGCGCCGCCGACGTCGCCCTTTTCGTCCAACAGCACGCGACCGCCGAGTGGAGCCTTCAGCCTCACAGTGATGTAACTGCCGCGCAGCATGAGGTCGCACATCACATCCTGACCCGGCGACACGTGCGGAATCTGCTTGACCGCCACGGCAACAGCGGTGCTTGACTCGGCTGTGTTGGCCGTGTAATCCGAACCACACGGCCCCGGTTGTGCGTTGCTGACCGCGATCTTCAAAGTCCGGCCGTCAGGGGAAAGCTGGGCGCCACGGCCCTCGGTCGCGATCCCACCACCCCACAGCGCCGAGGGATCGATGCCCGAATAACCGAGGAAGCCTCCTGCCTCCGGAACGTCGAAAAGCCACGCCGACATGGTCGCGGTGCCGCGGTCCGTGGAAAATCCCGCGGTCGACCAGCGCACATTCGTGATGACAAACGGCTTGAGATGCGGGCAATCAGTCGAGTTGCCGCCGCCCGGCCGCGCCATCAGAGCGGAGAACGCGCGTGCTGACCCGATGCTTCGGTAAGAGGCCGTGGCACCGGATGGCCATCGTGCGGATGCGATTGCCGGGCCAGTGGACGTGAGCTGCACGCCGCTCGCGAGGACGAATTTGTTGCACAACCAGGTGAGCTTGCTGTCGTTATCCGGAAACTGACCAGGGCCGATATGCTCCACAAAGGCGCCAAACAAGATGGTCGGGCGAGGATTCGCGTTGGCGGGGAAATCGTTCCACCTGGCGAGGGCAGCGGTCGGCGGGCTGGGAAGCGGGAGTGGCGTCGATGCGCTCTGTCCGGCCACGGCGCCACAGGCGGTGATAAGGAGCGTGGCAAGGATCGAGCCCACAAGCGGCTTCATGCTGACCAGACGGTCTCCGAGCCGAAAAGTAACGTCTAATCCAGCATTTTCGTCAAGACTTCGCCGGCGACCTGGCGGTTCGCCTGCGGCAGGCGCGTCGTCAAATCGCGGATCAGAACGTTGATCACCTGTCTCTTGCCGTTGCGGTAGTCGGCGACGGCCTTGGGGTTGGCGTCGATCACCGCCGAGGCCACGAGGCGGAGCTCATCGACGTCGCTCACCTGCCGGTGGCCGTGCTCGGCGACGAGCTCGGCGGGGGTGCGGCCCGTCTCGACCGACTCCACCAGCACCTCGCGGGCCTGGTCACGGGTGATGCTTCCGTCACTCACCAGCTTCACGAGCTCGGCCAGGTTCTGCGCCGAGGGCAGCTTGCCGCTTGGCGCCACCTCACCGACGATCCAGTTCGCGACCTGCTTGGCCGGCGCGCCGGCCGCCACCGCCCCTTCGAACAGATCCGCAAGCTCGCGGTCGGCGCCGATCACGGCCACGTCGCCGCGCGGCAGCGAGTGCTCGGCGACGAGCCGGCCGCGTCGCACCGCCGGCAGCTCCGGCAGGCCGCGCCGCAGGTCCTCGATCCAGGCGCGGTCCAGCTCCAACGGAGGAATATCGGGTTCCGGAAAGTAGCGATAGTCCTCGGCGAATTCCTTGCTGCGTTGCGAGAACGTTCGTTGCTCGGCGTCCGACCAACCGCGCGTCTCCTGCACGACAGCGCCGCCCGATTCGAGCAGCTGCTTCTGACGCTCGACCTCGAAGAGGATGGCACGATGGAGCGCGCGGAACGAGTTGATGTTTTTCAGCTCGGTCTTTACCCCCAGCTCATTCGAGCCTTCGCGCCGGATCGAGATGTTCGGCTCGACGCGCATCTGCCCCTTCTCCATCTCCGCCTCGGACGCGCCGATGGTGCGCAACAGAGTGCGCAGCTCCACGGCGTAGTCGCGCGCCTCGTCCGCGGATCGCAGGTCGGGCTCGCTCACTATCTCCATCAGCGGCACGCCCGCGCGATTCAGGTCGACATACGACTCCCAGGCCTTGTGCAGCTTGTCGCCGGCGTGGATGAGCTTGCCTGTGTCCTCCTCGAGGTGCACGCGGCGGATGCGGACCTCGCGGCCGCCCACCTCGAGGTGGCCGTTGATGCTCATCGGCAGGTCGTACTGGCTGATCTGGTAGCCCTTGGGCAGGTCGGGATACATGTAGTTCTTGCGGTCGAACTTCGTATGCCGAGGGATTTCGCAGCCCAGGGCGAGCGCGGTCTTCAGGCAGGCCTCGACGGCTGCCTTGTTCGGCACCGGCAGCACGCCTGGCAGGCCGAGACAGACCTCGCACACGTGCGTGTTGGGCGGATCGCCAAGCTCCCCGATCGCGCAGCCGCAGAACATCTTGGAGCGCGTCCGCGGCTGGACGTGGACTTCCATCCCGATGACCACCTGCCATTTGCCGTCTTCACCTCCCCGCTCGCCGGGGAGGTCGGGCTTCACCTCCCCACTTGCTGGGGAGGTCGGCGCCGAAGGCGTCGGGTGGGGGCTCTCGTCATGGCGATGAGCGCTAGACAACGTCCGCGACCTCGGCCTTGACCTCGCTGGCTTCCTCATAGGCGCGGGCGACGCGCAAGACCACGTTTTCCCCCCACTGCGGACCGAGGACTTGCAACCCGACGGGCAAACCGTCCGACGTTCCGCACGGAACACTGATCCCCGGGAGACCGGCCAGGTTGCCCCCCAGCGTGAGCACATCGCACAGGTACATGGACAGGGGGTCCTGCGTCTTGGAGCCGATCGGAAACGCGACCGTGGGCGACGTCGCGCTCACGATCGCGTCGCACTGCTTGAACGCGTCGTCGAAGTCGCGCTTGATCAGGGTCCTGACTTTTTGCGCCTTCAAGTAGTAGGCGTCGTAGTAGCCGCTCGACAGCGCGTAGGTGCCAAGCATGACCCTGCGCCGCACCTCAGAGCCAAAGCCTTTGCGTCGGGTTTCGAGGTACTGCTCGGTGATGTTCGGTGCGTCGACCTCGGACATGCCGTACCTCACACCGTCGAATCGGGCCAGGTTGGACGAGCACTCGGCCGGCGCGATGATGTAGTAAGCGGCGAGGCCGTAGTCGGTGTGCGGCAGCGACACGTCGACGACCTCCGCACCTTGCATTCGCAAGACCGCCAGCGCCGCGTCGATCGCCGCCTTCACCCCAGGCTCGATCCCCTTGACGTCGTAGTACTCGCGCGGGACCCCAAGCCTCATTCCCTTCACGCCCGCGCCGAAGTTGTTCAGCACCTCCATACCGGCGCGGTCCGACGAGGTCGCATCGAGCGGATCCAGCCCGCTCATCAGCGAGAGGGTGATCGCGGCGTCATCGACGCTGCGCGCGAAGGGGCCGATCTGATCGAGGCTCGAGGCAAACGCGATCAACCCGTAGCGGCTGACCCGCCCGTAGGTCGGCTTCATGCCCACAACCCCGCACAGGGCGGCGGGCTGACGGATCGATCCACCGGTGTCGGTCCCCAGCGCGATCATCGCCTCGCCCGCCGCAACCGCGGCCGCGCTTCCACCCGAGCTCCCGCCGGGCACGCGCTCCAGGTCCCACGGGTTCCGCGTCGGAAAGTAGCCCGAGTTCTCCGTCGAGCTTCCCATCGCGAACTCATCGCAATTCGTGACCCCCAGCATCACCGCGCCGGCTTCGAAGAGTCGCGCCACCGCGGTCGCCGTGTACGGAGGCTTGAATCCTTGGAGGATCTTCGACCCGGCTGTGGTCTCGACCCCCCGCACGCACAGCACGTCCTTCACCGCCAGCGGAATTCCGCACAAGGGGGGCGCGTCACCCTGCCTCAGCCTCCGGTCGGCTTCGTCCGCCTGCTTCTCCCAGACCTCCGGCGTGAACCGGAGGAAAGCCTTGACGTGTTGGTCGAGCCGCTCGATGCGCTGCACGTGCGCGGTCACGAGGTCGGCGGCCGAGATCGAGCCGAGTCGCAACAGTCGCGAGGCGTCCTTGATCGTCAGCTGCGTCAGGTCGTCGGTCACGTCTCTTCCTGGATCGACGGCACGCGAAAGGAGCCGTTGACAGCAGACGGCGCATTCGCCAATGCCTCCTCCTGGGTGAGCGATGGCCGTGGCTCGTCCTCGCGCAGGCGGCTTGCGATCTCCACGACCTGCGCGGTCGGCGGGATGTCCTCCGTGTCGAGCTGTTGCAGCCGGTCGATGTGCTCGAGGATGCCGCTCAGCTGGCCGGCGTAGAACTCCTCGTCGCCGGCCTCGAGGCCGATGCGCGCGAGCATGGCGACATGGCGGACTTCGTCCTTCGAAAGTGGCACGGGGTTTAGCTTAGGTTCTGGGCGACTTTTGACTCGGCCGGGAAGCGATCAACATGACCGCTCCAAGGCCCGCGCCGGCGAAGCCGGCGGCGATCGAGCCCCCGCCGATCACGATCAAGGCGGCACGCACCCGATCGACCGCCGATGGTTCCTGGAGAAAGCCCAGCACGAACCATCCCCACCAGACAAGGCCGGCCGCGCCCGCGATCAAGAGCAACGAGGTCCAACGCCTCATTTGGGCAGCAGGGCCTTGAACTGGTCCTCGTCGAGAACGTTGAGCTTCAGTTTCTGTGCCTTCTCCAACTTCGAGCCTGCGCCCGGTCCGGCCACAACATAGTCCGTCTTGGCGCTCACGTTCCCGGCGGCCTTACCACCCAACTTGCGCACCATGGCCTCCGCGTCCGGGCGGCTCATCGTCTCCAACGTGCCGGTGAAAACGAAGGTTTTGCCGGTGAAGGGGCCATCGCCGAAAACCTCGGCTTCCGACGGCTCGACGCCCGCCGCGAGGAGCTTTTTGACGAGCGTTGCGCCCGGACCCTGGAAGTACATGTGGACCTCGCGCGCCATGTTCGGGCCGACTCCCTCGACCCTGCGCAGATCCTCTTCTGTGGCGCTCTGCAGATCCCCGATGGTTCCGAATTCTGCCGCCAACAGCGTGGCGGTCGCCTCGCCGACCTGGGGAATCCCGAGCGCGTAGAGGAAACGCCCCAGCTCAGGCCGCATGCTCGCTGCGATCCTGTCGACCAGGTTTTGGGCCGACTTGTCGGCAAATCCGTCCAGCTCGACGAGCTGATCCTTGCTCAACCGGAAGAGGTCGCTCGGGTCTTCGACTGCGCTTCGGTCGATGAGTTGCGTGAGTGTCGCGTAGCCAAGTCCCTCGATGTCCACGACCGCCGCGTAATGCCGCAGCCGCTCGAGCCGCTGCGCGCCGCAGAAGGGATTGATGCAGCGATGCGCGATGTATGGCTCCTCGCGCACGACCTCTCCCCCGCACACCGGACAGTGCGTGGGCATTTTCCAGCCGGGCTTGGGCTTCTTGACGCTGACGATCTCCGGGATCACGTCTCCGGCGCGATGGATCGTCACGCGAGCGCCCACGTAGACCCCCTTCTCGTTGACCTGCGCCTCGTTGTGCATGGTCACATTACGGATCGTCACCCCGCCGACAACCACCGGCTTCACATGCGCGACGGGTGTGAGAACGCCAGTGCGGCCGACGTAGCACGCGATCTCCTCGACCACGGTCTCCGCTTGCTCGGGTGCGTACTTGAACGCGATCGCCCAGCGCGGCGAGCGCGCGACGAAGCCCAGCTCGAGCTGCTGCGCGAATCCGTTGACCTTGACCACCATGCCGTCGATCTCGTAGGGGAGCTCATGCCGGCGGCGCTGCCACTCCGCGTGGTACTCGATCACCTCGTCGATCGTGTCCAGGCGCCGGCGATTCTTGTTGACGCGAAAACCCATCGACTCGAGCACATTGAGGACGTCCCACTGCGATTTACTCGGACCCGCCGGGTCGAGCATGTACATGAAGGTCTGGAGGTCGCGGCTCGCGGTGACGTTGGGGTCGATCTGGCGCACGCTTCCCGCTGCGGTGTTGCGCGGGTTCACGAAACGGGGCTTACCCGCCGCGTCCATCTCCCGGTTCAAGCGCTCGAAGCCCGCGATCGGAAAGTAGACCTCCCCGCGCACCTCGAACAAATCGGGCAAGCCCTTCGCCGGCGTGACCGCGAGGGGCACGCTGCGGATCGTGCGCACGTTGGCTGTAACGTCCTCGCCCGTCGTGCCGTCGCCGCGGGTGGCGGCACGCTGCAGGCGGCCCTTCGCGTACGTGAGGCTGATCGCCAGGCCGTCGATCTTCAGCTCCGCGCAGTAGATGACCTTGTCCCCGACCGCCGCATGAACGCGCTTGTCGAAGCCGCGAATCTCGGCCTCGTCGAAGGCGTTCTGCAGGCTGAGCATCGGCGAGCGGTGGCGGACCTTGGCGAACTGGTCTGACGCCTCGCCGCTGACGCGCTGGGTCGGCGAGTCGGTCCTCAGCAGGTCGGGGCGCTCGTCTTCGATGCGGCGCAGCTCGAGGAAAAGCGCGTCGTACGCGGCGTCAGAAACCTCCGGCTGGTCGAGCACGTAGTAGGCGTGCTCGTGGCGTCGGATCTGCTCGCGCAGCTCCTCGACGCGGACCGCGGGATCGATGGCCTTTTTGCGCTTGGTCATTTGGTCAGTGGCGCGAGCATCCCGCTGAGGATCTTCAGCCCGACCCTGTCGAACTTGATCACCAATTCCTCGTCCGTTCGGGTCAGCGTGCTCTTGACCACCGTCCCGGTTCCGAAGGCAGGATGAGAGACCCGATCGCCACTTGAGAAGCGCTGTACGGGAGGCGCCGCGGGCGCGGCCTCAACCTGGCGTTCGAGGTAGCGCTCTTTGTAACCCTGCCGGGGCGGGGCGACCGGTGCGCTCCCCCGAGGAGCGGCGAGCATCGACTGCGGGATGTCCGTCAAGAAGCGGCTCGGGAAGGCCGGCTGCGAGCGGCCGTAGAGGTGTCGCCGAAACGCACAGCTGAGGTAGAGGCGGTCCTTGGCGCGGGTCATCCCCACGTAAGCGAGCCGGCGCTCCTCGGCCATCTCGGTCGCGGCGCCGACCAGCGATGGGTTTTCCTCGCGCTCATCCAGCGCCCGCTGGTGGGGCAGCAAGCCCTCTTCCATACCGACCATGAAGACGACCGGAAACTCGAGCCCCTTGACCATGTGCAGCGTGATGAGGGTGGCGCCTTCGCCGTTCTCGTCATAGGCGTCGACGTCGGAGACCAGGGCCACCTCGGCCAGGAAGTCCTCCAGGCCCTGGGCCGGCTCGCGGTCATCGAAGCTCTCGGCCAGGCCCCTGAGCTCGTTGAGGTTTTCCATCCTCGCCTCGCCCTGAGGTGTCCCGTCGAGGTAGTGCGCGCGCAGGCCCATGACCTCGACCACGTGATCGATGAGCTCGCTCGGGCGAAGCACCCCCATGGTCGAGCGCACGGACTCGATCTGGGCCCGGAATCCTTGCAATGGGCCGACCGCCGTCTTGGGCACGCCTGGTACCCGAGCAGGGCCGGCAAGAATGGCAAGGATGTTGGATTGATTTGAATCTGGGCCCTGCCCGCGTCCGGCGCCTTCCCGCGCGAACGAGTTGATTGCCTCGACGGTGACGCTGCCGATCTTCCGTGATGGCACGGAAACGATTCGGGCGAAGCTGAGTGCGTCCTGGGGGTTGAAGCAGAAGCGCAGGTAGGCGACGACGTCTTTGACCTCTCGGCGCTCCCAGAACCGGACGCCGCCGACGAGCCTGTACGGAATGCGCCGCCGCGCGAGCACGTCCTCGAAGGCGCGCGACTGGGCGTTCGTCCGATACAGGACCGCGAAGTCGGAGTAGCCGCGCTTTTCCACCTTGCGCAGGCGCTCGATCTCGTCCGCGACGAACTCGGCCTCCTCGATCTC
>DASPYE010000230.1:0-2020 GCA_035636935.1 Candidatus Dormiibacterota bacterium | reverse complement strand
CCCGCCTCGCCGCGCCACTCGGGGACGACCTCGCCTCGGCATTCGCCTTCGAAGAACTGCGCCTCACGATTGGGCGACGCCAGCGCGATCACGCACACAAAGCGCGCCAGCCACGGCCTCGGCACACCGTGCAACCGGCTCAGCAGCTCCGCGGTGCGCTCCTTCTGGGTCGGGCCAAGGCGTGCCGACCGGATTCCGGGAAAACCGCCCAGACCATCCAGCTCGACGCCCGAGTCATCGCCCAGCGCGGGCAGGCCGGATTTCGCGAGGGCCGTCTCGGCCTTCAGGCGCGCGTTCTCGGCGTACGTGTCCCCCACCTCGTCGACCTCGCTGTCGAACGCGACGATGTCGACACCGGCGTCTGACAACAGATCGCGGTATTCGCGAAGCTTGCCGGTGTTTCCCGAGGCGATGACGAGTCGGGGACGATCACGCAAGCCTGGCTACAGCGAGGCCAACGCCCGCTTCTGGGCGACGATCAGCTCCTTGATGCCCTTGAAGGCCAGCGCGAGCATCGAGTCGAGCTCGGCGCGCGTATACGGCGCGCCCTCGGCCGTCGCCTGAAGCTCGACCAGGCGGCCGTCTTCCGTCATGACGCAGTTGAGGTCGGTCGAGGCCTGGAAGTCCTCGGTGTAATCCAGGTCGAGGACAGGTGTGCCGCCCTCGATCACTCCACAGCTGACCGCCGCGAGGTGCTGTCGCACAGGGAGTTCTGCGATCATGCGCGCGTCCTTCATCCGCTTGACCGCGACGTAGAGCGCGGCAAACGCACCGGTGATCGAGGCGGTGCGCGTGCCCCCATCGGCCTGGAGGACGTCGCAGTCGAGCGTGATGGTGCGCTCCCCGATCTTGCTCATGTCCACAGCGGCACGGAGTGAGCGGCCGATCAGGCGCTGGATCTCGTGTGTCCGTCCACCCACGCGACCCTGGATCGCCTCCCGCGCCCCGCGGTCGTGAGTGGCGCGGGGCAGCATCGAGTATTCCGCGGTGATCCATCCCTGGCCGCTTCCCCGCCGGTGCATCGGCACGCGGTCCTCGACGCTGGCCGTGATCCACACCCGCGTGCGCCCCATCTCGATCAGGCATGAGCCCTCGGCGTGCACGTTGACGCCGAGCTCGATCTTCACCGGCCGCAGCTGGTCGGGCGCACGCCCGTCCCGGCGCGTAGCCGTACCTGTCACCGTCCCAGCAGTTTCAGTAATAACGTCGTCCCCTCGAAGAAAAGATAGAGCGGGATGAACACGATCAACGGGGTCAACGGATCGACGCCGGGCGTGAGAAAGTTCGCCGCGATCCCGAGGGCGAGAAACATGTAGGGCCTTCGCTTGTACAGCCAGCGCGTGTTGACGATGCGCAACATCCCAAGCACGAACAGGATCACCGGCAGCTCGAAGACGAGCCCGAAGCCGAGGACCATGATGAGCACGAAGGTGACGAGCTCGGTGATGTCGGGCAGATAGGTAACTTCCGCCGGCGTAAGCGAGTTCAAAACATGGATGTAGAGCGGGAGGGCGAACATCGCAACCGCGACGCCGATCAAGAAAAAGACGATCGTCGAGACGACCAGGGGGAGCACAAACCGCCGCTCTTTTGGATGGAGTCCCGGACTCACAAACCACCAGATCTGCTGGATGATCACCGGGCCGGCCAGCACAACTCCGATGTACATGGCGACCTTGAGCTGGAGCAGCACACCGCCTCCCGGCTGCAGGTAGATGGCGTGGCCGATGCCTGCGCGCTCGACTAGAAAAGTGATCACGTGCCCGGCGATGAAGATGGCCGCGATTGTCGCGACGGCCCAGGCGATGATGGAGATGATCAGCATGCGACGGAGCGCCTCGAGGTGCTCGATCACCGACATTCGGTCATCCTCGGCCGGTGCGCTCGGGCGAGGGCCGCGCTGAAGGACCCTGTCTAGAAGGGCCACCCGCGGGCTTTAGTTGCTAGAGGGCTTGGTCTCGGACGCCGAGCCCTTGCCGGCGCTCTCACTCGGGCTGGGTGCCTCGGGCTTTCCCTGCGC
>DASPYE010000229.1:0-2682 GCA_035636935.1 Candidatus Dormiibacterota bacterium | reverse complement strand
ACGGGGCGCGCTGCGCCGCGCGACGATGATGCTGCCCAGGCCGATGCCGAGCAGAAACACGAACAAGATCAGCGTGAAGGCATAGGCCGATCCGCCCACGAGCATGATCAGCACGCGCGTCCAGGCGATCTCGTTGAGCAGTGACGCGAACGCGGTGAGGGTAAGAAGCGCTAAAGCGAGGTTGTGGAGAGCGGTCGAGGTTGGTGGAGGTTGGTGGAGGTTCTCGCCGGATGACTGGGATGCTTCTACAGGCTCCTGCCGACGACCAAACCGGATCGCAATCACCCCGATTGCCAGATTGAGTGCAGCCGTCGCCCACAGCGACGCGCGGACGCCGACAAACTCGATCAGGAAAAACCCGGCGATCGCCGTTCCAGTCATTGCGCCGAGCGTATTCAAGCCGTAAAGCCGACCCAGCGACGGTTTGAGGAGCCCACGATCTTCGCCCGTGAGTGCACGCGTCAGGACGGGCAGCGTCCCACCCATGAGCGTGGTCGGAATCAGCAGGACGAGCGCCGCCAGTCCAAAGCGCAGCGCCACGCTGGCGCCGCCGCCGAGCGCCAGCGCGCCCGCCGTGCCGATGTACACCCAGTGCGCGAGACCGAGGACGAGCGGCGAGAGGGTGCCGAAGATGCCGATGGCGATCTCGAGCCAGCCGTACAGCACGACCGGTCGCGGGGTGCGGTCCACACGCCGCCCGAACAGCCAGGCACCCAGGCCGAGGCCGCCCATATAGGCGGCGACGACGGTGGTAACGGATTGGATGGTGGAGCCGAATGACTGATAGAGGACGCGAACCCAAAGCAGCTCGTAAATCAGACCGGTTGCGCCCGACAGAAAAAATAGAACGCCGTACGTGAGCGCCGGCCTAGAACGCATGCAGCTCGCGCATGGCCTGCGCGAGGTCCTCCACCTGTGGAAGGATGTAGTCCTCGAGGTCGGGCGCATACCCGACGAACGTGTCGGTCGAGGCCACGCGCTTCACCGGCGCGTCGAGCCAGGGGAAGCAGCGATCGGCGATCCCGGCCGCGATCTCGGCGCCGTAGCCCCAGGAGAACGCGTCTTCGTACGCGATGATCACTTTGTTGGTCTTCCGAACCGACGCCTCGATCGTTCCCCAGTCCACCGGCGACAATGACCGTAGATCGATCACCTCGACACTCACACCGTCCTTCTCCTCGAGCTCCTTGGCGGCGACGAGTGTGCGCTGCACGACAGCGCCGTACGTCACGACGGTCAGGGCCGTCCCTTCCCGCACGACCTTCGCCTTCCCGAAGGGAATCATGAAATTCGGGCCGGGATTCGGGGCTTTGTTGTAGGTCTGGCGGTAGAGGTGCTTGTGTTCGAGGAAGATGACGGGATCATCGCAGCGAATGGCCGTGCGCAGCAGCCCGTTGGCATCCAGGGCGGTGGCCGGGCAGATGACCCGCAGCCCGGGCACCGACGTGAAGATCACGGCGCCCGTTTGTGAATGGTAGACGGAGCCGCCCTTGAGGTAGCCGCCATACGTCACGCGCACCACGGCGGGCGCGCTGAACGCGTTGGCCGAGCGCCAGCGCAGGGTGGCCAACTCGTTGCGGAGCTGATGATAGGCGGGCCAGATGTAATCGAAGAATTGGATCTCGACGACCGGCTTGAGCCCGCGCGTCGCCAGGCCGATCGCGCGTCCGACGATATTGGCTTCCGCGAGGGGGGAGTTGTAGACGCGATCGCTCCCGAACTGCCGCTGCAGACCCCAGGTGACTTTGAAGACGCCGCCCTTGCCCTTCACTTCCTTCAGGTACTGCTCGCGGCTGACGTCCGCGACGTCTTCGCCGAAGACGAGAATGCGCGGATCGCGCGCCATCTCGTCTTTCATGCAGGCGTTGAGCAGGTCCACCATTGTGGTCGGCTCGCCAGTGAAGTGCGGATCGTCCTCGGTGTCGAATTGCTCGGAGGTAGGATCGACCTCGGGCGAATACACCCACTGGAGCGCCGTCTCGGGTTTTGGTTGCGGCGAGGCGAGCGCCATGTCGGTGGCGACCTGGATTTCTTCCTCGACTTGCGCCTTGATCAACTCGATCTCGGCCTCCGTGGCGACGCCCTCTTCGATCAGCCGCTTCGGGAACGCCGTCACCGCGTCGCGCTTGGCCTCCTCCTCGCGCTCGCGCGGCGGCTTGTAGAGGATCTCGTCGTCGGACAGGGAGTGCGAGTAGGGCCGGATCACGTGGGCGTGCACGAGCGCGGGACCCTTGCGCTGCCGGCACCATTCCGCGGCGCGGGAGAGGGCAGCATGCGACGCGATCGGATCGCAGCCATCGACTTCCTCGATCAGGAGATTCGGAAAGTTCGCGACGAGCTTCGACACGGACCCGCCGGCGGTCTGCACCTCGATGGGCACCGAGATCGCATACTTGTTGTCTTCGATCAAGAACAGCACCGGCAGCTTCAGATTGCTGGCGCTGTTCAGCGCTTCCCACCATTCGCCCTCGCTCGTAGTGCCGTCGCCCGCGGAGCAGTAGACGATTTCGTCGCCATGGATCGGCTTGTCCTTCAGGTCGCTGCGGTCATAGCGGAGCCAGGCTTCGGCACACCCGACGGCTTGCAGGAACTGCGTTCCCGTCGGGCTCGATTGGCTGACGATGTTCAGCTGCTTGTGACCCCAATGGGACGGCATCTGCCGGCCGCCGGAGTTCGGGTCGT
>DASPYE010000228.1:0-3587 GCA_035636935.1 Candidatus Dormiibacterota bacterium | reverse complement strand
TGTTGTCCGGCGAGTGGTTCGAGCCATGCCATGCCAGTTCGATGCGCTCGCCGCCGATCTTCAGCGTGCGGCGGTCGCCGAAGGTCTCGTCCGGCGCCGGCCGCGCCGGGTCGTTGTCCCTCAGCAGGAGCCGGCGGGTCTGCTCGTGACCGATGCGAACCACATTCTTGTCGAACAACGAAGAGGCACCCGCGTGGTCGGCGTGATGATGTGAGTAGACGAGGTGGGTCACCTTGTTGCTCACGCCGTTGGCTGCCGCGATCTCGTCCACCGCCCGCCGGATGTTGTTACCGATCGTTGGCGGCGCGTCGAACAGAACGACGCCATCCTTCGTGGTGAGGAACGCCGACTGATAGGTTCCGTCCGTAATCCAATACAGGTTTCGCTCCACGCGTCCGACGTAGTACCCCTGCTCATTGAGGGCGGGGCCAAGTGAGGACTTGGGGACTGGCGCGTAATCGGGAAGTGCTTCTGCCGTCGTGTTTGTTATGCCCATGGCCACAAGTTAGGTAGGCCGGCCATGGCTCCGCTTCTGGCGTGCGACTGTTTTTGCCGGCCCGAAGCCAGCCTGATGACTTAGCTGCAGAGCTGAAATGACTTAAACGCCGGGGGTGTTTTCTAAATATGGGCCAGGGGAAAGATCAGCGCGGGATGGGCGCTACCAGGCTGGTCGGCCGGGATGTTGAGCTGGCGCAGCTCGACACAGCTCTTACTGAGGCGGCGGAGCACGGCGGCGCTCTGTTCGTCACCGGAGCAGCCGGCATCGGCAAGACGTCCCTTCTGGACGTCGCAGCCAGCGACGCCCGCAGCCGCGGCTACAAGGTGCTCACGGTCACAGGTCTTGAAAGCGAGGCTGACCTTCCATTCGCGGGCTTGCACCAGCTTCTGCAGCCCGTACTGCCGTCGGCCGGAGCGCTTCCCGGTCCCCAGAAGAACGCGTTGCTCACCGCATTGGGAATGCGTGCCGGTGCGCCGCCCGAGGTGTTTCTTGTCGGCCTGGCCACGCTCAGCCTCATGGACGAGGTCGCCGACGAAAGGCCTCTGGTCGTGGTCGCGGACGACTTTCAATGGCTGGACGGTGCGACCTCCTCCGTCCTGAGCTTTGTCGCCCGCCGGCTCGAATCGACCCACATCCTCCTCATCTCCGGCCTGCGAGAGACCTTCCAGGCGGCCCTTCGGTCTCGCCAGCTGCCGGAGCTCCACGTCGAACCTCTGAGCGACACGGCATCGGCGGATCTGCTGGTATCGGTCGCACCAGGCCTGGACATTCAGACCCGCCGCCTGATTCTGGACGAGGCGTTGGGCAATCCACTGGCGCTGCTCGAGCTTCCACGTGCCTTGAGGTTGCAGGGCACCGACGGGCGCGAGGGCTCACTCAGAAGCATTCCGTTGACCGATCGGCTGGAGCAGACGTTCTCGGCACAAGCAGGTCAGCTTCCGAGGCTCACGCAAGCCGCGCTTCTGCTCATCGCACTGGACAAAGACCCCACCGTGAGCGACGTGCTGGGCGCAACGCGCAAGCAGGTGGGTGAAGAGGTCACCGTCGACGTCCTGCAACCAGCCCTCGACGCGGGCCTGATATCTGTCGCGGGCTCGACGGTTCGCTATCGCCACCCGCTCATGCGCTCAGCGCTTGATCAAGCGGCGACCGCGGGGGAGCGACGGAGCGCCCACCTCGCGTTTGCGGAGGTCGTCGCCGACCCCGACCGCCGGACCTGGCACCGCGCCAAGGCGGTGCTCGGCGAAGACGAGGGCACTGCCGCCGACCTCGAGATCACCGCCGGCCGGGCACAGGATCGTGGTGCGCTTGCGACGGCGCTCGGCGCTCTGGCGCTTGCCGCCTCGCTGACACCTCACGGTCCCGACAGAGCCAGGCGGCTGCTGGCGGCAGCCGAGCTGGCATTTCAGCTCGGGGATCCACCAGCCGTGGGTCGCCTCCTCGACTCGGCCGCCACATTGGAGCTTTCACCTCATGACGTCGCGCGAATGACTTGGCTGCGCGAAATCTTCCACGACGGCGCGCCAGGCGACCCCAACGCCATCGCGAGGTTGGTCGCCGTCGCGCGCGAGGCGGCCGCTGGAGGAGACCGAGACCTTTCACTCAACCTACTGCAAGGCGCTGCCCTTCGCTGCTGGTGGGACGACCCCGGCGCTGCAGCCAAGAACCTGGTCATCGACGCGGTTGAGCAAATCGGTGGCAACGTCCTGGACCCGCGCGCTCTCGAAATCCTTTCGCTCGCGGCGCCTGTCGACGCGGCGTCACGAATCGCGACGAGGGTTCGTAAGGCTGCCCAGGTCGATGACGCGGACCCGTCTCGCACACAAGTGCTGGCGTTTGCAGCATATGCGGCAGGCGACCGCGCTGAATCGATCCAGCTCATGGATCGCGCCGCCCCCCTCTTGCGCGCCCAGGGACGCCTAGGGCTGCTGGCTCAGCTGCTTGCAGTGCGCGGGTGGGCCGGAATCAACACCGGCCAACTCCGGGACGCAATTCGCACGATGGAGGAAGCCAATCAGCTCGCGGTCGAGACCAGCCAGCCGATCTGGACCGCCATCAGCAAGATGGGACGTGCTGCTTTGTCCGGCCTCCAGGGCGAAGAACGCACCGCCGAACGGCTCATCGCCGAGGCGACCGAACCTCTCGCCTCCCTAGGCCTTTCAATCGTTCCCGCTAAAGCGGAGTTTGCGCGCGGAGTCACGCACCTTACCGCCGGACGTCACTCAGAAGCCTTCGACCATTTCATGCGCATGTTCGATCCTCACGGACCGGCATACCACGAGGTGGTGGCGCAGGCGGCCGCGCCCTACGTGATCGAGTGCGCGGTGCGCGCGGGACGAAACGACGAAGCGCGCCGCATGATGACGCTTCTCGAGGCGCTCGCCAAACGCACGCCGGCAGCCCTGGTACATATTGGTTTGCGCTTTGCACGTCCGTTGCTGGCGGACGATTCGGATGCCCAACACCTCTATGAGTTGGCGCTCGAGGCTGAGCCGAAGTGGCCATTCGACTTCGCCCGTCTGGAGATGTCGTACGGCAGCTGGTTACGGAGGCAGCGCCACATCACCGAATCGAGGCCGCACCTTAGGGCAGCGCGGGACATGTTCGACGCGCTCGGAGTGCTGCCCTGGGCGGACAAGGCGAGCGCGGAGCTCCGGGCTTCAGGCGAAAGGATGGCTGAGCCCGCGCGGGCGCCTCGCCAGTCCCTTTCGCCACAGGAGCTCCAGATCGCGCAGATGGCGGCGTCGGGACTCTCCAACCGTGAGATCGCCAATCGCTTGTTCCTGTCGCATCGCACGGTCGGCGCGCACCTATACCGCGTTTTCCCGAAACTCGGGATCGTTTCCCGGTTAGAGCTGGCCCGGGCTCTAGCGTCGCTCGAGCCGGCTCTGACGCGGTAAAACGGCGGGGCTCTCCGCCTGTTCTACGACTTCTGCGCCAGCCACGGAGGGGTGTACGCGCCAACCCCGTAGACGAAGGCAAGCAGGTCGTCCGCGGCCCACTCCTCGGCGATTTTTCCGTCCGCCACGCGGTACACATCGACCGCATCCCACCGGACGTGTTTGCCCGATGCGGGGATTCCGAGGAG
>DASPYE010000227.1:0-4428 GCA_035636935.1 Candidatus Dormiibacterota bacterium | reverse complement strand
ATCACGTCCGACCGTTCGCGCACCTCGGACAGGATCTCGGCGAACGTTTCGACGTCCCACTCCGGCCCGCCTTCGGGATTGCGAGCGTGGATGTGCACGATCGATGCGCCGGCGTCTGCCGCGCGCCTCGCCTCCTCGCCGATCTCCTGCGGCGTGTAGGGGATCGCCGGGCAGAGCTCCCTGGTCGCCAGCACGCCGGTGAGCGCGGCGCTGATGACGACCGGGCTGCTCATACAGGGATGTTTCCGTGCTTGCGCCACGGCCGGTCGATCTTCTTGTTTCGCGCTTGCGCGATGCCTTTGATGATCACGCGTCGCGTTTCCGCCGGATCGATCACGTCGTCGATCATCGCCCAGCCCGCCGCGAGGTAGGGGTTGATCTGGGCGCGGATCGTCTCGACGAGCTGCGCTCGAGTCGCCTCGGGGTTGTCCGATGCATCGACCTGCTTGTTGAAGATGATGTTCACGGCGCCCTCGGGGCCCATCACCGAGATCTCGGCGAATGGCCAGGCCACGATCACGTCGGGCTGATAACCCTTGCCGTTCATCACGTAATAGCCCGCGCCATAGGCCTTGCGCATGATCACGGTCACCTTCGGCACCGTTGCCTCAGACGTTGCGTAGAGCATCTTCGCGCCGTGGCGGATGATGCCTTCCTTCTCGACCTGCGATCCGACCATGAATCCCGGCACGTCCATCAGGTAGACGAGCGGGACGTTGAAGGCGTCGCACATGCGGATGAAGCGAGCCGCCTTGTCCGCAGCGTCGGAATCGAGGACACCGCCCTTCTGCATGGGTTGGTTGGCGACGATGCCGACCGCGTGTCCACCCGCGCGCGCGAAACCGACCACGATGTTCTTGGCCCAGGTCGGCTTGATCTCGAACCACGAGTCGCGGTCGAAGACCGCCTTGACCACCTTGCGCACGTCATAGGCGGATCGAGGGTTGACCGGAACGATCTTCTCCAGGCCTTCGACCGTCCGGTCACCAATGTCGCCCGTGTCCACGAACGGCGGCCCCTCCGTATTGCTCGACGGCAGGTAGGAAAGGAAGTGGCGCACGGTGGCGATGCAGTCGGCGTCGTTCTCGACCTCATTGTCTCCGACGCCCGATTCGTAGCAGTGGACCTGCGACCCGCCCATATCGTGGTCGGACACGTCCTCTCCGGTCGCGGCCTTGACGAGGCGCGCCCCTCCCAACGCCATCGACGATGTGCCCTTCACCATCGGCACGAAATCGGCCAGGCCGGGGATGTATGCGGTGCCCGCCGCGCATGGGCCGAGCATCGCTGCGACCTGTGGGATCACGCCCGACATCACGACCTGTTCGGCGAAAAGCCAGCCAGTGCCGGCGAATGTCGAGCCGGCCGCCTCCTGGATACGCGCCCCAGCCGAGTCGAGCAGCCAGACGATCGGCTTGCGATAACGAAGCGCAAGCTCCCGCACCCGGGCGGCCTTGAACTGCTCACCGATCGCGCCCATCGAACCCGCCATCACCGTGAAGTCGTAGGCGATCACCCAAGCCTGGCGGCCTTCGATCTCTCCATGGCCTGTCACGACGCCGTCGGCGGGCGTGCCATCGGGATCCGTCTCGCCGCCGCGCACAGGTTGCTGGTGGGCAAGCAACCCAAGCTCGACGAACGTGTCCTTGTCGAAGAGGAGATCGATCCGCTCGCGGACGGTCAGCTTGCCCCGCTCGTGCTGCTTGGCGATCCTGTCCGCGCCGCCCATGGCAAGGTTCTTCTTGCGCCGCGCGCGAAGCTCACCGACCTGCTTCGAGTACTCGTCACCCACCGCGGGGAATTCTATTGGCCGACCAGAAGATCCCCGCGTTCGCGCCAGCGGTCGAGGAACCGATAGGTGTTGCGGCGCGAGAGCCGGTCGCGCTCGCCCGGCTCGGTGGACTCCCACAGGCGGTGCTCGTGCCTCACGACCGGCAGACCATTGAGGATGACCGCGCGACCGCCGTGCTCACGCATCCGAAAGCTGAACTCCACATCCGCCATCCGGTAGAAGCGGAACTTCGGGTCGAAGCCGCCGGCGGCCAGCGCATCGGAGCGGCGGAACGCCATGCAATAGCCTTCGACCGCGTCCACCTCAGGGCCTTTGCTTTCCGCGAACTCCTTCATCGTGCCCGTGGCGCGGAGCCCGAACGGCCCTGCCATGACGACCGTCGGGTCCGAGAGCGTATGGAGCAAAGGCGCCACCGCGTCTCCGACCAGCTCGACGCCGGGATCGAACAGCACGACAACCTCACCCGCTGCAGCTTCGATGCCGGCGTCGACGGCGGTACCAAAGCCGAGCGGTGGATTTAGCGGCACGACCCTCAAGCGGTCGGCGACGCGGTTCTTCAGCCATCCCGCGATCCTTGGATCGTCTGAGTTGTCGACGATCACGGCTTCGAAGTCAGCCTTGACGTGAGTGAAGACCGAAAGGAGCCATCGCTCCGCGTCCGGCTGCCAGCCATGAACGACAGTGAGCAACGTGACCGCCCGCGGGAGAGCTCTTGGTTCGTCGGTTGGCTGTGCCCTGATTGCCCGGAGCTCACTGCCGTTCGGACTGTCGACGACGTCCCAGCCGCCAGCTCGCAGCTCCTCGCGGATCCGGTCAGCGGCTTCAAACTCGCGCGCCCGACGCAGGTCGACCCGCTTGGCTAAGAGAGCATCCGCGGACTCTCGGTTCATTAAGCTCGCGCCGTGAAGTTTTGGGTGCTCAACCCTCCGATGATGACCGGTGAATGGGCTTTCGGAGATGTCATCGATCCGAAGTACGGGCCCGCGCCGCATTGTCCATCTTGCGGGAACAACCTGGGGATGCTGACGTGGCTTCCTCCCTACCGCGTTCGCCTTGTCAAAGGAACTAAGTCATATGCCCCCGGAGATCTCATCGACGGCCCAGGTATGGAGTCCCTGTTTTCTGAACGGTTCGTTGCCGAATTCAACCGCACGAAACTCAAGGGTGTCGAGCGGTGGGAGCCTGTCGCGATCGAGGGCTACAACAACTACTGGGAGAAGAAGCTCAAGCGCCCCGCTCCGACCGAAACGTACAAGGTCGGGATCTTTCCCGTGCCAACTGTTCGCGCGAAATGGGAAGAGATGCACCCAAAGCCCCTACCTCGAACGAAGCTGATCTGGACTGGTTGTGCCGTGTGCGGCCGCGGGCCTCGAGCTACATATTCCTTCAAAGGCGTCGTAGTTGATGAAGAGTCCTGGAATGGGGCGGACATCTTCCAGCTGACCAACATTGGCGGCCGATTCGTGGTCACGGAAGCCTTTTTCAATTTCGTGGCGGAAGGGAAGTTCCGAGGTATACCTCTGATCCCAGCTGCAAAAGACAAACCGTTCAGAGCGCGGAAGGCTACCTGGTAGTCCGAACGGCTACTTCTTTTTGGCTTTGACCGCGGCGGTCAGCGCCGGCACGATCTTCAGCGCGTCGCCCACGACGCCCAGGTCCGCCATCTTCATGATCGGCGCCTCGGCGTCCTTGTTGATGGCGATGATCACCTTCGAGGTCTTCATGCCGACCGTATGCTGCATCGCGCCTGAGATGCCTACCGCGATGTAGACGCCCGGCCTCACGGACTTGCCGGTCTGCCCGACCTGCATCGAGTAAGGCACCCACCCCGCGTCGACGACCGCGCGGCTGGCCCCCACAGCGCCACCGAGCGCGCTTGCGAGGTCCTCCAGCAGCGGAAAGTTCTGCGGCCCGCCCATGCCGCGTCCGCCACTGATGACCACGCGGGCTTCCTCGAGCTTCACCTTCTCAGAGGCCTCGACGACACGCTCCGTGATGTGCGCGCGCTTCGACTCCTCCCCGACTTTGGCTTCGAGTTGCTTGATCTCCGCGGTCCCGCCTTTTTCCGATACCTCGAACGACTTCGGTCGCACCAGGACGATCGCGGGTTTGCCGTTCGCCTTCATCGAGGCGACCTTGGCGCCTCCGAAGTACGGCACGCGAGCAACGAAACCACCGCCCTTGGCAACGACGTCACTGGCATTGGAGATGAGACCCGAGCCGAGTCGCGCCGCAAGGCGGCCGGCTACCTCGCGCGAGTCCGAGGTGAAGGCGAAGAGGATGAGGTCCGGCTTCTCCTTCTCGTACAACGCCGCCAGCGCGTCGGTCGCCGGCTCCGCGATGTAGTCGTCGAAGGCAGGGTCTTCATTGACATGGACGGCTTTGGCGCCGTGCTTGCCGAGCGTCGCGGCGGCGGCCTTGGCCCCGGCGCCCAGGGCGACGGCGTACACGTCACCGAGCTCGCGGGCCTTGGTCATCAGCTCCAGCGACGTGGCGGCGACCTTGCCCTGGTTCAGCTCCGCGTAGACGAGGATCGCGGCCATCTACAGCACCTTCGCTTCGCTGAGGACCCGCACGATCTTCTCCACGGCGGTGCCGTCGTCTTCGATGACCTCGCCGGCCTTGCGTTGCTCGGC
>DASPYE010000226.1:0-3734 GCA_035636935.1 Candidatus Dormiibacterota bacterium | reverse complement strand
TCGCCAACGAGGCCATTCGCCGGCCCGGCACGATCCGCCTCGACGTCGGCCAGCCCGACTTCCCCACTCCCCAGCATGTCAAGGACGCGGGCAAACGTGCGATCGACGAGAACAAGACCTTCTACACCCACACTCAGGGCTTGCTCTCGCTGCGCGAGAAGCTGGCCGACAAGCTCGCGCGCGTCAACGGCATCCAGACCACACCCGAGGCCATCGCTTGCGGTCCGGGGGGTGTCGGTGCCATCGCGGCGATGTTCGCCGCTGTTCTCGAGCATGGCGATGAGGTGCTGCTTCCTGATCCTGGTTGGCCGAACTACCGGATGATGCTGCCCTGGCTTGGCGCCCACGGCATCTTCTACCCATGCCCGCCGGAATCGGGCTTTCAACCCGACCTCGAGTCTTTGGCGCGCCTCATCTCGCCCCGGACCAGGGTCCTGGTGGTCAACAGCCCGAACAACCCGACTGGAGCTGTCTACCCCGAAACGACGATCGCGTCGATGATCGACCTCGCGCAACGCCACAACCTGTGGCTGCTGAGCGACGAATGCTATGACCAGATCGTCCTCGACGGTTCCTGGACAAGTCCCGCCAAGCTCGCGCCCGACGACGACCGCATCGTGACCGCATTCACGTTCTCCAAGACGTACGCGATGACCGGATGGCGTCTCGGTTACATCACGGGGTCGGTCGCTCTCATCGACACCGCGACCAAGGTCCTCGAGTCGAACTCCTCGTGCGCCTCGACGATCACGCAGGTCGCGGCGGAAGCCGCCCTGACCGGTCCACAGGACTGTGTCGCCGAGATGGTCACCGCCTACCGGCGGCGCCGGGATCTCGTCGTCGACATCTTGAGGGATGCGGAGCTGTTGATCTCCGAACCGAGCGGGGCTTTCTACATCATGGCCGACGTCTCGCCGCGGGGCCTTCCCGCCCGTGAATTCTCGTTTGCCCTGCTTCGCGAGCAGGGGGTCAGCGCCGCCCCAGGGACGGCGTTCGGCGAGGTGGCCTCCGGGGCCGTGCGGATCAGCCTGGCGAGCTCAGAGGCAGACCTGCGCGAAGGAGTAGGCCGGCTCGCCAGATTCGTACATCGGAGTACGTAATCGGGTCCTTTCGTTTAAGCTGCCGCCGTTGACTTCGGGCGTAACCGTCCCACCACACGTTCCGTTTGGCCCGACATGCAGCTGCTGAGGCCGATCCTGTCGATGGTCGTCAGGTCGCTCGGCCCGGGGCGCCTGCGGCTTTCAGTCGTCAAGCTCGCCCGCAAGCTGGAGCGCTAGCCGAGCCTAACTCTTCCCCATTCATGGGGAAGTACCGACCGAAGGTCGGGGATGGGGCCGGCCACGGGCCGGATGGGGTAATCGGCGTCCCTACCGCCGCTCCGACAACGCGACCGACTTCCCTTCCCCGCTTGCCGGGGGAAGGTGGCCCCGGCCGCGCAGCGGCCACGGCCGGATGGGGGTAATCGGCGTCCCTACCCCCTCTCCAGAAGCGCGACGGATTCGATGTGATAGGTCTGCGGAAACATATCGACGATCGCGGCACGCCTGACCCGGTAACCGCCACGCACCAGTCCGATCAGGTCCCGGGCATGCGTCGACGGCTCGCAGCTCACGTAGACGAGTCGGGCTGGCCCTAGCCGGATCAGCTCCGCCAGTGCCGCCGGTTCGCATCCCGCGCGCGGCGGGTCAAGGATCACCGCCTGGTGCTGCCCCAGCCGGATTTCGCGGAGCACCGTCTCCACCTTGCCTGGCAGGTACTCGACACGGGCCAAGTTGATCCGCGCGTTGAGCCTCCCGAGCTGCACCGCGCGTGGGTTCTCTTCGATAGCCGTCACCGTCGCCGCACTGCGCGCGACCGCGACCGAGATCGTCCCGATCCCCGCGTAGAGGTCGAGGATTTTCTCCTCGCTCTTCGGCTGAAGCATGTCGAGGGCGGCTCGGTACAGGACGAGCATCTGCTTGTAATTCGTCTGCAGGAAGGTGTCGCTGCGGACACGAAACGTCATGTCCCAGAACTCCAACGTCATCGCCTCGTCGAGCAACGTCGTGTCGGGAAGCAGCTCCGCCACGCGGTGCGCGAAATCGTCGCGCGGCCAGCGCGGCTCGCGGCCGTGAAAGCGCAGACGCCACAGCAGCCCGCTGCCGGTCGGCTCAGCAGTTAACAGGAGATTCTGCAAACCAGTGAGTCGGAGCTCGTTCGCCGCCTGCGCGAAAGCCGGGAGGGCGCGTTCGATGCGAGCGTCATGGATCACGCAGCTGTCGATCGGCAGCACCGAGTGCGAGCGCTGCCGGTGAAAGCCGAACCGCCACCCACTTGCGCCGGCGACCGCCTCGAACTCACCGCGAATCCGGTACCGCCACGGATCATCCATGCCGAGGACGGCTGTATCCGGAGGCAGGCGCAGGCCGGCTCGCGCCCAGGCCTCCTCGACCACTTGCCGCTTGAGCTCGAGCTGATGGCCATACGAGGCGTGCTGCAGCTGGCACCCGCCGCAGGCGCCGAAGTAAGGGCACGGCGCGGCGACGCGATGGGGCGAGGCTTCGATCACCCGGGTGGCCGCGGCGACCGCGACACCGCCCTGGCGGCCGCGCGGCTCGGCCTCGACCACCTCGCCTGGCAGCGCGTAGTTGACCAGCCACACCTTGCCGTCGTCACGAGCCACCGCGGCGCCGCCGTGGGCCGGCGACGAAGGCCTGAGGATCAGCGGCGCCACAGGGACACCGGGTCGCGAGAGGGCTTGAACCCGGCTGCCTCGACCATCTGCGTCGCCACCTGAAACCCCGCGGCGATCTTGTCCGGGCTGTGCGCGTCGCTGCCGTACTGCACGGCCTGCCCACCCAGCTCTCGCCACCAGCGCACGACGGTCAGGTCCGGGCACAGTCTGTCGCCGCGCGTCGTGTTCACCTCCAGCACACGCCCGGTGCGCGCCGCGGCTTTCAGCACCGCGCGAATCTCTGGCTCGAAGTCCTTCTCCTTATATGCTGGCGCGCCTTCCTTCCAGTACCTCTTCGGGTAGTCGAGATGCGCGAGCGTCTCGAACGGCTGGCCGGCCTCGAGCATCGCCAGGACCTCGCCGAAGTACGCCCGGGTGGCGGCCGCCAGGTCGACGCCTGCGCGGTCTCGCAGCTGGCTGGCATCGACGATATCGCCGTCCAGCTTCACGCAGTGGACCGAGCCGAGGACGTTGTCCAGTGGGCCGGCCGACAGCACGGCCGCGGTCTCTGCGGGGAACCAGTGAGGCTCGCCGAGCTCGACCCCGCTCAGGATGCGCAGCCCTGGGAACCGCGTGCGGCATCGCTCCACCGAGTCCAGGTAGCCGGCGATGTCGACGCAGTACTGGTCTTCGTGGACCTTGACGAAGTCGGCGTGGTCGGTGAAGGCGATGGCCGGGAGCCCCAGCTCGATCGCGCGCTCGCAGCTGCGCTCCATCGACCCGCGCCGGCCGTCGTACGACCACTCCGTGTGGACGTGGAGGTCGGGGGGCAGCGCCACCAGTCAAGGCTAGCGGCCGATCGGGGACCCCCACCCGCCCGGCTTCGCCGGGCGACCTCCCCAGCAAGTGGGGAGGTCAACTCACCCTAGAATCGGCCCGTGGGGTACGTGGTGGAGGCCGTGGCCTACCTTTCGGGCGCCTTCTTGATCGGAGCCGGCCTGTACCTGCTCTTGCGCGGCACGTTTCCCGGCTGGTGGCCCGAGCGACTGCTGTGGCCTTTGGTGCGGGTGACGCCGTTCGT
>DASPYE010000225.1:0-5139 GCA_035636935.1 Candidatus Dormiibacterota bacterium | reverse complement strand
CGGCGCTCGACACGCTGTTCGACCAGTACGGGGCCACCACCGATCCGGCCAAGCAGCACGACCTCATCAAGCAGGTCGAGAAGATCATGCTCGAGGACGTCCCCGTCATCCCGGTGACGGAGGGCGTCGCGTGGTACCAGTACTCGACGAAGGACTTCGGTGGATGGCCGACGAAGGAGGATCAATTCGCGGCCCCTGCGCCCTGGAACCTACCCGATTGGGAGGTCACCCTGCTCCACGTCTATAAGAAGGGCTGAGTGGATGATCGTCAGCTCCCATCCGGCCGGCCGCCCAGCGGCCGGCCGACTTCCCCGGCGAGCGGGGAAGTGAGTTGCGTGGTCGTCAGCCCCCATCCGGCCGGCCGCCAGCGGCCGGCCGACTTCCCCGGCGAGCGGGGAAGTGAGTTGCATGATCGTCAGCCCCCTCGTCCGGCCGGCTGCCCAGCGGCCGGCCGACTTCCCCGGCGAGCTGGGACGTTAGTCGCATGATCGTCAGCCCCCATCCGGCCGGCCGCCCAGCGGCCGGCCGACTTCCCCGGCGAGCTGGGAAGTGAGTTATCTGATCCGCAGGCTCGAGTTTTTCTTCATCACTCTGTGGGCCGCGCTCACGATCAACTTCATCCTGCCGCGGATCATGCCCGGCAACCCCGCGCAGGCCATGATCGTGCGTTTTCACGGGCGCGTCAGCCCGGAAGCCGTGAAGGCGATCGAGGTCGCCTTCGGGCTCCACTCGAACGAGAGCATCTTTCAGCAGTACCTGGAGTACCTGCGCAACACCCTCACGGGAAACTTTGGAACGTCGGTCACCTTTTTCCCGGTGCCGGTCGGCGACGTCATCAGGCAGGGGTTGCCGTGGACGCTGGGCCTGGTCGGGATGGCAACGATCATCGCCTTCGTCCTCGGCACGCTGCTCGGAATGCTGAGCGCATGGCGTCGAGGAGGATTTTTCGATGCCGTGTTGCCGCCTGTGTTCATCGTCATATCGGCATTCCCCTATTTCTGGCTCGGCCTGCTCGTCCTTCTCGCCTTCGCGTTGACACTCGGTTGGTTCCCGCTGGGCTTCGCGTACGACCTGACCGATTCCATCAATCTCTCCTGGTCGTTCGCGGGCCAGGTGATCTGGCATGGGTTCCTCCCGGCGCTGACCATCGTCGTCACCTCGATCGGCGGCTGGATCCTGACCATGCGCAACACGATGATCACGACGCTCGCCGAGGACTACGTGAAGATGGCCAGGGCGAAGGGGCTCTCGCCGATCCGGATCATGCTCATGTACGCGGGGCGCAACGCGATCCTCCCCAACCTGACAGGCTTCGCGATGTCGCTCGGTTTTGTGATCAGCGGCGCGATCCTGGTCGAGATTGTTTTCAACTACCCGGGTCTCGGCTTCACGCTGCTACAGGCGGTGCACAGCGAGGACTACGCCCTGATGCAGACGCTGTTCTTGATGCTCACCACCGCGGTCCTCGTCGCCGTCCTGGCCGCAGACCTGCTGACCGCATTGCTCGACCCGCGAACGCGGGAGCAGGCGTAGCCGGCGGTGGCTGTCCGCGTCGTCACGGACCACGTTTCGGTCGAGACCGCAGTCGTCAGCCGCCGCGGAATTGCCGGCACCATCGCTCGCGCGTTGACGGCCAATCGCAAAGCCATGGCGGGCCTTGTCCTGTTCGGCTTCTTCCTCGTGGTCGCCGTCCTCGCGCCGGTCATCGCGCCTTACGACCCGCATGCGCTCCAGTTCGGCCAGATGCTGCAGCCTTCGGGTGCCCACCTGCTGGGAACCACGGGGACGGGGCAGGACATCTTCTCCCAGCTCGTTTTCGGCACCCGGGAGTCTCTCCTGATCGCGCTCGCGGCAGGCCTCGGCGCGACGGTGATCTCGGTCGTCGTCGGCGTGTCCGCGGCCTACATGGGCGGCTTGTGGGACCACGTCCTGAACCTGTTCACGGACGTGTTCTTGGTACTCCCGACGCTGCCGCTGATGATCATCGTCGGCACTTACCTGAACAACCGCGGCCTCCTGGTGCTGGTCGCCGTCATCGTGATCACGGGCTGGTCATACGGCGCGCGGCAGCTGCGATCCCAAGCGCTGTCGCTGCGCAACAGGGAGTTCCTCGAGGCGGCGCGCGCCCGAGGCGAGCGGAGCCTGTACATCATCGTCTTCGAGGTCCTGCCCAACATGACCTCGCTGATCGTTGCCATCTTCTTCGGCGCGGCCCTCTATGCGGTGCTGGCGGCGGCCGGCCTGCAGTTCATCGGCCTCGGCGACCCTAACTCCCTGAGCTGGGGGACGATGCTCTACTGGGCACAGGCGAACGGCGCTCTGCTCGCCGGCTCGCCGGTCTGGGTGCTCGCTCCGGGATTGTGCATCGCGGCGCTTGGCGCTGCCTTCGCGCTGATCAACTACGCATTCGATGAGATCGGCAATCCGGCGCTCCGGCCCGTGAGGCGTCGTAAGTGATCGCAACGTCCACGCGACCCCTGCTCCAGGTCAACCACCTGTGCGTCGACTACCTGACCGACCGCGGCCCGGTCCGCGCCGTGGACCGCGTGTCGCTCGAGGTCAACAAGGGAGAGTTCCTCGGCATTGTCGGGGAGTCGGGCTGCGGCAAGTCCACTCTGCTGTTCGCCATCGCAAGGTTGCTCAGCGCGCCCGCGGAGATCAGCTCCGGCGAGGTCTGGTTCACCGGCCACGACATGGTGTCAATGGATGAAGACGAGCTGCGCCATCTGCGCTGGCGGGATTACTCCGTGGTGATGCAGAGCGCGATGAACGCCCTCAATCCCGTGATGACGATCGCGGAGCAACTGGCGGATGCGGTCGGGGCCCACCAGAGCATGCCGCCGAGCCAGCTCCGAGCCCGGTCCAGGGAGCTGATGCGGCTCGTCGGCATCGACCCCGAGCACCTGCACAGCTATCCGCACCAGCTGAGCGGCGGGATGCGACAGCGCGCGATGATCGCCATGGCGCTCGCCCTGACTCCTGACCTCGTGATCATGGACGAGCCGACGTCGGCCCTCGACGTCGTCGCGCAGCGCTCGCTGATGCTGAAGATCAAGCAACTGCAGCGGGAGTTCGGCTTCGCGACGATCTTCGTGACCCACGATATGTCGCTGGTCAGCCACTTCTCAGACCGGCTCGCCGTCATGTACGCCGGCCAGGTGGTCGAGATTGGCCCGACGCGCGACGTATTCGCCGATCCGAAGCATCCGTACACGGTCGGGCTGATGCGCTCGTTCCCATCCATCAGCGGACCTCGCCAGCCGCTGGCGGGGATCGCCGGCAGCCCGCCTGACCTCGGGCATCCGCCATCCGGGTGCCGCTTCCACCCACGTTGCCCGCAGGTTTTTGAGCGCTGCGCCAAAGAAGAGCCTGCCTTCTACACCCGCGAGCAGGACCTCGTGCGGTGCTTTCTTTTCGACCGATGACAGTCGCCGATCTGCCGCTGCGGCCCCGCGAGGATGCGAGGGAGCTCCTGCGCACCGTCAACCTCACCAAGCACTTCCGTCTTGGCGGGTTCCTCTCGAGTCGCTACCTCCACGGCGTCGACGGCATCAACCTCTCGATCCATGAGGACGAGATCGTCGCCCTGGTCGGCGAGAGTGGCAGCGGCAAGAGCACGATCGCTCGTTTGATCGCCGGCGTCTACAAGCCGACGTCCGGCGACATCCTGCATCGCGGCAAGTCGGTGAAGGGCCTGCGCTCGAGGCGCGACGTGCTGGAGTACCGCGGCCGGCTGCCGATGGTTTTCCAGGACCCCTATGGGTCGCTGAGCCCCGTCTACCAGGTGTCGCACGGCATCATGCGGGCTCTGAAGCTGCACCGGCCGGACCTCAGCCGGCGCGGCCGTGAAGACGAGGCGGAGCGACTGCTCGATGCGGTCGGCCTGGTGCCCGCGCGCGACTTTCTGGGCAAATATCCGTACCAGCTGAGCGGAGGGCAGCGGCAGAGGATCGGCTTCGCCCAAGCGCTCGCATGCCGGCCCGAGCTGATCCTGGCCGACGAGCCGGTTTCCATGCTGGACGTCTCGGTCCGCATCGGCGTGCTGAACCTGATGGCCTCCTTGCGTCGGAGGGAGCGCATCTCGTTCCTGTACATCACGCATGACATCGCGAGCGCGCGTTATGTCGCCGACCGCCTGGTCGTGATGTACGCCGGGCACGTTGCCGAGAGCGGGCCGGTCGAGGACGTGCTCGCCCACCCCAAGCACCCTTACACGCAGCTCTTGCTTTCGGCCGTGCCAGACCCGCGGGCGCCGATCTCGCTGCCCGAAAAGACGGAGGTCCAGGAGCCGCCGCGGGTGATCAACCCGGGCGAAGGATGCCGTTTCCGCGCGCGCTGCCCTTACGCGATCGAGGAGTGCTCGCGCGTCACCCCGTTGCTGCGCCTGCTCCGGCCCGAGCATGAGGCGGCGTGCCACGTCGCGACGTCCGACCTGGACGGCCGGCGCGAGGTCGCCAAGTCCGCGCATACATAAGAGAAGAGGACACGCGGGGAGCGGTCAGGTAGTGGGCGCGGGTGCCGGGTTAATCAGATGAGAGCGCCCTATCGGCGATCTACAAACCTACCTGGGGGTCGGAGATGCATCTGATTGGGTTTTTGATCATGGGAGCCATCGTCGGCTGGCTGGCGGGCAAGATCATGAGCGGCCACGGCTACGGGATCATCTGGGATGTCGTCCTGGGGATCGTCGGCTCATTCGTAGGGGGCTTCGTCTTCTCGCTGATCTTCGGCACGGCACCGACCGGCCTGGTCATCTCGTTCATCGTCGCATTGATCGGCGCGATCGTCCTCGTCGCCCTCGTCCACATGATGAGGCGGGAGCCGATTCGCACCGTCTGAGTTCTTTGGGCCGGACAAGCGTTGGGGTCGGGTCAAGAGCCGGCAGTAGTCGCGCGGCCTGACTTGTTTCTTTGGTAGGCGGGAGGCGCCGCCAATCAACAAAAGGAGGTGGACAACCGAGATGGTTGCTGCTCTGATCGTCTTGGTCCTGCTACTGCTCATCTTCGGCGGTGGCGGACTGCTCGCGTCCGGAATGCAGATTCTCTGGATCATTCTTCTGATCGGGCTCATCCTGTGGGCCCTCGGATTCGTCTTCCGCGGCACTAGCGGCGGACGCTGGTACCGCTGGTAACAGCGACC
>DASPYE010000224.1:0-4284 GCA_035636935.1 Candidatus Dormiibacterota bacterium | reverse complement strand
TCCGAAATCCACCCTCGCTCGACGCGGAAAAGGAGTGGCTGGACCGGATGGCCCGCGATCCCGATTCGGTGTTCTGGGCTGTGGAGCACATGGGGCAGATCGTCGGCGGGACAAGCATCGTCCAGATCGACTGGAAGCACGGCTCCGGCACCACGGGAACGGTGATCGGAGACAAGGCGGCGTGGGGCAAGGGCCTGGGGCGCGAGGTCATGCAGCTGCGCGCCGGCTACGCGTTTTCCCAGCTCCCGCTCCGCAAGCTCAAGTCCGGGTACCTCGCGGGCAACGAGGCAAGCGCGCGGGCCCAGCGCTCGGCCGGCTACAAAGAGGTGGGCCGCTGGACTCGTGATCGCTTCATCGACGGGGAGTGGCGGGACCACATCCTGACCGAGCTGCTGCGCGAGGACTGGGAAAAGACGAACTTCGTATAATTGGCCTCCTGCCCTAGACCGTAGGTGTTCGCGAGAGCGGGCTTAATTTCCTACCGAGGCAATCAAGTGAAGGACGCGTTGATCCTTCCTGCCTTTGGAGTGTCTGGCAGGGAGGATTTTTTATTGCCCAAGGCGCGCAAAGAACAAAAGGCGGAACAGGTCGAGCTTCTGACCGAGAAGCTGCGCAAGGCCAAGGTCGCCCTCCTGACGGACTACCGCGGCCTGACCGTGACGCAGCTCCAGGAGCTGCGCGGCAAGCTGCGCACAGGCGACGTCGAGTACCGAGTCATCAAGAACACGCTTGCGCAGCGGGCGGCGGACGCGGCCGGCCTCGGCGACCTGAAGGCGCAGCTCGAAGGCCCGGTCGCGATTGCGTTCGGCTACGACGACCTGAGCCTCCCGTCGAAGCTCATCAACGAATTCGTGCGGGCCACACGCTTGAAGCTCGATGTCAAGGGCGGTCTCGTCGAAGGCCGAGTCTTCTCGCCGGACCAGGTCAAGCAGCTGGCCGACCTACCGTCCCGCGAAACATTGCTTGCCCAGCTGTTGGGCACGCTTCAATCACCGGTCGCTCAGCTGGTCGGAATCATGCAAACCCCTGTTCAGCAACTCCTCGGAGTGCTGGACGCATACAGATCAAAACTGGAGGCAGCGTAAATGGCGGCGACGAAGATCACCCCGAAAGAGTTCGTGGCAGCCCTCAAGGACTGGAGCATCCTGGACGTGGTCGAGGCTGTGAAGGCGATCGAGGACGAGTTCGGCATCAAGGCGGCTGCCCCTGTGGCCGCGGCCGCGGCGGCGGGTCCGGCGGCGGGCGGCGAAGCGGCTCCGGCGGAAGAGGAGCAGACCGAGTTCACCGTCACCCTCACGGCGGTCGGTGACAGCAAGATCAACGTGATCAAGGCGGTGCGCGAGCTGACCCAGCTCGGCCTGAAGGAAGCGAAGGACCTGGTCGACGCGGCACCGAAGCCCGTGCTGGAGAACGTGGCGAAGGCCGACGCCGAGAAGGCGGTCGCGCGGCTGAAGGAAGCCGGCGCCACCGCGGAGCTCAAGTAAGGGCTAGGAACCTGACGATTTAGCCGGTCGAGGCCGCAGCGTGCGCGGTCTCTGCCGGCCCCTGCGGGCCGGTGCTCGGCCGAAAGGCTGCTTGGGCTCGGGCGGCGCTTTCAATTCGGGGATTCCACGCACCGCGGAACGACCGGGCGCGAGTCGCATGGCCTTGCCGTAGTGGTCAAACGTGATGGGACGGCCCCGGACCAGGCTGTATGTCGCCTGACGGTGGTTGAAGCTCACCTTGAGTAGACGGCCCAGAAAGATGACTCGAAAGGTCAACTTTCTGATCCCTCGCGGCAGCCGCGGGCTGAACCCCAACGACTCGCCGTGGTGTCGCATGCCTCCAAGCCCGTGCACCGCGGCCAGCCACGCGCCCGCGAGGGACCCCATGTGCACGCCGTCGCGAACGTTGTGCTCCAGGTCGTTGAGATCCATGAGGGCCGCCTCGCCCAGGTAGTCGTGCGCCAGCTGCAGATGTCCCACCTCGGCCGCGATGATCGACTGAGTGCACGATGAAAGTGAGGAGTCCCGCACGGTCATCGCCTCGTAATACGCGAAGTTCCGAGCCTTCTGCTCCGCGGTGAACGCGTCTCCGCGGAGGTGCATCGCAAGCACCAGGTCGGCCTGTTTGATGACCTGCTTTCGGTACAGGTCGAAGTAAGGGAAGTGGAGGAACAGCGGGTACTGGTCGGGTCGGGTTCGCTCGAAGTCCCAATGCTCGTGGTCCGTGAACTGGCTCGCCTGTTTATGGATCCCCAGCGCGGGCTCGTAGGGGATGTAGATGTTTTTGGCGGCCGACCGCCAGGCCCGGATCTCGGCTCGCGTGGCTTTCAGGCGCCTGGCGATGGTCTTGTGGCGGTCGGCCGCGTCTGCGGCTGCGTTCAGGTTTCGCTGCGCCATGAGGTTCGTGTAGAGGTTGTTGTCGGCCAGGGCGCTGTATTCATCCGGACCCGTCACGCCGTCGATGCGAAACGCGCCGCCCCGGTCGTGATGACCGACCGAGGCCCACAGGCGTGCCGTCTCGACCAGGAGCTCGACCCCGAACTCGCGTTCGAAAGCGGTGTCTTCCGTGGCTGTGATGTAACGGAGTACGGCGTCGGCAACGTCGGCGTTGATGTGAAACGCCGCGGTCGACGCGGGCCAGTAGCCGGAACATTCCTCGCCGTGAATGGTCCGCCACGGAAACGCGGCGCCCTTCAGACCTAGGTCGGCCGCCCGTTTGCGCGCCCCGTCCAGCGTCGAGTGCCTCCATCGCAGGGCGTCGGGGACGGTTTCCGGTGCCGTGTATGTCAGGACGGGAAGCACGAATGTCTCGGTGTCCCAGAACGTGTGGCCGTCGTAGCCGGGTCCGGTCAGGCCTTTCGCCGGGATGGCGCGCTGCTCGGCGCGGGCTGCCGCCTGGAGCACATGGAACATCGCGAAACGAATCCCCTGCTGGACCTCGTCGTCACCCTCGAGCTCGACGTCGGCGCGGGACCAGAATTCAGACAGGTACTTGCGCTGAGCGCGTGCGAGGCCGTCCCAGCCGTGCTCGCCCGCCGTCGCGAGGGCCCCTTCCACCTGGGAGCGCAGCGCCGGCACGGTACGGACGCTCGACCAGCCGTAGGCGACGAACTTCACTAGTGTCAGCCGCTGCCCGGGTGCGAGTTTCGATGTCACCGTGAAGCGCGCATCGTCGGGGTGCGCTTCGATCCTCGTTTCTGTGCCCCGCGGCCCGCGCGCGATGTGATCCATCGCCGCCGCGATGCGCAGCTTGCTGTGCCTGGTGCTGTGGATGAGCACGGCGCCTCGGTCGCTGGTCGCGGCGAACTCGGCTTGGAGCGGGCTCTCGACGAGGGTGCCCGATCGGGGATCGGCCTCGTCCTTGCCCAACTCCGGTTCGTTCGCCACGAGCTCAGACTGCAGGACCAGGTCGACGGTCGATCCCACCGGTTCGACCTCATAGCGAATCGCGGCCACCGCGCGATGAACTAGCGAGACCAGCCGGGTCGACCGGACCCGGACCCGGCGATGCGTGGGCGATTCCCAGTCGACGGTGCGTGACAGGACGCCTGCCTGGAGGTCGAGCGCCCGCTCGTGAGAGGTGAGGTTTCCGTAACGGATATCAAAGGGCTCGTCGTCGACCAGCAAGCGGATGATCTTGCCGTTCGTGACATTGACGATCGCCTGGCCGGCTTCCGGATACCCGAACGCCGCCTCGGCATAGGGGAGGGGCACGTCTTCGTACACGGCATTGAGGTAGGAGCCCGAGATGGCGTGTGGCTCGGCTTCGTCGAGATTCGCCCGCCAGCCGATGTGGCCGTTGGACAGCGCGAAGAGGGACTCCGACCTGCCGAGCTGGGTGAGGTCGACTTCCGTCTCCCGCACGACCCAGGGCTCGGGCTCGGAGCGACCGCCTTTTCGCATCACATCAGGCCTTCATGAGCTGGGCAAGGTCCTGCACGACGATATCCGCTCCGTGCGCGCGCAGCGCGTCTGCCTGGCCGGCGCGGTCGATGCCGACCACCAGCCCGAAGTGTCCAGCCCGGCCGGCCTCGACGCCCGCAAGCGCGTCTTCGTAGACGGCGCAGTCCTCGGGTGGGGCCTGCAGCGTCCTGGCCGCGGCCAGGTAGGTGTCGGGAGCGGGCTTGCCTCGGAGGTGCTCAAGTTCAGCGAGGTTGCCGTCGACCTGGGCGTCGAACTCGCCGTCCAGGCGCGCCGCTCGCAGAACCTCCGTCGTGTTCTTGCTCGAAGAGACCACCGCGAGCTTCAGCCCGGAGGCGCGCGCGGCGTGGACGTAGCGGACGGAGCTCTCGTAGGTCTG
>DASPYE010000223.1:0-8287 GCA_035636935.1 Candidatus Dormiibacterota bacterium | reverse complement strand
CCGTCGCCGTCAGCGCGGCGGCCGGCTTCGCGGGCGCCCCGGCCGCCGCTTTCGTCCACGGCTTCTCGGTGGCGACCGCCTGGGGAGCCGGGATCCTGGTCCTGGCCGCCCTCGTCGCCGCGGTCTTGATCAATGCCAGGCCCCAACCGCACCGAACGATCTGAACCTCCAGATGCCCTTGACAGAGGCATCTGCGGCGCAGTATTCTACCGAGTAGTTAATTAGCTAGATGGCAAAGTACGATGGCTAACGATCACCTCAGCGTCACGTTTGCAGCCCTCGCCGATCCCACCCGGCGGGCGATCCTGGCTCGTCTTGCAGAGGGCGAGGCCTCGGTCACGGAGCTGGCCAAGCCGTTCGACCTAAGCCTCCCCGGCGTTTCCAAACACCTGAAAGTGCTGCAGCGCGCCGGCCTGATCACGCAGAGCCGCAACGCGCAGTGGAGGCCGTGCCGCCTGGAGGCCGGCCGCCTCAAGGAGGCTTCGGACTGGGTGGGGGATTACCGGCGCTTCTGGGACGAAAGTTTCCAGCGCCTGGACGACGTATTGCAGGATTTGCTCAAGAAGGAGAAAGATCGATGACAACGAAGGGAGTGACGAACGTGCCGAAAACCGAATACGTGATCGAGCCCGGTAAGCACGACATCAAGTCGACAACAATGCTCGACGCGCCTCGCGAGCTCGTGTTCAGGGCCTACACCGACCCGAAGCTGTTCGTGCAGTGGTGGGGTCCGCGCCAGTACGAGGTCGAGATCGACAAGTTCGAGTCGCGGCCGGGCGGCTCATGGCGCGTCGTCCATGTTGCGGCGGACGGCGGACGGCATGCGTTTCGCGGCGTGAACCACGACGTCATTGCCCCGGAGCGGATCTGCCGCACCTTCGAGTACGAAGGCGTGCCCGGCCACGTTGCGCTCGAGACGGCGACATTCGAAGCGGTCGGCAACAAGACCAGGCTCCTGACCCACCAGGTCTTCGAGACTGTGATGGATCGGGACGGCATGGTCGCCTCCGGAATGGAAGAGGGAGCCAACGAGTCGATCGAGCGACTCAGCGAGCTTCTCGACAGGATGAAGGCTGGCAAGTGACCAACGGGCTGAAGCTGCTCGACGTGCTCCTCGGCGATTGGGACGTGTCGAGCAAGAAGTTCTCGGAGGGCCGCGGCCGCACGTCGGTCCGGCCCACCGAGGACGGCAAGTTTCTCCGCCTCGAATCGACACAGGAGGACGCACGTTTTCCGCACAGCACGCTGCTGATCGGAAGCGACGACGAGCGCGACGAATGCACAGTCCTCTATTACGACTCGCGCGAGGTGCGCCGGGTCTACCGGACGACCGTCACCGCTGGAGCCTGGAGAATGTGGCGCGAGGCGCCGGAATTCAACCAGCGGTTCATCGGGCGGATCAGCGACGACGGCAAGACCATCGCCGGCCAGTGGGAGATGTCGCGTGATGAAACCAACTGGGAGGTCGATTTCGACCTCACGTATACGAAAGTCCATGAGTGACGCCGGCACCAAAGCTGTCGACGCTTACATTGCGGCTGCGCCAAAAGCGGCGCAGCCGCACCTAGGTCAGCTCCGCAAGCTGATCAAGGAGGTGGCCCCCAAAGCCGAAGAGCGAATCAGCTACGGGATGCCCTATTTCGACTATCGCGGCCGTTTGATCTACTACTCCGCGTTCAAGAATCACATCGGCGTCTACCCGGTCGGCGAGGCGGCCAAGCACAAAGAACTGAGCAAGTTCATGACGGGCAAGGGCACGTACCGGTTTCCGCTCGACCAGCCCATGCCCGTGGACCTGATCAGGAAGCTGGTCGAGGCCCGAGTCCGGAAGAATGAGGCGACGAGCTGAAAGGAGGAACGCGCTCGCGGATCTTCGAGTGCGCGATCAGCTTCTCCAGGCGGCGCTTCCTGGTTTCCTCCCGTTTGGCGCTCATCACCCAGAAGGCGGCCGTCATCCGGTAGGAGGGCGGCTGCGCCTCGAAGAATTTCCACGCCGCGGCGTGGCGGCGAAAGACCGATTCGAGCTTCGGATCCAGGCCGAGTCCGCGATTCTCATAGGAGTACAGCCGGGACCGCGCCTCATCCCTTCGCTCGAAGGCGGCCCGACCGCTTGGATGCACGAGACCCTGCCGCTCCAGCTCCGCGAAGCGCCTGACGTTGATATCGCTCCAGATGCTGCCCTTGCGCCTCGGCGTAAGCCTCTGCGCGGAGGCGTCATCAGCAAGCGCGTAGCGAACGCTGTCGATCCAACCGAAGCAGAGCTCCTGGTCGACAACCTCGGGCCAGGTGACTGACGCTCGGCCGGTCCGTTTCCGGTGATAGCCGAGCCACAGCTCGGTCGCTGTGTCGTGATTTGCCTCGAACCAGGCCCTTAGCGCGGCGGGCGTCGCGAAGAAAACGACGTTGTGCGGAGTCGGCATCGGCAACCAGCCTACCGATGCGCGATCCTTGGCCCCGTGAGCCAGCCGGACGAGCAAAGCCGCTACTACAACGAGCTCGCGGGGAGCAGCCTCCACCGGCTGTCCGGCCTCTCGGATGGGATCTTCGCCGTCGCCATGACCCTTCTCGTCCTGGCGCTTGCGGTCCCGACCATCAACGAGGTCAAGAGCGATTCCGACCTGGCACAGGCCCTCTTGCACCTCGTCCCGAGCCTGGTCACCTATTTCATGAGTTTCCTGACGTTGGGCATCTTCTGGGTCGGGCAGCAGACGCAGCTGAGCCAGCTCGAGCGATCAAATCGCGACTACACGTGGATCAACCTCGCCTTCCTGCTGTTTGTCACCATCGTCCCCTTCTCGACCAACCTGCTGGCCAGCCACTATCAGCTGCGTCTGGCCCTGATCGAGTACTGGCTGAACATCCTGGTTCTGGGGGCGTTGATTCTCGCCTCGGCCGAATACGCGGCGCGCGCGCGGCTCTTCAATCAAGCCAACCAGGCGACGATCATCAGAGCCGTCCGCCGCCGTGTCTACATCGCCCAGTCGCTCTACCTGTTGGCGACGCTGCTGTGCATCATCGACACCCGGTTGAGCATCGGCCTGATCGTCGCGATCCAGCTCAACTACGCGATCGCGCCGCGGATTCCGCTCCTGCACCGCCTCTGACTTCAGCCCTCCCTGCGCGCGGCAGCCGAGTTCTGAACGGCCCTCGCGACAACTAGAATGCCCGCCGTGGCAGACGACCCCCTGGCTCGCGGCGCCCTCACAGGCAAGGTCGCTGTCATCGTCGGTGGCGCCAGCGGGATCGGGCGGACGGTCGCCAAGGCGGTGGCGCGCCAGGGCGCACGGGTGGTCATAGCCGACTTCGACGCCGAGCGCATGGAGCGGACGGTGGAAGAGATCCTCGAGATGGGCACCACGGACGCGGCGCATGCGCTCCCCACCGACGTACGCAGCGACTCGTCGGTTCGCTCGCTCGTGAACGATGCGATCACGACGATGGGCCAGGTCGACATCCTCGTCAACATGGCCGGCGTCCTGCTCGAGGGCCCGCTGGACCGCATCAAGTCGAGCGATTGGAAATGGATGCTGGAGACCAACGTGCTCGGAACGGTGCGGACCACAATGGCTGTGGTTCCGCACATGACCGAGCGAGGCTCCGGTCACATCCTCAACGCCGTGCCGGCAGGCTCCCTCGGGAGGACCCGCCCGACCGACGTCGCATATGACAGCGGTTACGCGGCCGTCGCCAGCTTCACGCACGGCGTCGCGGTGCTCACCGCGGGGCGCGGCATCCACGTTTCTCTGTACGCCACTCCATCCGGCGGACCGCGCGTCGGCCAGAACACGCGCAAGCGCGGAATGGGACGCCTCCTCCACCCGACGGAGGATCTCGACGAACCGGCTACCGGGACGGATCAGCTCGCCGACACCGTGATCGACACCCTGCACCACCCGCGTTTCCTGGTCTTCGCGGATCCCGCTGACGCCGCGGACGTGCCCGACCGCTGGGGCGAGCCGCAGCAGGTCACCGCCGGCTCGAAGTGAACGTCCCCACGGACCTCGGCCTGCTGTCGAGCATCGGCATCTGCACCGGGGCCGCCGCGCTGATCGCGGCCGTCACCTGGCGCTTCAAACAGCCGCTGATCATCGCCTACCTCGCGACGGGCGTGATCATCGGCCCGATCGGCCTCAAGTTCGTGACCGATCAAGGGAGCATCTCTACGGTCGCGGAGATCGGGCTCATCCTCCTGCTCTTTGTGATCGGTCTGGAGATCGATATCAGGAAGATGGCATCCGGCGGGGCCGCGGTGCTGCTGACCGGCGCTCTGCAGGTGCCCATATGTATCGCGCTCGGGCTCGGATTCTTTTGGGTCCTGGGCGTCCGCAACGCCCCCGGCAACAGTGCGCTGCTCTACCTCGCGGCCTGCATGAGCCTCTCCAGCACGCTGGTGGTGGTCAAGATCCTGAACGACAAGTTCGAGCTTGACACGCTGCCGGGTCGAATCACCCTTGGCGTCCTCGTCATCCAGGACCTTTGGGCGGTCGGGATGCTCGCCGTGCAGCCCAACATCCTGAACCCGAACCTGGTCCCCCTACTCGGCTCGCTGTGGCGCGGTGCCGTGCTGGTGGTCGCGGGCTTCGGGCTCGCCAAATACGTGCTGCCCTATCTGTTTCGGATGGTCGCCAAAGCCCCCGAACTGGTCCTGGTCTCCGCCCTCGGCTGGTGCTTCTTCCTGGCCGGCGCCGCGAGCCTGATTGGACTCTCCCGCGAGATGGGGGCGCTGATCGCCGGCGTCAGCCTGTCGGCTTTTCCGTACACCACCGACGTCGTCGCCAAAGCGGTCAGCATCCGCGATTTCTTCGTGACGCTTTTCTTCGTCGCGCTGGGGATGCAGATCACCGTGCCAAGCGTCCACGTCCTCGAGCTATCGCTGGCGGCCTCCGTCTTCGTCATCGTCAGCCGGGTGGTGGTCGTCCCGATCCTCTACGCGCTGCGCCTCGGCCTGCGGACGAGCATCGTGCCCGCGATCAACCTCGCTCAGGTGAGCGAGTTTTCGATCGTCATCGCTTCGCTTGGCGTCGCGATGCGCCCGCAGCCTCAGATCACCCAGGACGTGCTGACCATTGTCATCATCACGTTTGCCGTGACCTCGGTCGTCTCGACCTACATGATCAACTCCAGCCATCCGATCCAACGGATGCTTGCCGCCGGTTTCAAAGCGGTGGGGATGAAAGACCTCGACGCAGCTGCTCTGGCGGCCCAGGTCGGTGAGGAAGCGCCGCATCAACCGGTGATTTTTCTAGGGTTTTTCCGCGACACCAGCTCGATCCTTTACGAGTTCGAGCACGAAGGCTCGGCTCAAGAGTCGCGTGCGTTTATCGAGAAGATCCTCGTTATCGACTTCAACCCGACTGTCATGCGCGAGCTTCGTCGCAAGAACATCAAGTGCGTATACGGCGACATCGCGCACGCGGACACGTTGCGTCACGCCGGAGTCGAGCACGCTGAGCTGGTCGTTTCGAGCATCACCGATGACGTGCTCCGCGGCACGAGCAATTTGCGCCTGATGCACGCCGTACATACGCATGCACCGAACGCTCGCGTGGTGCTCACCACCGAGCATATCCCTCAGGCCCTGCACTTCTATGAGGAGGGGGCGGACTTCGTTTTCATCCCTCGTCTCTATTCGGCCGCCGCCTGCGCGAGGATCCTGCGCAAGGGCCTGGCGGCGGGATTTGAAGAGGTCCGCTCTCAGGCGATTCAGCATCTTTCTCAGAGGCAAGAGGTCCTGGCCTAGGCGTCGGTATCGTCTCGCCTGTGGAAACCGCCCACCTGAGTCCGCTGGAACCGCTCGCCAGAGCCTATGCGCGCGCGGTTGCCGAACGTCCTAAAGACGACGGCCTGTTCGGGCCCAAAAGCCTCGTCTGGCGCGTCAACCGCGACCGGTCCTTCCCGCTGGCGGGCATGCGCTCGCTGATGGTCCAGGCGCTGCACCCATTGGCGATGGCGGGCGTCGCGCAGCACAGCAACTGGCGTCAGGACCCGTTCGGCCGGCTCGCCGCGACGAGCAGCTACCTGCTCACGACGACCTACGGCGACACCGAGTCCGCGCTCGCCGCGGCCACGTGGGTGCGCAAGGTCCACGTCCGCGTCCGCGGCGTCGACCCTGAGACCGGCCTTCCCTACAGCGCCGAGGACCCAGCGCTGCTGCTGTGGGTGCATGCGGGGATGGTCGACTCCATCGTCACCGTGGTCGAGCGATATGGACGCCCCCTTGAATCCGCTGATGCGGACCGATACGTCGCCGAAATGGTCCGGTTCGCCGAGATCGTCGGTGTGCCGCGAGAGGGTGTGCCGGCGACGGTCGCGTCGCTGCGCGCCTACATCGAGTCGGTCGAGCTTAGGCAGGCAACTCCAGCGGCCAAAGACGCGATGGCCGTTGTGATGGACCCGCCGGACCTGGACGACGACATGCGCGACCTGTGGCACGACCTGGCCCAGGTCGCCGTCGGCACGCTCCCGGACTGGGCGCGTGAGATGTACGGGTTCGACGCTCCGCCGGTCGAGCTGATGGAGCGCGAGTCGGTGCGCCAGCTTCTGGGCGCGCTTGACCTCGCGTTCGAATCGCTTCCTGGCGTGCTCGAGGCCCGGCAGCGCATCGAGCTCCGCACGCGCGTATGAGCGCCGGCTCGGCCATGCGTCAGTCGCGGGTCGGCCGCGGCGCCGCCCTCGCGCGGCTCGCGCTGCGCATCGGAGGCCGCTACGTCGCCGGTTCGCCACGCCTGCTGTTCGCTTCGGTCGAGCGGCGCGGCGAGCTTCGCCACGACCTCGCGCTGCGTTCGGCCGACGAGGTGGCCGAGGAGCTCGGCTCGATGAAGGGTGTGCTCATGAAGCTCGGGCAGATGGCGAGCTACATCTACGAGGACATGCCTCTCACGTTCCGCGCCGCGATGTCGCGGCTGCAGCACAGGGCGCCGCCGATGACCGGCGCGCTGGCAGCGTCGGTGATCGTCGACGAGCTCGGAGACGTGCCGGAGCGGGTGTTTGCGCAGTGGGACCCGTTACCGATCGCCGCCGCGTCCATCGGCCAGGTGCACCGCGCGATCACGCGCGACGGCCGGGCAGTTGCGGTCAAGATCCAGTACCCGGGCATCGCGCGCAGCATCACGTCCGACCTTCACAACGTGGGGCTTCTGCGAAGGATCGTCGGCGCCGCATTCCCCGGACTCGACACTCGTTCCCTGGTCGACGAGCTTGGCGAGCGCCTGCAGGAGGAGGTCGACTATGCCCGCGAGGCCGAGAGCCAGGAAATGTTCGCGCGCTATTACAACGGCCACCCGGTCATCCGCGTCCCCTACGTGCTCGGCGGGCTGAGCACCCCGCGCGTCCTCACCAGCGAGCTGGTTTCGGGCGCGACGTTCGACGAGCTCCTCCGGTGGGACCAGCATGAGAAGGACCTCGCCGCCGAGACGATCTACCGGTTCGTGTTCCGGAGTCTCTACCGGCTGCATGCGTTCAACGGCGACCCGCACCCTGGCAACTACCTGTTCCATCGAGGCGGTCGGGTCACTTTCCTGGATTTCGGCTTGACCAAGCGCTTCACGGACGATGACCTCGGGCCGCTCGTAGACGCGGTCCGCTTCCTCGTCTTCGACAAGGACTATGAATCCTTCCGCGCGGCCCTCGAGCGGGCGGGATTCCTCCGCGCCGGCGCCCCCGTGCCGACCTCCACCGTGGTCGACCGTTTCGGCCAGTTCTATGGGACGGTGCTCGAGGACGTACCGATGACGATCACCCCGGCCTACGCGTCGGCCATCGTGCGGCGCTTCTTTGACGCGCGCGGTCCCCTGGCCCCGTACTCGGACGTGCCGCGCGCGTACGTGATCATGCAGCGCATCAACCTGGGCCTCTACGCCGTGCTCGGCAGCCTCAACGCCACCGCCAACTGGCGGCGCATCGCCGAGGAGATCTGGCCCTTCCGGAACGGCCCTCCCTCAACGCCCATCGGGGAGGCGGAACAGAGCTGGCTCAGCAAAAAGTCGGAAAAAGTGCTAAAGAATTAAGTAGTTCGGGACTTATTCTCGACTGTTGGGGGAGTGTTGATATGGCTAATACCGTCGGTTCGGCTGCTTTGACGTCCATGCCGCCCGAGGAACGTCGCAAACAGATGGTGCGGGCGGTGGTGGCGAGCACCGTCGGCACGTCGATCGAGTGGTACGACTACTTCCTGTTCGGAACCATGGGCGCGCTTGTCTTCGCCAAGCTCTTTTTCCCGAAGTCCGATCCGCTTACCGGGACCCTGAACACCTACGCCATCTTCTTCGCCGGCTTCCTCGCCCGACCG
>DASPYE010000222.1:0-3375 GCA_035636935.1 Candidatus Dormiibacterota bacterium | reverse complement strand
CTTCAAGTCACCGGCACCCTCGGCGTCATGCGGGGCGTTGGCCTTCAGCCAGGCGCGCACCTCATCGCGAAATTCCTTCTCGGCGTCGCTGAGCTCGAAGTCCATTTCCTTACCTTAGGCGACTGCCGGCAGGACTTCCTTCCCGAGTAGGTCCAGCGCGTCCGAGTCGTCGAGCAGAAAGTGCTGGAGCATGAACAGGTCAACACCGAGCTTGCTGTACTCGCGGATCTTTGCCGCGATCTCTTCTGGAGTGCCGACGAGCCATGGACCGTTTCGATTCTCAAGCACCTCTTCGGGACTGAGTGCCTTCAGGTCGGGAATGACGTCACGCACCTGCGCGGCGCGCTCCAGCTGGTCGGCGCGGTCGCGGCCGATGATGTAGCTCGTCATCACGGAGCGGCGGATCGTCGCGGGATCGCGACCGATCTCGCGGCAGGACTGATCGAGCGCATCGCGGAGTTCCCGGAACATATCCGCATCGAGTCGCGAGAGGTTCCATTCCGCGGCCTCGCGCGCAACCAGCGGAATCGTGCGCTTGAGTCCCTTGCCGCCAATCAACAAAGGGATCGGGTTGCGAGCGGGGCGGGGGTTCGTCTTGCTCCAGATGTCGCGCATGGTGTTGATGCCCGCCTCCAGGCGCTCGAATCGTTCGCGCTCCGTCAGGAACGGGATCCCGAAGAGAGAGTGCTCGTTTTGATTCCACCCGGCGCCGACACCGAGGATTAGCCGGCCGCCGGAAAGCGCGTCCACCGACGCGGCGATCTTCGCCAGCACGCCGGGAGCCCGGAACGTCATCGGACTGACCATCGGACCGAACTCGATCTTCTTGGTCCAGTCCGCGGCCAGCGCGAGCGACTCCCAGCATTCGATGCAATCGCGTTCGCTGGTGCCCGCGCCCATCAGGGAGATGAGGTGATCGCTGCGCCGCAGCGACGCGAATCCGAGACGATCGACGTCAGCACAAATGCGGCGCCAGCGCTCCCAGCTGAGTCCCTCCTGGCCTTCGAGCATGATCCCTACTTGAGTCACTCGAAGGCCATCGTAAGTTCATGCACAGAGCGGAAGTTGAGGATGCGCTCCTTGGGGATGCCGGCGCGTCGCCCCATCCACAGCGCCATCGGCACGTACGCAAACTCGGCCGGGGCGTGCGCGTCGGCGTCGACCACGAAATTGCAGCCGCACTGGAACGCGAGCCGCGCCATCTCCGGCGAGAGGTCCATGCGCGCCGGGTCGGCATCGATCTCCAGCGCGATGCCGTGCTTGGCCGCTTCCTTGAAGACTGCTTCGAAATCGTAGCTCGCGCCTTCGCGCGATCCGGGCCGCCTGCCGGTCGGATGGCCGATCACGTCGACGTGCGGGTGCGAAGCGGCGCGAAGCATGCGTTCGGTCATGGCGGCCGGTTCCTGGCGGAGCTTGACGTGGGGCGAGGCGATGACCACGTCGAGGATCTCGAGCACCGCGTCGGGCAGGTCGAGCGCGCCGTCCTCGAGGATGTCGACCTCTATGCCCTGGAGCAGCGTTACGCCGTCGACCTGCTTCTGCACCTCCGCCATCTCCCGCGACTGGGCAACGAGGCGCTCCGCGTTGAGCCCATGGACGACGGTGATCCGCGGCGAGTGATCCGTGATCCCGAGGTAGCTGTAGCCGAGAGCTTGCGCGCCCTGCGCCATCTCCAGCATCGTCGCCCGGCCGTCACTCCAGTTGGTGTGGGAGTGCACGTCGCCCTGGTAATCGTCGAAGTCGAGCTCTGACTCATCGTCGCGGGCCGGTTGCTGCATCTGCTCGCGCAGGCGATTCAGGTAGCGGCTCTGGCCGGTCTGCACGAAGTCAGAGAGCACCCTGGCGATACCCTCGCCGACGCCTTCGATCTGGGTGAGGCTCTCGGTTCGCTGAAGGGACTCGAGGTCTGGGCGCTGCAACGCGATCGACCAGGCGGCCGCCGAGAAGGCTTTCGCCCGGAAACGTTCCTTCTCGTTCTGCCGCAGAAGATATCCAATCTCGGACAGCGCCTGAGCCGCAGCGATCGCGTCCACCTCGTAAATTGTGTGAGCAACGATGGCCAGACCAAGTCCGAAGCCGAGCGACCCGATCGCTGAGCTCGTCGAATCGCTGCTGGTCGAGCTCGGAGAGGACCCCGACCGGCAGGGCCTGAAAGCCACGCCGGACCGAGTGTCGCGGGCCATGCGTGAGCTGACGAACGGCTACGGCGTCAAGCCCGAGGAGGTCGTCGCCGGCGCCGTCTTCGACCAGGACTACGACGAGATGGTCATCGTCAAGGACATCTCGTTTTACAGCCTGTGCGAGCACCACATGCTTCCGTTTTTCGGCCAGGTCCACGTCGGCTACCTGCCGCAAGGAAAGGTGATCGGCCTGAGCAAGATCCCCCGCCTGGTCGAGGTTTTCTCGCACCGCCTGCAGATCCAGGAGCAGCTGACGCGGGAGATCGCCGAAGCCTTGAACGTCATCCTCGCCCCGAAGGGGGTGGGTGTGGTGATCGAGGCTCGCCACCTCTGCATGGAGATGCGTGGGGTGGAGACGCCGGGTGGCCACATGATGACCTCCTGCATGCTCGGGACCTTCCGGCGCGACCCGCGGACACGCGCTGAGTTCCTGGCCCTGGTCCGCCGCACCGGCTAATCCGTCCAGAGCGCCGCGGCGGGCTCTAGACTCCGCCCGGTAAAAATCGTGGTGAGGGGTTGGACTTCCGGCATCGTCGTTCTCCTGCTCCTGATGGCAGGTTGCGCTTCTCCACAGAAGCTCGCGTCGTCCAGCTCCCAACCGCCGACCTCGCCCAGCGCAGACAGCTCGCCGTCACCATCACCGTCGCCGCTTGCATCGCTTGCGATCGCATCCGTTGCCTTTCATGCCGGCGAGCTCGGTTTCGCGTACGCGCCCGTGAGGCCGACCGCGAAAGGCGGGGTGCCTCCATACAGCTGGACCATCGGCGGAGGGTCGTTTCCTGGCGGCCTGGCGATGAGCTCGACGGGCAACGTATCGGGCACGCCGAGCGCAATTGGAAACTTCCTGTTCACCATTCAGGTCGCGGACTCGGTGGGTGGCAGCGCCAGCATCGGCACCTCGATCGCCGTGAGCAAGCACATCGCGGTTGCCGCAGCGTGCCCCACTCGTCAGCCATGCTTGGTCGAGGCGGGCTGCGTCACCGCGTGCGGTGTGTTCGGACACGCTTCGGGAGGCGTCGCCCCGTTCACCTACAAGGTGGTCGCCGGGGCGCTCCCAACCGGCATGGGACTGAGCGGCTTCTCGCTCACGAAGGCCTTTCCGTCGCCGGCGAAGGACTGGATCTTTTCTGTGAGAGTCACGGACGCGATCGGTGCCACCGCGCAGACGACCGCGAAGTTCCACGTCTTTCCCCAC
>DASPYE010000221.1:0-4324 GCA_035636935.1 Candidatus Dormiibacterota bacterium | reverse complement strand
CAGGGCAGCCTCATCGACGAGAGGGGCACGATCAAGTAGTCAGGGCCACAGCTAAAGGCCTGCAGCCCTACTGGTTGCAGGCCTACCTTCTCGTCTACATCCCGGTCGGGCTCTTCGCCGACAGCCGGATCACGGCTGTGTGGCAGCAGTACGTGCTTGGCGCACTCAGTTTCCTCGTCCTTTACCTGGCGGCGCTGAAAGCGCCGAAAGAGCAGCGCATGCAGGCGTGGGTCTGCGTCGGAGTCGCGACAGTCTTCGAGATCTTCAGCTCCCTCATCTGGGGCATCTACGCGTACCGCCTGCACAACGTGCCGCTGTTCGTTCCGCCCGGCCACGGACTCGTGTATCTCTTCGGCTTGCTGGCGGCGCAGACGCCGGTCGTGACTCGGTACGGTCGCCGGCTCGCCCACGCCGTCCTCGCGGGCGCCGGCACATGGGCGCTTCTCGGCCTCACGGTCCTGCCCGTCCTGACCGGTCGGATCGACGTTCAGGGAGCGATGTGTTTTCCCGTCTTCGCCTACTTCCTGCTGCGTTCGCCGCGTTGGCCGCTGTTCGCCGCGATCTTCATCATCGTGAGCGAGCTCGAGATCGTCGGTACTTCTCTCGGCAACTGGTACTGGCTGCCCGCGGCCCCCTGGACCGGCATCCCGTCAGGCAACCCGCCCTCGGTGATCGCGGCCGGCTACTGCATCATCGACGGGACGGTGCTCGTGCTGTTCTGGATTTACAGGTGGGGCTTGAACACCATCAGGACGAGGATCACGACCACGATCACGCCCAGGCCTGGACCGAAGCGCCTACCGAGCGCGGACAACCTTGCGTACTCGGGCGAAGCGGTCGCGCCTTCCTCGACCAACTTGATCTGATTCTTGAGCAGGGGCGAGTAAAACGCCACGGCAAGCACCACCACCGCGGCAAAAAGGATCAGCGCGAGGATGATCCAGAGGTCGGTAATCCTCCACTGCATGAAGACCATGATCAGGCCCGTCAAAAGGAGCACTCCGTAAGCCGGGTTTGCGATCCGGTCGTCCAGAAACTTGATTCCCTTCAAGGCAAACCCAAGATGCGCGGGATCCCCGGCTCCGCGCACATTCCAGACGCCGTAAGTGATGTTTGTGCCAACGGCAACAATCGCCGACAGGATGTGGATGAACTTCAGCACGAGGTACAGCGAGAACATCAGCGGATCTCGACTGTGGCCATTCCCACTGTGGTGCGCTGACCCTCGTCGTTCTCGCCCCAGATCTCGAGCTCCACCTCCGTGTCGTCGACTCGCGCCACCCGACCTCGACACCGGTACGGATGACCTGGCACGTCGATGCCGCGATAGCTGACCTCGAAAGCCTTCAGCGTGCCGCGAGCGCCAATCCAATCGGTCACCAGCTGGCCGAGAAACGCCGCCTTGAGCAGCCCGTGGAGGATGACGCCTGGTAGGCCGACGCTCTGCGCATACGCGTGGTCGTAGTGGATCTCGTAGAAGTCGCCCTGCGCACCGGCGTACTGGACGAGCTGTCGCGTGGTGGGGTGCTTGACCAGCTCCGGAATCTCCTCACCGACTTCAACCTTCATCGGCGGATCATCGTCCCCCGCAGCTTCGCGACCACGACCCGGTCCTGGTTGACGTAACGAGTCTCGAAGATGATGAACAGCAGGTTTCCGCTCGATCCACTTTTCTCATAGACGTCGGCGACATGGCCGGTCGCCGTGATCCGGTCTCCGATGAGCACGGGCGCGAAATATTCGAAGCGGTTGCCTCCGTTCAGCCAGCCTTTGCCGTACTCCTCTGCCTCTGCGAGGTGTATACCGGCTGGCGCCAACGCAACAAGAAATGTGGCTGGCGCCTCTTTTGTCCAGCGGGGATTGGGATCGCCGATCGCGGCCGCGAACCGGCCCACGTGTCCGGCCTCGACCGCCGCCGTGACGGGCTCTCCGTCGATGCCGATTCGGGCTCGCAGCCGGTCGATCACCGATGTGGTCGTGCTCAACGGCCGCGCGGCAGGCCGAGCACGCGCTCGGCGATGATGTTGCGCTGGATCTCCGAGGAACCGGCGTAGATCGTCTCCGCCTGTGCCCACATCCATCCGTACTGCCAGCGGCCGTCCTCGATCGCGAGCGCGGATTCCGGCGCCAGCGCACCGTACATGCCTTCGACGCCAATGGCGGTTTCCTGGAGCCTTTTGTCCATCTCGCTCCAGTAGAGCTTGACCACGCTCGCCTCCGGGCCTGGCGCGTGGCCGTGCTGAGCCTTGGTGAGATTGCGCAGTCCGATCAGGCGGAATACGTGCGCTTCGATCTGCGCCTGGGCGACCTTCTGTCGGGTGGTGACGTCGCCGCCGGCGCCGCGGTCCCGCGCCAGCGAGGCGAGCTCGGCCACCGCGCGTTCGAACCGGGCAGCCTGCGCCAGCCCACCGCGTTCGAACCCAAACACGGTCATCGCGATCTTCCAGCCATCCCCAGGTCCACCGACGAGGTCGCGGTCGTCGACGTGCGCTCCCGAGAGGAAGATCTCGCCGAACTCGCCGCCACCGGTCATCTGCTTGATCCGCCGCACCTCGACAGCGGGCTGCTTCATGTCGACCAGGAAGAAACCGATGCCGCGATGAGGCTCAGCCGAGGTGCCGGTGCGAGCGAGCAGGAAGCTCCGGTCCGAGTAATGAGCCCCGCTCGACCAGGTCTTCTGGCCGTTCAGGACCCACTGCCCGTCGCGCCGCTCCGCGCGCGTGCGCAGCCCTGCGAGATCGCTACCGGCGTCGGGCTCGCTGAAACCCTGGCAGAAGATCAGCTCGCCGCTGAGGATCTTCTCGAGGTAGGTATCTTTCTGCCAGTTAGTCCCGTGCGCGACCAGGGTCGGGGCGAGAAGCGTGACCCCCAACCGTCCCAGGATTCCAGGAGCGCCGGCCTGGGCAAGCTCCTCCTGGTAGATCGCCTGCATGACCGGCGTCGCACCGCGGCCTCCGGCTTGCTCGGGCCACCCGAGCTTGAGCCAGCCGCCCTCGTAGAGCCGCCGCTGCCACTGCCGCTGAAGGTCGGAATCCTCCTCCTCGCGGTAACCACCTCTGCCGCCCTGGCGCCAATCGCTCGGAAGGTTCGCTTGGAGCCAGCTTCGGACCTCGTGCCTGAAGGCATCCTCCTCGGCCGTGAATCCGAGATCCATGGTTCGGAACGTAGCAAAAACGGGCAAACTGAAAGCAGGGATGGCATCTGAGGTCCTGTGCGGGCGCTGCGGGGCGCTCCTCACGAATCCGTCCGCTCCATGTCCGCGGTGCGGCTCTCCGGCGTCGGGCGGCGGTTACTACGCGGCCGCTATCCGGCCACGCAAGAATCCCGCGCTCGCGGCGGCCCTGGCCATCGTGCCCGGGCTGGGGCACTTCTATCTCGGCCACAACATGAAAGGCTTCGCGTACCTGCTAGGCATCGGCGGCCTTCAGTTCTTCGGATTCGACCTCGACCTGACAGTCATCGGTGCCGCGGTCGGTGTGCCGATGGAGCTTGGCGGCGGAACGCTATGGGTCTTCAGCATCGTGGACGCGTATCGCACCGCCAAGCAGATGGAACAGCGCGGGTTTTAGTCCGCTAGGACGAAGCTCGCCGTCTCCGGGTCGTCGCCTTGCGACGGCGTCCGTTGGCCGGAGCTGCGGTCGTGCGACGGCGGCGGGTTGTCTTGCTACCGAGGGCTCGCTCGACGCGCTTCGAGATCGTACGTAGGCTTCGCTCTACTGTCTTGGAGCCGGTGCCCGTCCCCTTGGTGGCCAGTTTTGCGACCTGGCGGCGAAGCGTTCGGTTCTCGCTGATCAGCTTGGCGACCATTGTGTTGAGTCGCGTGACAAGCTCCCCACCTTCAGCCCGCTTGCGACGGGTGCGATTTTTCGATCCCGGCGGCCGTCCACGTCTCCGCGGTGCGTTTTGCTGTGCTTCCTCGGGTGCCATTTTGTCTCCTGCAATAAAAGGAAATTGGGCGCAGCAATTCTAACTGCGCCCAATAAATGCGATATGAGGAGACTTACGCCGCGACTAGCAGTTGCTGTTTGGAGAGACTCTTCAATCCCTCGCGCGCGAGCTCGTGCGCGGGATTTGCTTTGCGGCTCACGTAACGAACGACTCGCCAGCCGCGGCGGCATCGTTCCCTAACTTCGTGCACAGCGACGCGAAAACTGTCGCTTGACGGCATTCGGCTGCGCACTACTGGAGCGCAATCCGTGCGCACGATCACACGGTGATAAGGCCAGCGCGCGGCGGCAAGATCGAGCGCGCCCGCGCACACGTGCGCTTCCAGCTGGGCGGAGCCACCCATATGCGAAAAGCCAAACGACTCGGTGTAGACGGC
>DASPYE010000220.1:0-1690 GCA_035636935.1 Candidatus Dormiibacterota bacterium | reverse complement strand
TGTTGTCCGGCGAGTGGTTCGAGCCATGCCATGCCAGTTCGATGCGCTCGCCGCCGATCTTCAGCGTGCGGCGGTCGCCGAAGGTCTCGTCCGGCGCCGGCCGCGCCGGGTCGTTGTCCCTCAGCAGGAGCCGGCGGGTCTCCTCGTGACCGATGCGAACCACATTCTTGTCGAACAGCGAAGAGGCACCCGCGTGGTCGGCGTGATGATGTGAGTAGACGAGGTGGGTCACCTTGTTGCTCACGCCGTTGGCTGCCGCGATCTCGTCCACCGCCCGCCGGATGTTGTTACCGATCGTCGGCGGCGCGTCGAACAGAACGACGCCATCCTTCGTGGTGAGGAACGCCGACTGATAGGTTCCGTCCGTAATCCAATACAGGTTTCGCTCCACGCGTCCGACGTAGTACCCCTGCTCATTGAGGGCGGGGCCAAGTGCGGACCTGGGGACTGGCGCGTAATCGGGAAGTACTTCTGCCGTCGTGTTTGATGTGCCCATGTCCACAAGTTAGGTAGGCCGGCCACGGGCCCGCTTCTGGCGTGCGACTGTATTTGCGGGCTCGAGGCCGGACCGATGACTTAGCGGCTTACTGAAATGACTTACATACCGGGGGTGTTTTCTAAATGTGAGCCAGGGGCAAAATCAGCCCGGGATGGGCGCTACGAGGCTGGTCGGCCGGGATGCTGAGAGGGCGCAGCTCGACACTGCTCTTGCCGAGGCGGCGGAGCACGGCGGTGCTCTGTTCGTCACCGGAGCAGCCGGCATCGGCAAGACGTCCCTTCTTGACGTCGCAGCCAGCGAAGCCCGCAGCCGCGGCTACAAGGTGCTGACGGTCACAGGTCTTGAAAGCGAGGCTGACCTTCCATTCGCGGGGCTGCACCAGCTTTTGCAGCCCGTACTGCCGTCGGCCGGAGCGCTTCCCGGTCCCCAGAAGAACGCGTTGCTCACCGCATTGGGAATGCGCGCCGGTGCGCCGCCCGAGGTGTTTCTTGTCGGCCTGGCCACGCTCAGCCTCATGGACGAAGTCGCCGACGAAAGGCCTCTGGTCGTGGTTGCGGACGACTTTCAATGGCTGGACGGCGCGACCTCCTCTGTCCTGAGCTTTGTCGCTCGCCGCCTCGAATCGACCCACATCCTCCTCATCTCGGGCCTGCGACAGACCTCCCAGACCGCATCTCGATCTCGGCAGCTGCCGGAGCTCCATGTCGAACCTCTGAGCGACACGGCGTCGGCGGATCTGCTGGTATCCGTAGCACCAGACCTGGACGTTCAGACTCGCCGCCTGATTCTGGACGAGGCGCTCGGCAACCCAATGGCGCTGCTCGAGCTTCCACGTGCCTTCCGGCTGCAGGGCACCGACGGGCGCGAGGGCGCACTCAGAAGCATTCCGTTGACCGATCGGCTGGAGCGGACGTTCTCGGCACAAGCCGGTCAGCTTCCGAGGCTCACGCAAGCCGCACTTCTGCTCATCGCACTCGACAAGGACCCCACCGTGAGCGACGTGCTTGGCGCAACGCGCAAGCAGGTGGGTGAAGAGGTCACCGTCGACGTCCTACAACCAGCCCTCGACGCGGGCCTGATATCCGTCGCCGGCTCGACGGTTCGCTATCGCCACCCGCTGATGCGCTCAGCCCTGGATCAGGCGGCGCCCGCTGGGCAGCGACGAAACGCCCACCTCGCTTTAGCCGAGGT
>DASPYE010000219.1:0-8221 GCA_035636935.1 Candidatus Dormiibacterota bacterium | reverse complement strand
CGGCGGCTCAGAATCTGGATGACACGCTCGATCTCCGTCTCTCGTCCGATGACCGGATCGAGCTGGTTGCGTCGCGCGAGCTCCGTGAGGTCGCGACCGAACTGATCGAGCAACGGCGTCTTGGACGGCTTCTTCGGAGCGGGCTCCGCTTCGGTCTCCGCACTCGAGTCGTGGAGCAGGCGCTCGATCTCGGTGCGTACCTTCTCGAGGTTCGCCCCGAGGTCTTCGAGCACGTGCGCGGCGATGCCCTCGCCCTCGATGAGCAAGCCCAAAAGCAGGTGCTCGGTGCCGACATAGTTGTGACCCATGCGTCGCGCTTCCTCGAAGGAGATCTCGATGACCTTCTTCACGCGCGACGTAGGGATGATCTGCTGGATGATGATCCGCTCGTTCCGGCCGAGGACCGACTCGATGGTCTGCCGGACTTTGCCGATCTCTACGCCAAGGTTGTTGAGAACCTTGGCGGCCAGGCCTTCACCTTCACGGAGCAGCCCTAGGAGAAGATGCTCGGTGCCGATATAGCTGTGGTGCGATCGTTCTGCTTCTTCTTGAGCGAGCGTCAGAACCTTCTTGGCCCGCTCAGTAAATCTCTCAAACGGATACAAGATCCCTTTCCTCCTGGACTACTTCTTCGACTACTAGGTGGGGCCAGCACCTCCTCAACTCTTCAGTGGTACCGGGTGGTACCTCTGCACCTAATATAACGTCCAACTCAGCCACCGGATTTCAGTTAAGGGGAGGCGCGGTGAAGCACCTTCTCGAACGGAGCGGTGGTTTCATTCCGTCCCTTGTCGCGCTAACGCTGCCACTCGTGTCTATACCCATCGCAAGCGATTCCTACATCCTTCCTCGTGCGTCGATTGTGATCGCCGGCGCGTGTCTTGGGATCGGGTTAGCGCTCTTGATCCCGGCTGGGCCCAGCCTTGGCGCCTTGCGATTCCCGCTGGTTGCCGCCGCGGGGGCCGCCGTGCTGGCGTTCGTCTTCTCCATCTCGTGGCCGCTCAGCCTCATCGGGTCGTTCACACGGTACGAGTCTTTGCCGATGAGGCTCAGCTACCTGGGCCTGGCGGCGTCCGCGATGTGGCTTCTCCGCACAAAGGGGCAGCGGGACGCGGTCGGGGTCGCCTTCGTCGTCGGAACGTCGGTGGTCGCCTTCAAGGCGTGGCTCCAGTGGTTCTTCCACGCTCCATTTCGTCCCGATGGCGACGTGGGCAATGCCAACCTGCTTGCCGCGCTGATCGTGATGGCAATCCCCATCGCAATCGACCGCGGCCGGCGGAGCGCCTACCTGACGCCGGCCTGGGCGGTGGCGATCGTCGTCTTGCTCGCCGGACTTGTGGTGACGACATCGCGCAGTGGAGGCCTGGGCTTGATCGCAGGCACGCTGACGGTGATCGTCCTGTCAGTACCCGCGCGGTTCATCCGCGCGGCCGGAGCCTTCGCGCTTGTCGGGGTCGGCGCGGCGGCCGCTTTCATCCTGGTCTCGCCGCCGCTCCGCGGGCTCAACAACGACCCTCCGGAGCTGCGCGCCCACCTCTATCAAGACGCGCTGCGAATGATCGCCGCCCGGCCGGTCACCGGCTGGGGCGAGGACACCACCGGGCTCGCGTTCGGCCAGTTCCTGAGCCAGGACTACGCAGGTCTGGTCACCTTCGATCGCGTCCATTCCGGCGTGCTCGAGATTGCGGCGACCCAGGGCTTGTTGGGGCTGGCGGCGCTGACCTGGGTCGCCGTCGTGCTGGCCCGGGAGGTATGGCGCGGTACGTCGCAACCCGGCATCCCAGGATTGGTCGGAGCGCTCGTCGGCTACAGCGTGTGGGTGCTCTTCAACTTCGACTGGGCGCCGGCGACAGGCGCCTTCTGGCTCCTGGCCGGCACCCTGTGGTCAGTTCTCCAGGCCCAACTCCTCCCCATTCATGGGGCGGTGGCGCCCCATCCGGCCCGGTCGCTGCGCGACGGGGCCACCTTCCCCAGCGAGTCGGGAAGGGAAAGGGCCGGAGGGGCAGCGCCAGGCCGGATGGTGGGTTCCGTCTGGCAACCGGCCCTCGCGGTGATTCTGGCCGTCGCAGCGGTGGTGCTTGCCGTCTTCCCAGTCCTCGCCGACGTCTGGTACCTCAAAGGCCGTGCCGACCTTTCGGTCCGGGTCGACCCTCTGCAAGCCCAGTACCACTGGGCACTCGGCACCGTGCCCGAGCTCCAGCGCGCGGCCGACCTCGGCGAGACCGATCCAGCCATGTACATCGCGCTCGGCGACGGCTACGCCAAGCTCGGCCAACGCGATCAAGCGGCGCGCGCGTACAGGCGCGCGCTCGAGATCGACCCCTTCTATTCCCCTGCCGCTCAGCGCCTGAAGGCGCTTGGCGCCTAGTTACTCGTCTTCTTCGTCAGGGTAATCGTGCGCCCGCTCGGGTCGCGCCCCGGCCAGGCTTGCCGGGGGCGCCGACAGCTGCTTCAGGCTGAGCGAGATCCTGCGCCGGGCGGTGTCGATGCCGATGACCTTGACCTGCACGGTCTCGCCAACCTTCAGCACGTCCTCCGTGCGCTCGACGTGATCCCACGAAAGCTCCGAGATGTGAAGGAGGCCCTCGATGCCAGGCATGATCTGCAGGAAGGCCCCGTACTTCTTGGTCTTGGTGACCTGGCCTTCGACGATCGAGCCGACCGGCATCGACTGCACGAGGCGCTCCCACGGGTCCTGCTGAAGCTGGCGTAGCGAAAGCGAGATGCGGGTCTGTTCCGGATCGAGCTTGATCACCTTCACGGAGACCTCCTCGCCCAGCTGAAGCACGTCGGTGACCTTGGACACGCGGTCCCAGGACAGCTCCGAGATGTGGATGAGGCCGTCGGCGCCGCCGATGTCGACGAACGCGCCGTAGCTGGTGATGCCGGAAACAGTGCCCTTGACCGTCGTGCCCGTCTGCAGGCGGCTGAACAGCTCCTCCCGCTTGCGCGCGCGGTCCTCGTCCTCCGCCGCCTTCTGGCTGACGATCAGCCTGTTGCGCTTTCGGTTGACCTCCAGGATCTTGACCGGGATGCGCTTGCCGACCAGCGTCTCGAGGGTGCCCGCGTAGGCGCGAGCGACCTGGCTGGATGGAAGGAAGCCGCGCAGGCCAAGGATGTTGACGATCAGCCCGCCCTTGTTCTGCTCCCGCACGTCCGCGTCGATGACGGTCCCGTCGGTTTGCTTCTCAGCCGCCACCAGCCACGTGGTTTCCGCCCTCGCGCGGCGCAGGCTGAGGACAACGTTGCCCTCCTCGTTCTCGGGCTGGAGGACATAGACCTTGATCTGGTCGCCTGGCTCGAGGCCGGCGGAGTCGGCGTCTCCGCGCATGCCGAGCTCTTTGCTCGAGATGACACCCTCCGCCTTGGCTCCGATGTCGACGAGTACCTCGTCGGGGTCAACTCGCACGACGATCCCATCCACGATGTCACCGTGGTTTGGGGTCTTGAAGGACTCCTCGTCGTAATGGAGGTAGTCCTCCATTGTCATCGCCGCGGATTCGGGTGATTCCTGGTCGGTCCCCTCCTTGTCTTCGGTCAGGACGGCACCAGAATCAGTAGCCAACATACGAACCCCCTAGAAATTATTGGTGTGGTCTTGGTCGTCAAAACGGCCTCCGCCAAAATGAGCGTCAATTGTACCGCACACAAGATGGCTAACCAGGGAAGGGTTTGGCCACGTCATGGTTGTCGATCAATCTCGTTTTGCCGACTCTGGCGGCGATCACGGCGAGGGTGCCGGGCTTCTGAAAAGTAGCCGCATCCACGAGCTCGGCGTACTCCAGCTGGACAAGCGGCTCGAGCGTCAGCCGGGCTGCGATCCGAGACCGCAGGCGTACGGGGTCGCGCGCGCCGGACGAATACGCCGCCGCCGCTTCGCGAAGGGCGGCGCTGATGCTCGCTGCGGCCCTGCGCTCTTCGGGGCCGAGGTACACGTTCCGCGAGCTGAGCGCCAGCCCGTCGGGCTCCCGCACCGTCGGCACGACACGGATCTCGACGCCCAGGTCGAGGTCGCTCGCCAGCCGATTGACGACAGCGACCTGCTGGGCGTCCTTCTGGCCGAAGTAAGCACGGTCCGGAGCGACCGCCGCCAGCAGCTTCGTCACAACGGTGGCTACGCCTTCGAAGTGTCCCGGGCGGGCCGCGCCCTCCAGACCATCCGTCACCCCCTTCACGTGGACGCGCGTGCTTGCGCCGGCTGGGTACATCTCCGCCGCGGTCGGCCGGTAGACGGCGTCGACCTCGGCCTCCTGGAGTTTCTTCGCGTCGCGGTCCCAGTCCCGGGGGTATCGGTCAAGGTCCTCGCCAACGCCGAACTGAATCGGGTTGATGAAGAGGCTGACGACGACGACGTCGTTCTCGGCCCGCGCGGTCTCGACCAGGCGCATGTGTCCGGCGTGCAACGCGCCCATTGTGGGCACAAGGCCGATCGACCTGCCCTGAGCGCGCCACCGCCGCGACGCACCGAGCATCGCGGCGGCGTGTTCGATTACGGCCAGACCGTCAGCTGCCGTACCTGACCTCTTCCCTGTCCTTCGCCGGGGCCGATCCGTTCGCCGAGTACTCGTGCTCCGGCCCCGGGAACTTCCCTGTGCGCACGTCTTCCGAATAGGCGGTTGCGGCGCGCGCGATCTCCTCGGCGAGGTTCGCGTATCGCTTGACGAACTTTGGTGCCTTGCCGGTGGTCAGGCCGAGCATGTCGTGCAGGACCAGGACCTGCCCGTCAGTGCCCGGACCCGCGCCGATGCCGATGGTTGGGACGCGGAGTTTGTGGGTGATGGCGGCCGCGAGTTTGCTCGGCACGCCTTCGAGGACGATGCTGAATGCGCCGGCCTCCTCGAGCGCCACGGCGTCGGCTGTGATCTGCGCTGCTTGTTTATCGGACTTGCCCTGAACTTTGAATCCGCCCATCTGGTTGACGAACTGCGGCGTCAGGCCAAGGTGGCCCATGACAGGGATCCCGATCTCGGTCAGCCGCCTGGTGATCTCGACAACGCGAGCTCCACCTTCGAGCTTGACCGCGTGCATGCCGGCCTCCTGCACAAATCGGCCGGCGCTGGTGATCGCCTGCTCGGTCGACGCGTGATACGACATGAATGGCATATCGCCTACGAGCAGGGCCTGGCGCGCGCCGCGAGCGACCGCCTTCGCGTGGTGGAGCATATCGTCGAGGGTCACGGGAAGCGTGGTCGGGTGCCCGAGCATCACCATCCCCAGGCTGTCACCGACGAGAAGTATCGGGATGCCCGCCTCGTCGAGGATGCGCGCGCTGAGGAAGTCATACGCGGTGAGCGCGGCAAAACGCCTGCCCTCGTCCTTGAATCGCTGGACGTCCAGCACCGTGGTCATCTCCGACCTCTCCTTCGGGTCGCTGCCACATCTCGGGTCAGCGCCCTCCTGGTCCGCCGGGCCGCCGCGGGATCGAGTCCCGCCTCAGTCGCGATGCCAAGCGCAACCAGGGCGAGCATACGATAAAGGCCTTCGGACGAAGGCAGTGCTTCCCCTCCCCGCTTGCCGGGGAGGTCGGCGGCCTTCCCTTCCCCACTTGCCGGGGAAGGTGGCCCTGCCTTCCCTTCCCCACTTGCCGGGGAAGGTGGCCCTGCCTTCCCTTCCCCGCTTGCCGGGGAAGGTGGCCCTGCCTTCCCTTCCCCGCTTGCCGGGGAAGGTGGCCCCGCCGCGGAGCGGCCGGGCCGGATGGGGGCATCGAGATTCCGCAGAGCCTCCAAATGCCTGGCCACCGTCTCGGCGTCGCCGCGCCGGATTGGCCCGGTGAGTGCACCGACCACCCCTCGCTTGCGGACGTTGGCGACGGCTCCATCCACGAGCGGCATCAGCGCACGCGTCGCCTCGGCCTCGGTCCAACCGATCGTCCCGAGCATGCGGACCGCCTCGTACAGCACGACGTCCACGAAGTTCGATGCGTACACCGCGGCGGCGTGATAGAGCACTCGCTCCCGACCCGTCACGTGTTTTGGCTTGGCGCCGAGCTCCCTTGCGAGGCGCGCCAACCGCCGGCGAAGAGCGGTCGTGCTGGCGTCGACCGCGACGGTGATCCCGCGAAACGCCTCCGGCTCCCGCGGCGTCGGAAAGGACTGAAGGGGATGGAATGAGCCACGCGGATTGCCCTCGAGCGCGATCAGGGCGTCGAGTCCGAGTGCACCACTAAGGTGCACCACGGCCAGTGCCGCGGGTGGATTCATGCGAGCCACGCGACTCGCCATCTCGCTGATGGCGCCGTCAGGAACGGCGAGAAACAACAAGCCCTGGGGGGGCAGGCGGAAACCGGTCCGCGCGGGTACCAGGCGCGCATGCAATGCACGGGCCAGGCTGCGGCCGAGATTGCCCCGGCCCGCGACGGTTATCTGTTCTGGCGTTCTACGACGCGGACGAGCTGGCCGCGGCCGGAGCTTGGGGTTCCTCAAGGTTGAGGATCTGGTCGAGCTCCTTGCCGTCGATCGTTTCCACGATCTTGAGGCGCTCGACGACCGCGTCCATCTTGGAGCGCTGCTTGGTCAGCACTCCCTTGGCCGTCTGATAACCGTGGTCGACGATGCTGCGGATCTCTTCGTCGATGATCGCGGCGACCTCTTCCGAGTAGTTGCGCTGCTCACCGAGGTCGCGTCCAAGGAACACCAACTCTTCCTTGTGGCCCATGGTCACGGTGCCCAACTTCTCACTCATGCCCCATTGCGTCACCATGCGGCGCGCGAGCTGGGTTGCCCTCTGGATGTCGTTCTCGGCCCCCGAGGTGATGTCGCCGAACACGATCTCCTCGGCGACGCGGCCGCCCATGATGCCCGCGATCTGGTCCATCAGCTCGTCGCGCGAAACAAGGTACTTGTCCTCTTCCGGCAGGCTCAGCGTCCAGCCGAGCGCCATGCCGCGCGAGATGATCGAAATCTTGTGCACCGGGTCGGTGTGCGGGAGCGCCTTCATAACCAGGGCGTGGCCGGTCTCGTGGTACGCGATGATTTCCTTCTCGTGGTCGGAGATGCGGCGGCTCTTGCGCTCCGGTCCCGCGATCACCCGCGCGATCGCCTCCTCGAGCTCGACCATGCCGATCACCTTCTGGTTGGCGCGCGCGGCGAGGATGGCCGCCTCGTTGATGAGGTTGGCCAGGTCTGCCCCGCTGAAGCCTGGCGTCTGCCTGGCGAGCACGTCGAGGTCAACCGTCGAGTCGAGCGGCTTGTTGCGCGCGTGGACGTCGAGGATCTGGCGGCGGCCTTTGATGTCGGGCCGGTCGAGCGTGACGTGCCGGTCGAAGCGGCCCGGGCGCAAGAGCGCCGGGTCGAGCACGTCCGGCCGGTTCGTCGCCGCGATGACGATGACGTGGGTGTTGGTGTCGAAACCGTCCATCTCGACGAGCAGCTGGTTCAGGGTCTGCTCGCGCTCGTCGTGGCCGCCGCCGAGGCCGGCGCCGCGCTGGCGGCCGACGGCATCGATCTCGTCCACGAACACGATGCAGGGCGAGTTCTTCTTGGCCTGGTCGAAGAGATCGCGGACGCGGCTCGCGCCTACACCGACGAACATCTCGACGAACTCGGAGCCTGAGATCGAGAAGAAGGGCACGCCGGCCTCGCCGGCAACTGCCTTGCTCAGCAGAGTCTTGCCCGTTCCCGGAGGACCCACGAGGAGGACGCCCTTCGGGATTCGGGCGCCCAGGGCGACGAACTTTTCGGGATATTTCAGGAACTCGACGATCTCGGTGAGCTCCTGCTTGGCCTCGTCTACCCCCGCGACATCTGCAAATGTGATCGCGGGCTTATCGCCTGCGATCATCCGCGCTCGGGAGCGCCCGAACGAGATCGCCTGGTTGTTGCCGCTCTGCGTCTGGCGGAGGACCCACCACATGAAGGCGGCGATGAGGATGACGAGGATGATGTTCGGGAGCAGCACGCTGATCAGGTAGCTGCCTGTCTGGCTCTTCTCGAACTGCACGACGACTCCGGCAGCGCGCAGGTCGTCCATGTACTTGCATTCGCCGGAGCAGTCGGGAAGCACCACGTTGTGCTTGTTGTGGGAGGCGTCGGTCACGACGCCATCCGAGCCGCTGATGTCGACGACGGCCACGTTGCCCTTCGCGGCCTCGTTCAGCATCCGCGTGTAGTTCCAGTCGCCCTGCGCCTGGTTGCTCTGGATCGAGCTCCAGGTGAACCAGAAGATCAGGCCGAGGACAACGACCAAGGCGAAGTAAAACAGGCTGGAGCGGGGGAAACGGCTC
>DASPYE010000218.1:0-8092 GCA_035636935.1 Candidatus Dormiibacterota bacterium | reverse complement strand
TGTTCAGCGTCCGGGTCTCGATAGTCTCGGGCGGAATCCTGTGTGTGATCGGCTGCGTGCTGGCGGCGATTGCGCTCCCGGCGTTACGCACCTACGACGCACGCCTGTACCATCTCGCGCCAGATCCCCAGGCCGGCAGCGTCAAGCGGGAGAAGCAATGAGCGCAAACCAGCTCCTGGTCGTACTGATTGCCGCGACGGCGGTGCTCGCGCTGTGGGCGGCCTTTTTCGCGACCCGTGCTGACTGGGCGACTCGGCGCGCGATGAAGAGCTGGGACAGTGCGACCAAACCGATACCGAAGCTTGTCTTCACCGGCCAGGTCGCGCCTGGACAGGCGATCGACCTGGAGGTGGAAAACCTCGGTGGGACGCTGGCCGCCGGGGGCATCATCGTGCACGCGAGCGATGAGCTTTACGGCGGGGAGGTGACGCTGCCACAGAACGCGCCGGCCCGGCACATCTCGCTGCCCTTCATCGTCAAGGCCTGGAAGCGCGCGCTCGAGCCGGAATGCCTCGTGCTCGTTGTCCGCGACGTCAGCGGGCGGTGTTGGGACTATGCGGACGGTGGCAAGCAGATCAAGAACCCACGCCGCTGGCTGTCTGGCCAGCTGCGCGGCCTTCGCATGCAGGGCATGATCGACTTCCCGGGCGTGGCCGGCAAAGAGAAGCGCTGAACGCCCTAATGCGTGTGGTCCAGCTCCGCCTTCAGCTTTAGCTCGACGTTTCCCTTGAGTGCTTGCGAGATCGGGCATCCATCCTTCGCCGCCTCGGCCAGCTTCTGAAACTCACCGGCTTCGATGCCGTGGATGTGCCCCCGCACGGACAGCGTGATCGTCGTGATGCCGGTGCCCGGCACGAACTCAACCTCAGCTGTCGTGTTCAGGCGCTCAGGATGATGGCCGGCCTTGCTCAGACCGTTGGAGAAGGCCATCGAGTAACACGCGGCATGCGCAGCCGCCAGGAGCTCCTCGGGGCTCGTGCCGCCGTGCGTCCGCTCAGCGCGATTAGCCCAGGTCACCGGGAACTCGCTGAAGACGCCGCTCGCGACCTTGACCCGACCCTTGCCGCTTGCGAGGTCGCCTTCCCAAACCGCATCCGCCCTGCTTACCGCCGCCATTCCCGCACCTCCAAAAATCCGATCTGACTACCCGTGGCAGCTTCTCCCCGGGGATCGCCGACCTCGAGAACCAGCTCCAGCACCCCGTGCATGGCATGACCTAGCCTAGCGAGCGATGAGAGCGCACGAGTTCTGGGCCCCCCGCACATCGCTCCGCGTCATGCTTAGCCCTTGTCGCAGCAGCCGGTACTCGTAACCACGACCGAAAGGCCGGCAGGCTACGAGGTCAAGCAGGCTCTGGGTCAGGTGTTCGGCGTCGTCGTCCGGAGCCGCGGACTCGGTGGCAACGTCATGGCCGGCCTGCGCTCTCTGGCGGGCGGTGAGATCGTCGAGTACACGCGGCTGGTCGAGGACACACGGCGCCATGCGATCGACCGCATGATCGAGAACGCGCGTGCGATGGGGGCAAACGCAGTCGTGATGATGCGGTTCGACTCCTCCGAGATGGGCCAGACCATGACCGAGGTCGTCGCTTACGGGACCGCAGCCATCATCGAACGGAGCCAGTAATGCATCTGGAGCTGGTGATCTTCAGTGTCCTGGTCGTGTTCGCGATCGTGGGTTACTTCGTCTGGGATCGGCGTTATCGCGGCGATAGCCAGGGATCGTTCAAACCCACGGGCGAGGTCTTCAAAGACCCGACCTCTGGAAAGATGACGCGCGTCTACGAGGACCCGTCTACGGGACGGCGCCAGTACCGGGAAGAGTCCTGAGCCTCTAGCCCAGCTCGCGTTGCGAGGCTCGGTTGGGCTCCGTTTCGTCGCTCGCGCTCTTCATCTCCGCCACGGTCCCCATCGCCCTGTTGCGGAGGTGCCTTGCCTTCTTGCCGCTCCACTGCTGCATGTCGCGGCCCGTGGCCATCGCCTTGTCGTAGGCCAGATGGCGGCGCAGGCTGCCCCGCTGGCGGTCGAAGAAATACCCGAGCGCGGCCGCGATAGCCATCCCACCGGCAAACCACACGGCGGCGGTCTGCCACATCGGCCTGCGTGGTGTGGTGACCACCACAGGCATCGGTCCGTCCCGAAGCTGGTTTGCCATCTGCAGGAGGTCGCTCGACCGATCCCGAATCCTCGACGGCACGTTCTTGAGCTCCTCGGCCCGCTTCGACGCGGCCCTCGCTTTGTCGGTCAATCCTTTCGTGTCCATACTCAGGAAACGATCGCTTTCGGATCGTTACTCGCCGACAAGACGCGACGCACCTCACGCGCAACCTCCACGTCCTCTCGCGCTTTGACCACGAGCGTCGGCACCTGGGCGCCGGGCGCGCTGATGTCGCTGTCAGCGCGCAGGCTCGCGTTGAGGGTCGGGCCGATCTCGAGGCCGAGGAACTGCAAGCCAGCCACAGCCGCAGCGCGCACAGGCGCCGAGTTCTCCCCCACGCCTCCGGTGAACACCAGCACGTCGAGGCCGTTCATCGCCGCTGCCATCGATGCGATCAGCCCGCGAAGGCGGTGGATGTAGACGTCGAAGGCCAGCTCGGCGCGCTCGTCGCCATCGGCGATCCGTTTGAGGATCTCTCGCATGTCCGAAGTTCCGGCGAGGGCTTGCAGTCCGCCCTGGCGATCGAGCGCCTCGGTCAGCGCCGGCTCAGCGATGCCGGCGTGTCGCTGCAGCCACAGCAGCATCCCCGGATCGACGGTGCCCGAGCGCGTCGCCATCACGAGGCCCTCGAGCGGCGTGAATCCCATTGTCGTGTCCACCGACCTGCCCGCACGGACGGCGGCGAGCGAAGCGCCCGCGCCGAGGTGACAGGTGACGACGCGCAGCTCCGTCGGCGGCCGGTGCAGGATCTCCGCGGCGCGCCGAGCGGCGTAGGCGTGCGAGAAGCCGTGAAAGCCGTAACGCAGGACGCCGAAGCGCTCGCGCCACTCTTGCGGGACCGCGTAGGTCGACGCTGCCTCTGGCATGCGCGCGTGGAACGCGGTGTCCAGGCACGCGACCCCTGGTACGCGCGGCAGCAGCTCGCGTGCCGCCGCGATGCCGGAGAGGGCGGCCGGAAGATGCAAAGGCGCGAGGTCGCTGATGGTGACGAGGTAGCGGACGACCTCGGGGTCGATCCGCACCGAAGCCCGATAGCGAGGCCCGCCGTGCACGACGCGGTGGCCGACGGCCTCGATGCCCTCCATCGCGTGGACCGCGGTGGCGAGCTGAGTCTCCTCGAGCCGTCCCTCGGCGACCTGGAACTCGCGGTCCACCAGGACGTGGTCGTCGGCATCGACCAGGCTCAGCTTTAGTGAGCTGGATCCTGCGTTGAGGACGAGGACGCGCAATGCCCTAGTTGGGCCAAACCCAGGTCGTAATCTCGGGAGGGTCCTGGCCGTGGTCTCGCGTGTACTGCCGGCTGCGCAGCCGCCGGTCGACCATCTCCTGCCTGACATGAGCCGCCGTGGTACCGAGCGACGGCGCGCGATCGATGACATCGATGACCAGGTGGTAACGATCGAGGTCGTTGAGCATGACCATGTCGAAGGGCGTGGTCGTCGTCCCTTCCTCTTTGTATCCGCGGACATGGATGTTGGGGTGATTGGTGCGCCGATAGGTCAGACGGTGAATCAGCCAGGGGTAGCCGTGATACGCGAATATCACGGGCCTGTCTTTCGTGAAAACCTCGTCGAACTCTGCGTCACTGAGACCGTGAGGATGCTCGTGCGGCGGCTGCAGGCGCATGAGGTCGACCACGTTCACCACCCGGACCGCGAGCTGCGGAAGCTGCGTGCGGATCAGGTCCGCGGCGGCAAGCGTCTCGAGCGTCGGAACGTCGCCCGCGCATGCAAGGACGACGTCAGGCTCACGACCCTCGTCCGTGCTCGCCCAATCCCAGATACCGAGACCACGCGAGCAGTGGGCGATCGCCTGCTCCATCGTCAGGTAGTTGAGCGCCGGCTGCTTGCCCGCGACGATCACGTTCACGTAGTTGCGGCTGCGCAGACAGTGGTCGGTGACTGAAAGCAAGCAGTTCGCGTCTGGCGCGAGATAGACGCGGATGACCTCGGCCTTCTTGTTGAGGACATGGTCGATGAAGCCCGGGTCCTGATGTGAAAAGCCATTGTGGTCCTGCCGCCACACGTGCGACGAGAGCAGATAGTTGAGAGACGCAATGGGCCGCCGCCACGGAATCGTCCGCGTCGTCTTCAGCCACTTCGCGTGCTGATTGAACATCGAGTCGATGATGTGGATGAAGGCCTCGTAGCAGTCGAACAGGCCATGGCGACCGGTCAGCAGGTATCCCTCGAGCCAGCCCTCGCACATGTGCTCGCTCAAGACCTCCATCACGCGTCCGTCCGGCGCGAGGTGATCATCGCCGGGCACCACCTCGGCGTCCCACGCTCGGTTCGTCGCTTCGAGGACTGAACCCAGGCGATTCGAGACCGTCTCGTCGGGGCCCATGATCCGGAAGTTGTCGGGATTCTTCTTCACGACGTCGCGCAGGTACGTGCCCATGACTCGCGTTGCTTCGCTCGAGGTCGTGCCCGGGCTCGCCACCTCGACGGCGTAGTCGCGGAAATCCGGCAGCCGCAGGTCTTGCAGGAGCTCGCCGCCGTTGGCGTGCGGGTTCGCGCTCATCCTGCGATCCCCCGCCGGCGGCAGGTCTGCGACCTCGTCGATCAGTCGGCCCGAGCTGTCGAAAAGCTCCTCGACGTGGTAGCTGCGCAGCCATTCCTCGAGGACCTGGATGTGGTCCGGGTGCGAGGCGAAATCGGTGACCGGCACCTGGTGCGCGCGGAAGGTGCCTTCGACCTGCTCGCCGTCGACGATCTTGGGGCCGGTCCACCCCTTGGGCGTCCGCAGGATGAGCATGGGCCACGCTGGACGTCCTTTCTGATGATCTGAGCGAGCGCCGCCCTGGATGCGCGCTATCTCATCCAGCGACCACTCGAGCGCGGCCGCCATCTGCTGGTGCACCTTGGGTGCGTCGTCGCCGCTCACTACCACCGGCTCGTGGCCGTAGCCACGCATCAGCTCGAGCAGCTCGCTCTCCGGGATGCGGGCGAGCACTGTTGGGTTGGCGATCTTGTAGCCGTTGAGGTGAAGGATCGGCAGCACGGCTCCATCGCGCGCTGGGTTGAGGAACTTGTTCGAATGCCAGCTCGCCGCCAGGGGTCCCGTCTCGGCCTCGCCGTCGCCGACGATGCAGAACACGGTGAGCTTGGGGTTGTCGAATGCCGCACCGTAGGCGTGGACGAGCGCGTAACCGAGCTCGCCGCCCTCGTGGATCGAACCTGGCGTCTCCGGCGCGTTGTGGCTCGGGATACCACCCGGAAAGGAAAACTGGCGGAACAAGTTGCGGATCCCGCTCTCGTCCCGGCTCACGTTGGGATAGCGCTCTGTGTACGTGCCTTCCAGATAGGCGTTGGCAACACCGGCCGGACCGCCGTGACCCGGACCCATGATGTAGATCGCGTCGAGGTCTCGCTTTTTGATCACGCGATTCGCGTGCGCGTAGATGAAGTTCAGCCCTGGCGTCGTGCCCCAATGGCCGAGCAGCCTCGGTTTGATGTCGTCCAGTCGCAGTTGTCTCTTCAGCAGCGGGTTGTCCAACAAGTAGATCTGGCCCGCGGAGAGGTAGTTCGCCGCGCGCCAGTACGCATGGATCAGCCGGAGCTCTTCGGCGTCGAGCGGCTGGACGCGGTTGAGGTCAGGCGCCGCGAGGCCGGTCGTCTCCTTCATCCGTCCCCCACCACCCATCATCATGGCGTGGTGGCTGGCGCGCGACCGGTGGCGGTCATCGCAGCGCTCGACGAAGAGGCGCAGGCGCTCGTGCGCAGGATGCCCCGCTCGGAGAGCGTCGGACCGCACGTTTCGATCTGGGAAGCGGGTGGGCTGGTGGTCATCGTGGCCGGCGTAGGCAAGGTCGCGGCGGCGATCGCGGCCCAGTACGCATGCGACGTGTTCAAACCCCGGTGCATCATCTCCATCGGGCTGGCAGGCGAACTCGAGAGCCGCGCCCGCAGAGGACGCGTGGTGGTTGCCACCGGCGCGATCCAGCACGACATCGATGCCAGGCCCCTCACCGACACCAGGGGCATGATCCCGGGACTTGGGATTCGTCTCATCGAGGCGGATTCAGCGGTCACCGAGATGCTGCTCCGCGCTGCGAGATACAAGGCGGAGGACGCGCACGAGGGACTGGTGCTGACCGGCGACCAGATCGTGACTTCGCGCCAGGTTCGCGACGCCCTCGCCCGCGATTTTCCGGACGCCGCCTGCATCGACATGGAGACGGCCGCAATAGCGCAGGTCGCGCATCAGAATCGTGTGCCCTGGTCCGGCTTGCGAATCACCTCAGACTCGGCCGACGAGACGTTCGACCTGAAAGGCGTGATGGGCTTTGGGGGTGACACAGCGGCCAACCTGTTCGAGAGCATCATTCACGCCGTGGTGGACGAGCTGTGATCCAGGCCTCGGTGCGATGGCTGTCCGCCGAGGAAGCGATGCGTCAGGTGCGCGCGGGCGACCTCGACCCGCAGGCGGTCGTCCAGGCGCACCTCGACGCGATCGACCGTTTTGACGGGCGCATCCACGCTTACATCCACGTCGATCGCGCGGCGCGATCCACGTCCGGAGTGACGCTCGCGGTCAAGGACAGCCAGCCAGTCGCGGGCATGCCTTTCACGTACGGCACCCCCTCGTGGCGCAACCGGATCGCGGACGAAGATGCTGTTCCGGTGGCGCGGGCACGGGCCGCGGGGATGGCGATCCTCGGCAAGACGAACCTTCCCGAGCTCGCTGCATCGATCGGCACGTCGAACACGATCTTTCCGCCCACGCAAAACCCGTGGCGGGACGGGTTCACACCTGGCGGGTCGAGCGGGGGCAGCGGAGCGGCGGTGGCGGCCGGGATGGCGTCCGTGGCATTGGGCGGCGACACCGGCGGATCGATCCGCATCCCTGCGTCGTGCTGCGGCGTGGTCGGTCTGCGGCCGACGCCCGATCGCATCCCATCGGAGGAGGTGGACGCGACCGTCCTGCAGTCGCGCGGCCCGATGACGCGCACCGTCGCCGACGCCCGGCTTCTCTTTTCGATCATGACCGCCACACGTCCTCCCGATCGTTTGGCAAAAGGCCGCGTGGTCGTCGGAATGACGTACGCGGGAGCCGACGCCGCCTGCGCGGAGGCATGCCGTCGCGCGGGCGCCGCGCTGAAGGATGCGGGCCACCAGGTTGAGGAAATCAGCTGGGATGCCGAACCGGTGACCGAAGGCTATGGCACCGTGCGGCGGGCAAGTATGGCGAGCTTTCCGGCCGACCTATCCACGTTCGGCCCCGGCATCCAGAAGCTCGCCGCCGAGGGTCGCGGCCTGACCGCGATGGACTACTTCCGCGCGTTCGAGAAGGCGACCGACGCCGCAAATCGCGCCGTCGCCGTGCCGCTGCAGACGCGCTTTGATTTTCTGCTGACGCCGACGCTCGGCTTGGTGCCGATGCCGATCGAGCAGGTGCCCGTCTTCCTCGGCGATGTGTGGGCGCGCTACGTGCGGTTCGTGCTGCCTGTCAGCTTCGCCCGCACACCGGCGATCTCGATCCCGGCCGGCCTGAGCGACGGATTGCCGGTGGGAATCCAGCTGGTCGGGAAGTTCGCGCAGGAATGGGAGCTGCTCGACTTCGCCGAGCAGCTCGAAGCGATGCACGGGTTCGGCTTTCAGCGGCCGCCGGAGATGGACCGATGAAAGGGCAGCGCGTCGACATGTTCGTCTGTCCATCGGCAACCCCGGCCGACACCTCCGGCCTGCAGGCCCTGGCCGATGCGGGCAAGATCAAGCCGGACACCATCGTGGCTCTCGTGGGCAAGACCGAAGGCACGGGCGCACACGACGACTGGGGGCGCGTCTGGGCCGACGTCGCGCTGCGCGAGTGGACGGCGAAATTTCTCGGCATCCCGGTGGGCGAGGTCGCCAAGCACGTGATCTTCGTCCTCTCGGGCGGGTGCCCGGGTGTGATCACTCCCCACATCGCTGCCGTGACACGCGAATGGGTC
>DASPYE010000217.1:0-9543 GCA_035636935.1 Candidatus Dormiibacterota bacterium | reverse complement strand
TGCGGCCGACCAACCGGAGCAGGCAAGGCGCGCGGCGCAGAAGGTGCGCGTCGAATACGAGGTTTTGCGCCCGGTGACAGAGGCCGAGGATGCCCTGTCGGCCGACGCGCCGCAGCTGCACCCGGGCGGCAACGTGACGCGCCACGTGAAGATCCGGCACGGCGACCAGGCGGCGCGGGCCGACGTCATAGTCCGCGGCGACTACGAGATCGGAATGCAGGACCAGGCCCCGCTGGGACCGGAATCCGGGCTCGCCGTTCCGGATGGCGAAGGTGGAGTCGACCTCTACATCGCGACCCAATGGCTGCACGTGGACCAGCAGCAGCTCGCCAACATCCTTGATCTGCCGCCCGAGAAGGTCAGGCTCACGATGGCCGGCATCGGCGGTGCCTTCGGCGCGCGCGAAGACCTGTCCATGCAGGCGCACGCGTGTCTGCTCGCGCTGAATACCGGCCGCCCGGTCAAGATCTCGTACTCGCGACCCGAATCCTTTGTGGGCCATGTGCACCGACACCCTGGCCGCCTGACCTACGAGCACGGCGCCGACCGCGACGGCACGCTTGTCTATGTCAAGGCGCGCATCCTGCTCGACGGCGGCGCTTACGCATCCAGCTCCACCGCGGTGATCGCCAACGCGTCGTGTTTTGCGGTCGGGCCATACCGCTGTTCAAACGCGACGATCGACGGCATCGTCGTCTACTCAAACAATCCGCCCTGCGGCGCCATGCGCGGTTTCGGTTCCGTGCAGAACTGCTACGCGCACGAGGCGCAGATGGACAAGCTCGCCGCCGCGCTTGGCATGGACCCCGTCGAGCTGCGCATCCACAACGCCCTGGAGACAGGCGGCGAGATGATCACAGGCCAAAAAATCGAAGGCCCGGTCCCCGTCGCCGACCTCCTCCGCCGAGTCCGCTCCATGCCCCTCCCGAACGACGTCTCCAGTCCCCTCCCCATTCATGGGGAGGGCACGTCCCCTCTCCCCGCCAACGCCTCCAGTCCCCTGCCCATTCATGGGGAGGGCAAGGGAGGGGCGGGACGGGCCCTCGATCTGACCGCGATGCCGGGCGGCGTCTCGAACACGACCCATGGCGAGGGAGTAAGCCGCGGCGTCGGCTACGCGGTCGGCTTCAAGAACATCGGCTACTCCGAAGGTTTCCAGGACTACTCGACGGCGCGCGTTCGGCTTTCAGTGGTAGACGGAAGGCCCCGCGTAGAAGTGCACACCGCCGCGGCCGAGGTGGGGCAGGGGATGGTGATGGTGCAGGCCCAGATCGCGGGCAGCGAGCTGGGTGTCAACGACATCGTCGTCCTTGACGCAGATACGAGAGTCGGCTCGGCCGGCTCGTCATCGGCCTCCCGCCAGACCTACATCACAGGAGGCGCGGTCAAGGCCGCGGCGGAAGCTGTGTGCAAGCGGGTTTGCGAGATGGCTCAGTCGGAGCTGTATCCGGCCAGCGTGCTGAAGATCGAGAACGACTCCGTCGTGGGCGCCGACGGCAAGCAGATCGTGTCGCTCGCCACGCTGCTGGGTGACGCGGTGATCGAGGAGACGCGCGAGTTTCACCCGCGCGCCACGCATCGCCTTGATCCCGAGACCGGCCAGGCTGACGCCCACATGCAGTACGCGTTCGCCGCGCATCGGGCCGTGGTCGATGTCGACACCGAGCTCGGCCTGGTCAAGGTCGTCGAGCTCGCGACGGCGCAGGATGTGGGCAAGGCGATCAACCCCCTCGCCGTCCAGGGCCAGCTGGAGGGCGGCGCCGCACAGGGCCTCGGCCTGGCGGTGATGGAGGAGATACAGGTCAAGGACGGCGTGATCAAGAACGCCTCGTTCACCGACTACCTGCTGCCGACCATCCTCGACATGCCGCCCCTGCGGATGGACATCCTCGAGCTCGGCGATCCCAACTCTCCCTACGGGCTGAAAGGCGTGGGCGAGCCGCCGACAATCTCCTCCGGCCCCGCGATCGTCGCGGCGATCCGCGCTGCCACGGGGCGCGAGATCAAACGCGTCCCGGTGCGGCCGCACGACCTGACGCTTTGACCCTTCTCGTCAAGGCGGGGTTGCTGTACACGGGCAGCCAGGAGATCGAGAACGGCTGGGTGCTGTCGCGCGGCGGGATGATCGCGGAAATCGGATCCGGGCCTCCACCCAAGGCAGACGATGTGATCGACGAGCCCAACTGCCTCGCCGTGCCCGGCCTCGTGAACGCGCACGACCACATGTACCAGTGGGCGACCCGCGGCTACGTGCCTGACGGGACGCTGTTCGAATGGCTGCGCGCCCTGTACCCGGTGTGGGCGCGCATCGACGCCGACACCGTTCGCGTGGCGGCCCGCGCCGCCATGGCGAAGCTGCTGCTCTCCGGCTGCACGCTGTCGACGGATCACCACTATGTCTTCCCCCACGGCCGTGCCGGCATCTTTGAAGCCCTGGTCGACACCGCGCGCGAGCTCGGCTTGCGCTTCCATCCGTGCCGCGGCTCGATGTCGTTGGGTGAATCGAAAGGTGGCCTGCCGCCGGACAGCGTGGTGGAGAGCGACGACGCGATCCTGGTGCATACCGAGTATGTCGTCAGCCGATACCACGATCCGCAGCCCGGATCGATGTGTCGGGTCGCGGTGGCTCCGTGCTCACCTTTCTCGGTCACACCGCAGCTCATGCGCGATTCCGCCACCTACGCTCGACAGCGCGGCCTGAGGCTGCACACGCACGTAGCCGAGACGTTGGATGAGGAACAGTTTTGTCACGAGAGGTTCGGGATGCGCCCGCTCGAGCTCATGGAGGATCTTGGCTGGGTGGGCCCGGATGTCTGGTACGCGCATGGGATCCACTTCAACGATTCGGAGGTTGACCGCGTCGCCGAAGACAAGACCGGAATTGCGCACTGCCCTTCGAGCAACATGCGTCTCGGCGCTGGAGGGTGCAGGGTGCAGGACCTGCTGCGCGCCGGCGCGCGGCTTGGGTTGGGCGTCGACGGTTCGGCGAGCAACGAGGACGCCAACATCGCGATGGAGGCGCACCAGGCATTGCTCCTGGCCCGGGTGCGGAACGGCTCGCCGCAGGCGCTGGACGCCCGCACCGTGTGGGGCATCGCCACCAAGGGCGGCGCGGAGTGCCTGGGTCGCGACGACTGCGGGACCCTCGAACCCGGCAAATGCGCGGACATAGCTTGCTTCCGGGTCGATGACCTGGCGCACGCCGGGATCAAAGATCTTGTCGCCGGCCTCGTCCTCGCCCCACCGAACCGCGCCCAGACAGTGATCGTCAACGGGCGCGCCGTCGTTCGTGGGGGCAAGCTCCTTAGCGCCGACGAGGATCAGATCACGCGCGACATCGCGGCTACAAGCCGGCGGCTGGCCGGATGAACCGGCCGCCCGCACCGGCTTCCTGGCCTCGCACGAGCGTCTTTACGGTTCGACCGCGAATCTTCTGGCCTTCGTGGACGCTGAACTGATTTCGATACAGAAGGTCTTCGCGTCGGATGACGTCCTGGGCCAGGTCCACGATCCAGAGGTCCGCATCGAACCCGGGCGCGACGTCGCCCTTGTCTGCGAGACGGAACCTTCGTGCGATGTTCGATGACGTGACGGCAGCGATGGTGGGCAGCGCGAGGCGATCCTGGGCGAGAAGGAGCTGCCGCGTGGACTGGCACCCGGAGATGCCGCCCCATATCGTCCGGAAATCGTCACCCTGTTTGAGATCGAGCGTGCTGGGCGAGTGGTCCGAGACGACCATCGGGATGCGCCACATTTGCTCACGATCGATCCCGCTGCGCAACGGCGGTGCGCATTTGGCGAAACCGCCCAGCCGATCAAGATCGGTGTCCGCGTACAGGAGGTAGTGCGGGCAGGTTTCGCCGGTCGCATCCACGCCACGATGCCTTGCCTCGTCGATCGCTTTTGCGCCTCGCCAGGTGCTCACATGGACGATGTGCAAGCTGCAGCCGGTGGCCTCCGCGATCGCAATCGCGTGCTGGATCGCCCACCGCTCGGCCTCGGGTGGCCGTGATCTCAGAAAATCACGTGCGGTGGGCCCTCGGGGATCACGCAGCAAAGCCGGGTCTTCAGCATGCACGAGCAGGATCGACCCGAGGTCTGCGATCCGTTTCATGCCCTCACGCAGGCTCGCTTCGTCGCATGCGGGGAACTCATCGATGCCACTCGGGCACATGAAGGCTTTGAATCCCACGACGCCGCGCCGGACGAGCGGCTCCACTTGGTCGAGGTTGCCGGGTACCAGCCCGCCCCACAACCCGAAGTCGACTTGCGACGAACGCTTCATCGCCTCGAGCTTGAGGTCGAACGCCTCGACGGTCGTGGTCACCGGGAGGTTGTTGAGGGGCATATCGATGAAACTCGTGTAGCCTCCAGCCGCCAGGGCGGCGGACCCATGCGCGATGTCCTCCCAGTCCGTGCGGCCGGGCTCGTTGAAGTGGACATGGGAGTCGATCCCGCCCGGAAACACGTGAAGCCCGGTGGCGTCAATCTCCTGGCCGTCAGCGTCGAGGTCGGGGCCGAAATCCGTGATCTGGCCGTCCCTGATGGCGATGTCCGCGCGCTCGACCCCGCCCGCGGTGACAAGCGTGCCGCCGCGAACAATCAACTTTTTGCGAGCAGCTCGATGAACCGGTTCACGACCTCGATGGCCACGGCCACGTCCGCCGCGCTGACCGACTCCGCCGGGTTGTGACTGATCCCACCTTTGCAGCGGACGAACAGCATCGCGATGTCGGTCAACGACGACATGACGACCGCGTCGTGTCCTGCCCCGCTCGTCAGCTCGATCGGACGCTGCCCGCAGTCCTTGATGGCCTGGGTGAGAATCGAGGCGAGGCCTGGCGCGCAGCGAACGGCGGCGTTCTCGCTGATCGAATGCGCCTCGACCGTGAGCTTGCGGCGCCTGGCCGTCTCGCGCATGCGGGTGAGAAGCGCCTCAGAGACGGCCGACCGGGTTCGATCGTCGGCGTGGCGCACGTCGAGAGTGAAGGTGGCGCGGCCCGGGATCACGTTGGCGACCCCGGGTTCGACCTGGAGCTTGCCAACGGTCGCGACCAGGCCGGTCTGCGTGGTCGCCGCCGCTTCGACCGCCAGGATCAGCTCCGACGCCGCGGTCAGGGCGTCGCGACGGCGATCCATCGGTACTGTGCCGGCGTGGCCGGCCTCGCCGGTGAGGGCGATCTCCAGGCGGCTCTGTCCCGCGATTCCTGACACGACGCCAACAGGCAGGCCGCGGGCCTCCAGCACCGGGCCCTGTTCGATGTGCACCTCGAGATAGCCGAGCACGTCACCGCCGCTCCAGCGATCTTCGGCGATGTTGGATGGATCCCCGCCGGAGGCCCGGATCGCATCGGCCATGACCACGCCGTCCGCGTCCGACCTCTCGAGGTCTGAAAGCTCGAACGCCCCCGCGACGGCCCGGCTCCCCAGGTACGTCGAGCCGTAGCGGAGGCCTTCCTCGTCGGCGAAAGCGAGCACCTCGAGGGAGAACGGCAGTCGTTTGCTCGAATCGTGCGCCCGTTGCACGGCGGCGATCGCGATCATCACGCCCAGCGGCCCGTCGTACTTGCCCGCGTCGCGCACCGAGTCGATGTGTGAACCGAGGAGCAGCGTTGCATTCCCGCTTCCTTCGTAGCGGCCGCGCAGGTTGCCGATGTTGTCGCGCGAGACGGTCATGCCCGCCTGCCGCATCCACTCCCGGACGTACTGTTGTGCTCGGCGCATGGCGTCGGACGCAAAGGGGCGGGTGATCGATCCGGGCTCGTCGCTGCAAGAGGCCAGCAGGTCGCAACGTTCCATCACCTGCTGCGCGGGATTCATTCGATCGCCGTGAAGGTGATCTCCTGGGCGCCCTTCCACAGGACCAGCTCGCCAAGGTCCACGAGCCGATCGTTGCCCTCGTAAACGGTGGCGAAGTGGTTGCCCGCAAGCTGCCCGACCTTGCTGGAGAACAACGTCGAGCCGTAGGGAAAGAGGATCTCGGTCTCGCTCATCCCGCCCGGATACAGCAGCAGCTCGCCCGGCGCGGGATGGCTGGTCTGATTCTCGTAACCGAGGCTCAGGTCGAGCTCGCCCATCGGTATCCAGGCCGCCTCTCCGCTCCAGCGCGCCTGGATCAACTGCGTTTCGAGTGGCAGCATCGCCTGGAACGCGTGACACGTCTTGGGCGCCGCCTCGTCCTCGAGCCGAGCGACGAAGCGCAGGTTGCCGATCTTGATCGCTACGTCCATTGGGCCCTAAAAGTAGCGCCGCTGCCACGGGCAGCGGCGCGTCTCATCGACGAGGGTCGTCAGGCTCGCGAGCCTGCCACGCCGGCCGGGCTCGGCGCCCGCCGCGACATCATGTTGAAGGCGTAGTACAAGGCTCCGGCCAGCACGAAGCCGACGATAAAGGTAATGTCCCCAATCCCCGGGTTGGCGTTCGGAATGGGCCCCGTGTAGATGGAGAAGACGTTCGCGAAGAGGCCGACGGACACGACGAGTGCGATGGCCATCGCGGCTACTCCCTGCCAGCGCTGGTACTTCGTGTCGTAAAACATCGACTCGTCCCCGTAGTCACCACGGCGGAGCCAATAGTCGGTCAGCACCACGGCGAGCCACGGCCCTATCCAGTAGCTGATCAACAGAAGGAAGTACTCGTACTTGCTCCCCGGGCCGACGTTGGCCTGGCCGACAAGACCGATGATGTAGCCGAGCACGCCGGCGGTCACGGCAAGAAGCGCGCGCCGCTGACGAAGCGTGAGGCCCATCTCCCGAATGCCGAGCGCGACCAGCGACATGGTGCCGCTGTAGATGTTGATCGCGTTGGCGCAGACCGCCCCGACCGCGATACACAGCAACGTGAGGTAGTAGAGAAGGTCTGGCATCGCCACGTGCAGCTGAACCGTGGGGATGTCCGTCGGCCCCCACTTGGTGCCGCTCACGGTCGCCAGCGCCGCGCCGGCGAGCTCGATCACGACGCACGAGACGAAGACGCCGGCTGCGGCCCAAAAGCCGACCATTGCCCGGTTGACTGTTGGCGGCAGGTACCGCGTGTAGTCGGCGGCGTACGGGTTCCAGCCCGCCGCGTAGCCGAAGGTCGCAGTGAAAAGCAGCATGAACCCGCCGAACTCGCCGACCACCGGGATCGGCTTGGCAGCGAGGCCGAAGTTCGCCTTGCTGAAGATGAAGATCGTGGCGAGCGCGAACACGATGGCGAGAAGCGGCAGCGCCCAGCGCTCGAAGACGTGGATGAAATTGTGCCCCAATGTCGCGATGGCGACCTGCGCCACGACGATGATGAGGAAGGCGATCGCGAACGGCAGGTTGAGGTTGATCAGCCCGCCGAGCGCCTGCAGTGCGAAGGCGCCGCTGACGCTGTTGACGATGAACCAGCCGATCGTGCCTGTAAACGCATTCAGGCCCGCCGGCAGGATGTTGCCGAGAAAGCCAAAGGCGCCGCGGCTCTCGACCATCATCGGGACGCCGAACTTCGGCCCCCAGGACGAAAGGATGTAGTGGGTGAGCGACCCAAGCGCGCTGCCGAGGACGATCGCGACCGCGGTCTCCCAGAAGCTGAGCCCAAAGACTGCGACGCCGAGGACGCCGACGAACACTGTCGCGAATTCGAGGTTGGGCGACAGCCACGTCCAGAAGAGGTCGATCGGTTTACCGTGCCGCTCCTTGAGCGCTATGTACTCGACGCCGCCCGGCTCGACTGTGGCGACCCTCTCCCCGTAGTCGCCCTCCCTGACCGGTACGTGCTTTTCTACGTCCTGGACCGTCTGCATAGGCGCTTCCCCTCCCTAAGGACCACCGCCGGCAAGTACGCCCGAAGTTTAAGCGTGAATTAGCATTCCGTCGATGCTGGATTTGCTGCTCCGCGGCGCCCGCCTGCCCGGGGAGCTCGAGACCAGGGACATTGGCATCAAAGACGGGCTGATCAGCGACCTGGAGCCAGAGTCGAGGCAGTCGATCGAGCTCGGCGGCGCGCTTGTCACCCCGGCGCTCGTCGAGCCTCACATCCACCTTGACGCCGTGCTCACCGTGGGGGAGCCGCGTTACAACGAGACGGGATCGCTGTTCGAGGGGATCGCCATCTGGGCCGAGCGCGTCAAGAGCCTGACCGTCGAGGACGTCAAACAGCGGGTGCGCACGGTGCTTCGCTGGCAGCTCGCCAACGGCGTGCAGTTCGTGCGCAGCCACGTCGACGTCTGCGATCCGGAGCTGAAGGCGGTCCGTGCCCTCACCGAGCTTCGCCAAGAGATCGGCGATCAGATCACGCTGCAGCTGGTCGCGTTTCCTCAGCAGGGGATCATGTCGTTCGACGACGGCGAGAACCTGATGCGCAAGGCCATCGATCTCGGCGTCGACGTGGTCGGGGCAATCCCACACTTCGAGCTGACGCGTGAGTACGGCGAGCAGTCGATCAAGTTTGCGTTCGCGCTGGCTGCGAACAAAGGACTGCGCGTCGACATCCACTGCGACGAGACCGACGACGACCAGTCGAGGTTTGTCGAGGTGATGGCCGCGGAGACGATCCGGCTCGGCATGGGCGGCCGGGTGACCGCCAGCCACACGACGGCGATGCACTCGTACAACAATGCGTACGCGTACCGGCTCATCAACAACCTGAAGCGCGCGCAGATGCACATGGTCACCAACCCGCTCGACAACTCCACACTGCAGGGTCGCTTCGACAGCTACCCGATCCGGCGCGGCCACACTCGCGTGAAGGAGTTGCTAGCAGCGGGCATCAACGTGTGCATCGGCCATGACTCGGTGATGGATCCCTGGTACCCGCTCGGCTACGCGGATCCGGTGCAGGCGGCCTTCGTGCTGGCGCACTACGGCCAGATGTCTGGGCACGGCGAGCTGCGAACCCTGATGGACATGATCACCTGGAACCCGGCGAGCGCGCTCGGGCTGGAGAAGTACGGGCTGCTGCCGGGATGCCGGGCCGACATCTGCGCCTTCGCCGCGCCGACCGAGCACGATGCGATCCGTCTGATCTCACCACGCAAGCTGGTGCTGCGGGCCGGGAAGATCGTCGCCCGGACCGAGCCGGAGCGCACGACGGTGATGTGGAATGACCGCGAGGAGCTGATCGATTTCCTGAAGCCGGCCGCCAAACTCCCGTGAGTTAGCTGAGCGAATAGATCCCGGGCAGCTCGCGGTATAGGCCCGCGTAGTCGAGGCCGTACCCGATCACGAAGCGGTCGGGGATGACAAAGCCGGTGAAGTCGATCCGCACGGGTAGCTCGCGCCGCGCGGGGCGGTCGAGCAGCGCGGCGACCCTGAGGGACGCCGGCTTCATCTTGCGAAAGCGTCTCTCGATGGTGTCGATCGTCCTGCCGGAGTCGACGATGTCCTCGACGAGCAGGACGTGACGTCCCGCCAGCGACCCTTCCACCATGTGGGCGATCTTCACGCGGCCGGTGGTCTTCGTCCCGGCTCCGTAGCTGGCGGCGCGCACGAACTCGAGCTCGGCCGGGATGTTGAGGGTGCGCAACAGGTCCGCCGAGAAGACGGTGGCGCCTTTGAGGATCGCGACCAGGACGAGCGG
>DASPYE010000216.1:0-3244 GCA_035636935.1 Candidatus Dormiibacterota bacterium | reverse complement strand
CAGGTATCGACGACGCTGATCCTGGTCCTGGTGGGTGGTGTGTGCCTGTTTCGCGGGCTTGATCAGGATTCGAGCGGACTCCTGCGTGCGGCGGAGGTGGTGATACCCGTCGCGACAGTCGCCACTTACGTCCACCTTGCTTTCGCGCTGCGCCGCGGGGTCGTGGCCGTGCAGCCCGGGTGGACTTCTCGGTGGTCGCGCTAAGTGGGCGCGGTGCTTCTTTATCGACCCGCCACGGTTGGCCTCATGGCGCCCGGGTAGACTTCTCGGTGGTCGCGCTAAGTGGGGTGCTGGCGGTACCCTGAACCGGCAATCCGCCTTAGCCGGACCGAATTCCATCGCTGAGGTCTGGGTTCTCAGAACCGGCCGCGGCAAACGGCGTTGAAGGTCGGGACCTGCGCAGCTCGGGTCTCCGAACCCCGTCAGGTCCGGAAGGAAGCAGCGGTAAGGAGAAACCTGGGGGTGCCGCAGCCATCTGGGCCTGAGCCGCGAACCGAGGTGCGTGCTGGGGGTCTTCGATCGAGGCGGGGGTGCGCGACCACCGATGGTTAAAGTCCGAACCTCTAATCTCTCTCCCCTTGGGGGGAGAGAGCCTGAGTGAGGGGGCGTGATGAAGAACAGTGACTGAATATGCCTGAGTACCAATCGCTCTACCGCAAGTACCGCTCCCAGACTTTTGCCGACCTCGTGGGCCAGGAAGCCGCCTCGCGGGCGCTCCAGGGCGCGATCATCTCGGCTCGCGTCGCGCACGCTTATTTGTTCAGCGGTTCGCGCGGGACGGGTAAGACTTCGGCCGCGCGATTGCTGGCCAAGGCTTTGAACTGCACGGGTCGCGCGCGGGACTCGGCCGAGCCGTGCAACAAGTGTCAATCGTGCATCGAGGTGACCGCGGGATCGGCGCTCGACCTGATCGAGATCGACGCCGCGTCGAATCGCGGCATCGATGAGATTCGTGACTTGCGAGAGAAGGTTAATCTCTCGCCCGCGCTTGGGCCGTACAAGGTCTACATCATCGACGAGGCGCACATGCTCACCGAGCCCGCATTCAACGCGCTGCTGAAGACGCTTGAAGAGCCGCCCGCGCACGTTGTGTTCGTGCTGTGTACCACCGACGCGCAGAAGATCCCGTTGACCGTGATCGGGCGCTGCCAGCAGTTCGTGTTTCGGCGGCACAGCGAGGAGCAGATCATTTCGCGGTTGACCCACATCGCGACGACGGAGAAGGTGCAGGTCGACTCCGAGGCGATGCAGCTCATCGCTCGCACGGCGCAGGGTTCGATGCGCGACGCGGTCGGTCTGCTCGATCAGCTGGTGCCGCTTGCAGCGGGGCCGATCTCGCTCGAGTCGGCGCGGTCGTTGCTTGGCATCGCGGACCCTCGGCTGCTCGATGCGCTGCTCGACGACGTGCTCGCGGGCCGCGCGGCAGAGGCGTTGACGGAGCTGAACCGGATCTACGCGGCCGGGGCGGAGCTGCGCCAGGTCGTGCGGGGATTGATGGAGGGTTGCCGCGATCGTTTGGTCGCAGCGCTGACAAAGCATGACCAGGCGACGGCGCGCCGGCTGTCGGGCGTGCTTGATGCGCTGCTGCACCTCGACGGTGAGGTGCGGCGGCACGCCGAGCCGCGGTTCCTGGTGGAGGCGACACTTGCGCGCTTGGCGGTGGACGCGGGCTCCGACGCGGTGGTTGTTGCTGTAACAGCGCCCCCACCCGAGACGCTTCGCGTCTCGCCTTCCCCGCTCGCCGGGGAAGGTGGCCCGTCGCGCAGCGACCGGCCGGATGGGGGTGAAGGTCAGCCCAAAGCCACCGTTTCAGCGGCGCCCGTATCTGGCTGGTCCGAAGTGCTCGAAAAATTGAATCGCACGGTTCGCGCCGCGTATCTCGACGCGCAACCGGAGGTCGACGGCTCGCTGCTGGTGTTGTGGTTTCGTTACGGCTTTCATCACAAGAAAGCACAGGAACAATCAGCGCAGCTCATGCCACACGTGCGCGCGTGGCTCGGCGACGATGTGAAGATCGATTTCCGCTTGCGCGAAAACGATGCCCAGAAATCCGCGCCCCGCGCAGCCAGCCCGGAGGACGATCCGTTCGTGCGCGAGATCGTGAAGCGATTCGACGGCCGGGTGACGAGGGTGAAGGAGGTTTCCGAGTGAAGGATCCGCTCAAGATGCTGCGCCAGGTGCAGCAGATGCAGGACCGCATGCAGAAGATGCAGAAGGAGCTCGAGTCGGAAACCGTCGAAGCGACTGCAGGCGGCGGCGCCGTCACGGTTGTCGCCACAGGGACGCAGAAATTGGTTTCGGTGCGCATCGATCCTGAAGCCGCGGGCGATCCGGAGATGCTGCAGGACCTGGTCGTCGCGGCCGTCAACGAAGCGATGGAAAAGTCGAAAGAGATGGCGTCCGCGAAGATGCAGTCCGTCGCCACCGGCCTGGGACTTCCGCCCGGCCTCGTCTGAGTCTGCATGCCTCAACTACCAGAACCGCTGGAGCGGCTGATCCAGGAGCTCTCCCGGCTGCCAGGCATCGGTCCGAAGACCGCGCAACGCCTGGCATTCCACCTGTTGCGTGTGGATCGGCAGCGGGCCGATTCGCTGGCCCGGGCGATCGAAGACGTCAAGGCGCGAATCGGCTACTGCGAGCGGTGCTACAACATCGCGGAGGGGAGCCTCTGCTGGATCTGCGCTTCGCCGCGGCGTGACGCGTCGTTGTTGTGCGTGGTCGAGTCGGCGTTCGACGTGCTGGCCGTCGAGCGCACGTCCGAGTACAGCGGTCTTTACTTCGTGCTGCACGGCGTGATCTCGCCGATCGACGGCATCGGGCCGGAGCAGATCCACGTCCAGCAGCTGCTGGACAGGGTGCGGGACGAGGCCATCAGCGAGGTCATCATCGCCACCGACGCGGACATCGAGGGCGAGGCGACGGCCGTCTACCTCCAGCGGGCCCTTTCGCCCTTCGCGGCCAGCGTCACCCGCCCGGCCCACGGTCTGCCGGTGGGGGGCGACCTCGAATACGCCGATGAGCTCACCCTGGCCCGGGCCATGGCCGGCCGGAGGACGTTCTAGCCGCCCCAGCAGCCGGATTTGCAATCTCGGCCTGGGCGCATGTAGAATTCGCAGGTTCCTCCACCGAACAGGTTTCGTGCGCCCTTTTGAGGGCGGGAAGGCTGTCCGGCTCGGTAGGAGCCAGCACCTTGACAACTGAAGAGTGGGAAAGACTCTGAGAGTCTGAGAAGACTCAGGGCGAA
>DASPYE010000215.1:0-14081 GCA_035636935.1 Candidatus Dormiibacterota bacterium | reverse complement strand
ACCTGCACGTCGCAGCCCTTGAGGCTGCGTCCGCAGACCGGGCAGTTGTAAAACCTGGCGCGGTCGCGGATGAACTCGATGATGCTCATCGCAGACGCCATATTACGCCCCGAATCTGAGAGCAGACGGGGCTAGCGATGGCCCTCGATGCACGTGCATCCGGCATGTCCCACCACGGCTGAGTGGACGGTACCGGCGGGTAGGACCATGCGGTCTCCGGGCTTGAGCTCGAGGCTCCGGCCTTCGCCTTCCAGCGCAAACGTGATCGATCCGTCGACGCAGTAGAGGACCTTTTCGTAGCTGTGCGTGTGGGCGGCGTAGCGGTCTCCAGGCCCGTTCGACCACGAGTAGCATCCGCTCGCCTCGGACTGCAGCTTTGTCATGAGCTCATCGAACGGGGTCACCACCCGATTCTAAGATTGCATCGGTGAAGCCCCGGTTTCTCGCCGACTGCAACGTCGGGCGGCTCGCACGCTGGCTGCGCGCTCTCGGCTATGACGCCTCCTATCACGCGCGGATCGGCGATTCGGAGCTGGTGCGAGAGGCCGCGGCTGAAAACCGAGTCGTTCTCACGCGCGATCGTGACCTGACCAAGCGGCGGGTCATCACGACAGGGATCGTCCGCGCGATCCTGATCCGCGACGACGAGGTGACCCAGCAGCTGCGCCAGGTGTTCGCTGAGCTAGGCCTCGAGCTGAAGGAAGCGCTGACGAGGTGTATCGAATGCAACTCCGAGCTCGAGTCGCGCGTGCCCGCGATGGTGGCGGAGCGCGTCCCTCCCTACGTGAGGCGTACGCAGTCGCGCTATTCCGAATGCCCGCAATGCGGCCGCATCTACTGGGCCGGGACGCACTGGCAGCGGATGCGAGAGGTCCTGCTCGGTTTGTGAGAGACATCCTGCGGCGGCTGGTCGCCGGCGAGCTGTCCGAAGACGAGGCGCTGGCTGAGCTGCGCCGCATCCAGCTGGAGGAGCTGGGTGGGCGTGCGCGCCTCGACCTCGGCCGTTACATGCGGCGCGGGATCCCGGAAGTGGTGCTCGCGACCGGCAAGTCGGCCGCCGAGGCCGCGCGCCTGGCGGTGGTGATGGCGGAACAGCAGGGTCAGGGGCTCATCAGCCGCATGACCGGCGCCCACCGCGATTCGCTGGCCAGCGCGGCAAACAGCGAGCACATGACGGTCGTCAATTACCACTCGTCAGCGCGCGTGCTGCGCGACGGCTTCGCTCCCGAGGTGATCGCGGGCAAGGTCGGCATCCTGACCGCCGGCACGTCCGACCTTCCCGTTGCCGACGAATGCCGAATGGTGGTCGAAGCGTGCGGCCTCGAAGTGCGCCTCGAATCAGACCTCGGCGTGGCCGGCCTGCATCGATTTGTCGCCCCGCTCGCGGCGACGCTCGAATGGGGCGCCGACGTGATCGTCGTCGCGGCCGGGATGGATGGTGTGCTGCCAGGGCTCGTCGCCGGCCTCATCGACCTGCCCGTGATCGGGCTTCCCGTGTCGACGGGCTACGGCCGAGGCGGTGCGGGTGAGGCGGCGCTCACGACCATGCTCCAGTCATGCTCCACCGGGCTCGTCGTGGTGAACATCGACAACGGCATCGGGGCGGGAGCCGCCGCGGTGCTGATGGCGGCGAGGGCCGCTCAGGGACGGCGTCGAGGACGAAGCACCGCGACGACAGCCAACGCGATCGCGCCCACCAGGAGCAAACCGAACACGGCCGCGGCGATGGCCCGTGAGGCATCAGCCCCGCCGGGAATCGCGAAAACAAGGCCGAAAGCCAGGATCGCCCCGAGCAAGATGACCAGCAGCCACGGGAAACCGCGGCGCCGCCGTCCGTAGAACAGCAGCCACAGGAAGCCGGGTCGCTTTTTCGGTTCGCTCACAACAGTGACGTGAGCTCGGCGAGCGAAGCGATCGTGGGTATGCCATCGCGTGGCTCGTCCTCGGCGTGCGCGGTGACGACGATCGCGCGCATCCCGACCGCACGCGGTCCCTCGTAGTCCTCGCGGACTCGGTCGCCGACGAAAACAGTCTTCTCGGGCGCGGTCCCGATCGCGTCGATGGCCGCTTGATAGACCTCGGGCGCCGGCTTGCGCCGCCCCACCTCGCTCGAGAACACGATCGCGTCGACGAGCTCAGTGATCCCGTTGCTCGCGACCTGGCGTCGCATCATCTCGGGCGGAAACGGTGCGTTGGAACAGACGCCGCGCTTGATTCCGCGCTCGCCGAGCCAGGCGAGGACGCGCACCGCATCACCGTCGACTTCGACGGCCCGGTCCCAGCACTGCTGCTCGGCGTCAAGGATCTCGTGGAGCAGGTCGTCGGGCAACCTCAAACCGGCGCGCTGCCAGGTCTTGCGGTAGACGTCCATGTAGTCGACCTCGTCCTGGCTCATGCTGCCGACGTACTGCTCGAGCGGGAGCAGGACGGCTTCGAGGATGGTCTCCGCCTCGGGGGCGGGCACGCCGAGGGCCCGCTCGATGCGGGGCCTAAACTCGCCGAGCACGCGCAGCAGGTCGCCGGTCGGGTAGCGGAAGGTGACAAGGGTGCGGCCGTAGTCGAACAGCACGCCTTGCGTCTCCGTCATCCGCATATCCTGATGCCCGTGGCAAAACGGCTGACGCACATCGACGAGAAGGGCGCGGCGCGGATGGTCGACGTCGCGGACAAGGTCGCGACCGTCCGCGAGGCGACCGCCGAATGCGTCGTGCGCATGTCCGCCGACACGGTGAAGGCGGTACGCGAGGGGACGGCGAAAGGCGACGCGCTGCAGGTGGCGCGAGTGGCCGGGATCATGGCTGCGAAAAAGACTTCCGAGCTCATCCCGCTGTGCCATCCACTGCCGTTGACGAGTATCGCCGTTGACTTCGAATACATTTCGGACGGCGTGCGGATCCTCACCACGGCAAAGGTGGTCGGCCAGACAGGGGTCGAGATGGAAGCGCTCACCGCGGCCGCCGTCGCGGGGCTGACCCTGATCGACATGACGAAAGGGGTCGAACGGGGCGTGTACATCGCGTCGGTGCGCCTGCTCGAAAAGTCGGGCGGCCGCTCCGGAACCTGGAAGCGGAAGGAGTGACTCACCGGGCACACGTGATCACCGTGAGCGACGGCGTGTCGGCGGGGACCCGTGAAGACGTGAGCGGCCCGGCTCTGCGGACATTGCTGGCGAACGCGGACTTCGAGGTTTCCGGTCCCGAGGTCGTCCCCGACAAGCAGGAGCGGATCTCCGACGCGATCGTGGGCGCGATCGTCGCCGGGGCGGACTTCGTCGTCACGACCGGCGGCACCGGTCTGGGCCCGCGCGACGTCACGCCGCAAGCGACGTCGATGCTCATCGACTACGAGGTCCCGGGGCTGGGCGAGCTCATGCGCCGCGCCGGTATGGCCAGCACTCCGACGGCGTCGCTGTCCCGCGGGGTCGCCGGTGTCCGAGGGCACTCCCTCATCCTCAACGTCCCGGGCAGCATGAAGGGCGCGACGGAATCGCTGGAGGCGGTGCTTCCCGTCCTCGGCCACGCGATCCAATTACTCCACGGCCACACCAAACACGTATGAACCTGGCCTCGCCGATCCGGGCCGGCATCTGCGTCCTGGATGCGGCCGATACGTGCGTTGGCACTTGCGCTCCGGTCCTCACGCATCTACGCGATGCGCTCCGGTCCGGTGCTCGTGCCGCCTTCGTCTCGACCGCCCCAGGCCACATCTGCTCGCCCCGGCCAGCGAGCCCAGGTTCATGAACCTGAACGCCGACATCGGTGAGGGTGCCGGCGAGGACGAGGCGATCCTCGCCTGCATCGATAGCGCCAACGTCGCGTGCGGCGTGCACGCCGGGTCGCCTTCGCTGACGATCGCAACGGTGCGCCGCTGCCGAGTGCTGGGCATCCAGGTCGGTGCGCATCCCGGGTATGACGACCGCGCGGGATTCGGACGCATCGAGCGATCGCTGGCGGCGGATGAGGTCGAGGCTCTCATCGCCTACCAGGTCGCCGCCTTCGCGGCCGTCGCGCCCATCGCGTACATCAAGCCGCACGGCGCGCTGTACCACCGCTGTCAGCGAGACGCCGCTTCGGCGGACGGCCTTGCCCGGGTCGCCAAGGCGCACGGCGTCGGGCTGATGGGTCAGCCCGGATTCGAGATCGTCGCGGCGGCCGCCCGCGCGGGCGTGCCCGCCTATCGGGAAGGGTTTGCCGACCGCCTCATGCTGCCCGATGGCAGCCTTGCGCCGCGCACGCAGGCGGGCGCGCTCCTGAATCCAATGGTCGCCGCCCAGCAGGCGCTGAGCCTTGCCCGCTCGGGCCGCTTCGACACGATCTGCATCCACGGGGATACTCCCGGCGCGGGCCAGATCGCGTCGTCGGTCCGCACCGCGTTCCGCGAGGCCGGCATCGAGACTGCGCCTCTCGCTGGTTGAACCCGGCCGGCGCACTCGCGCTGAAGCTCATCCTGACGCCGGTCCTTGTCGGCGCGGCAAGCCTAGCCGGACGCCGATGGGGATCGGCGGTGGGCGGTTGGCTGATCGGGATACCTTTCACCTCCGGCCCGATCGCCTTCTTCCTTGCGCTGGATCCGGGACCGGATTTCGCCGCGCGCGCCGCGGCCGGCGTCATGGCGGGCGCCATCTCGCAGGCGGCGTTCTGCGTGGCTTACGCGTGGACCGCCGAACGCTGGCGCTGGACCATCTCCCTGATCGCAGCAACGGCAGCTTTTCTGGCGATCACGATTGTGCTCAACGCTGTGCGGCTTCCGACGGCGGGATTTTTCGTGGTCATCATCGTGGTCATCGTGGTCTCGCTCTTCCTGTTGCCACAGCCGGCCGCGCCACATGCGGAGCCAATCCAGTTTCCGGCGTGGGACCTGCCTGCTCGCATGCTGGTGGCGACCGCATTCGTCGTCATCCTCACCACGGTCGCACCGCTTCTTGGTGCGCGCCTCGCCGGGCTGCTCGCGCCGTTCCCGCTCTACGGATCGGTGCTCGCCGCGTTCGCGCACCGCATCCAGGGCGCAGGCCCCGCCGTCGGAGTGGTGCGCGGCCTCCTGTTGGGGCTGTTCGCGTTCGCGTCTTTCTTTCTGGTCCTCTCCCTTCTGCTCACGCGCGGTGTCGCGCTGGCGTTCGCGTGCGCGATAGTGGTGGCGCTGGTGGTCCACGGCGCCTCCCTCCTCATCGGCCGGCGTGCGGGGCTTGCATGAGCACGGAGATCAGGGAGCTGCACGACATCGACGACCTGGAGATGCTCGCGCATCTCTTCGCTTCGATCTGGGGCCGCCCCGGCGAGCCGCCCATGAACTCCGACGTGCTCAAGGGCCTCGCGCTATCCGGCAACTACCTGTCGGGCGCATTTGCAGAGGGCCGGCTGATCGGAGGGCTGGTGGGGTGGTTGGGCGGAGCGCCGCCCCACAACCTGCACATGCACTCGCACATCCTCGGAGTGCTCCCCGGGAGCGAGCGCCACGGTCTCGGGTTCGACCTCAAGCAACACCAGCGAGGCTGGTGCCTGGCGCGCGGGGTCAATGTCATGGAGTGGACGACCGACCCGCTGGTTCGTCGCAACGCTTACTTCAACCTCACGAAGCTGGGCGCCGAGGCGCCGGAGTACCTGGTGAACGTCTACGGCCAGATGCGCGACGGGATCAATGCCGGTGAGGAGTCGGACCGCCTGCTGATCCGCTGGCAGCTGGATTCCGAACGGGCGGAGGCGGCGGCGGCCGGTGAGCTGCCGGAGCTCGACGTGGAACGGCTGCGCAGCTGGAGCAGCGGCACGATTCTCGCCGTCGGCTCCGGCGGCGAGCCGGTGACGAGGGATTCTTCCGCTCGCGTCCTTCTATGTCAGGTGCCTGACGACATCGTTGAGGTGCGACGGTCGGATCCTGCGCTCGCCCGTTCGTGGCGTGTCGCGTTGCGCGAGGCGATCACGAAGGCGATGGCGGCGCGCTATGCGATCACCGGTGCGACGCGCGGCGGCTGGTACGTTCTCGAATCCACCTAATATTTGCCGCGTGCTGCAAGTGGGGGACAAGGCTCCCGACTTCAAGCTGCCAACCACTGGCGGCCAGGAGCTCACCCTCGCCGACGCGCTCCAGAAATATCGCGCGCTGATCTTTCTCTTCTACGTCCTGGACTTCACTGGAGGTTGAAGGACTGAGTTGACCGAGTTTCGGTCACGGAACGAGGACGCTGTCGAGAACGGCGTCGGCATCTACGGGATCAGCGTCGATTCCGTGTTCTCGCATCAAGCCTTCGCCAAAGAGCTTGGCGGTCTGCCGTACGAGCTCATCGGCGACTTCGAGCGCAAGATGGTCACGGACTACGGTGTGCGACGTGACGACGTCGCGGGCTACTCGGGCCTGGCGCGCCGGAGCATCTTCATCATCGACAGGGCCGGCGTCATCCGCTCGACGTGGGTGTCCTCAAGGGAGAAACCGCAGCCGGACTACGACGCGGTGCTGACGGAAGCCAAGCAGATCGCGGCCGGCGCATGAGCGAACCGAACAGCGTTATCGCGCCCATTGAAAAGGGATGGCACGAGCTGAATGCGCTGGTCGATCTGCTGGGCGACGAAGGGCTATTGCTGACGGGCGACGACGGTTGGGCGGTGAAGGACCACCTCGCCCACATAGCGGCGTGGGAGGCGTCCCTGATCGGGCTCCTCGACGGAAGCGACCGCGCCGCGGCGATGGGCATCACGGCGTCGGACGACGACGACACGGACGCCATCAACGCCGCGATCTGGTCGCTGCATCACGGCGAGGCGCCCGCGCAGGCTGTGGAATATTTCCGCCAGACGCACTCCGCCTTGATGAGCGTGATCGGAAAGTTGAGCGACGCAGACATGCAGCTTCCGTACAACCACTATCAGCCGAACCAGCCGCGAGACCCGAGCGACGATCGGCCCGCGCTCGATTGGGTGGCGGGCAACACGTGGGAGCACTATGCCGAGCACATCGACTGGATCAATCAGCTCATCAAGGACAGAAGCGCGGCACGCTGAGCGGCGCGCAGCTCGAGCGCTGTCGCGATCGAGACCTCTTCGAAGCGAACCTCGTGACCCGGCGCCAGCTGGGCCGCCACGGACATCGAAGCGCTGATCACCACGGCCACCACCGGGTAGCCACCTGCCGTCTGATAGTCGGCCATCAGAAGGATGGGCCTTCCGCCGGCCGGAAGCTGAACCGCCCCTGGGATCAGCGCGAAGGAGAGTAGCTCCTCGCCCGGCGCCTCGAGCGACGCGCCTTCGAGGCGGTAGCCCATGCGGTTGGAGTCGTGAGTCAAGGCGAACTTTGTGCTGAACAGAGAGTGGTGCGATTCGGGAGTGAGGCGATTCGCGTGGGGACCCACGACCGCCTGCAGGACGTGCTCGCCGTAGGTTGGCCGTTGGTCGCCGGCGAGGCTCCGGCCCGCGACGTCGGGAAATTCCTGGATTGCCGCGGACACCACGTCATCGATCGCTAGCGCCCGGCCCTTCATTCCTCCTCGCGCGGCGAGCAGGTTGGTCGACATCGACCCGAGCCATCGATCGCCCACCACACCGCCCGCCACCGCGATGTATGTCCGCGCCCCTGTTCGCCTGCCCGCAAAACCGATCTCGTCGCCCTCCCGCAGGTCGATGCCCGTCCACATCGGGACGGCCTCGCCATTGACGCGGGGATCGAAGTCGGCTCCGGTGAGGGCGACCAGGCACTGGCGGAGCGCAACCAGCCGGGGTCCCGTCAGCGTGCATTCGAGCGTCGCCGCCCCGCGGTCGTTGCCGACCAGCAGGTTGGCCGCGGTATGCGCGAACCGGTCCATGGCGCCGCCCGGGGTCACGCCCGCGCCGACCGCTTGCGGCCGTCCGAGGTCCTGGATCGTCGTCAAGAGGCCTGGCTGCCGGACGCGAAGCGCAGCGGTCATCCGGTCGCGGCGAAAAACTTCACTCGATCGCCGACGCGAAACAGGCTTGGAGGGTCGGAGTCGGGCAGGAACAGCTTGACCGTGCTGCGCCCGATCAGGTGCCATCCGCCCGGGCTGGCCAGGGGATAGATGCCGGTCTCCTGGCCGGCGATGGCGACCGACCCGGCGGGCACCAGCGTGCGCGGCACGGCGCGCCGCGCCAGCACGAGCTCGTCGGGGAGCGGGCCGAGGTAGGCCCACCCGGGCACGAAGCCCACCAGGAACACCCGGTAGATCGGGCGGCTGTGCAGCTCGACGACCTTCACTACCGGCAGGCCAAGCGCGGCCGCGACGCTCTCGAGGTCGGGCCCGTCATAGATCACCGGGATCCGGTGCAGTCGCCCGGGCTCCTCGACCGGCGGCCGCTTGGAAGCGAGGCGGCGGATCGCGGCGGCCAGCGCTTCGTGCGTGATCTGGTCCGGGTCGAACTGCACGGTCACGCGGCCGTGGGCTGGTATCGCCTGCCGCACGTCACGGCGTTTCTTCAGTGCCGACGCGAGCGCGATCGCCCGTGTGTTGAGCGCGGTGTCGAGCCGGGTCCCGAGCTCCGCGATGAGCGCCATGTCACCCAGCGGATGGACGCGTACCCGGACGGTGGAGCGCTGCGGCGGCATGTGTGCTCACAAGGATGGCGTAGAAGATGCCCGGCACGAGACCGATGCACAGCAGGCCGACGCACGCGATCCCCACAGCCCAAGCCGTGACGATGGCCGCTACGGCCAGGTTCCAAGTTGCGAAGTCCGCGCCTACACCACGGATGGCTGCGGCAACGTCGAACAGATCGTGAAAGTTGCCTGAGGCCGCGAAGCGCGTGGTCGCGTGGGGAGCGAGAAGCAGCAGGACGGCTCCCCAGCCGAACAAGAGGAGAAAGAGCGCGACCGTGTCCCCGGTGAGATTGCCCAACCGCGGCGCCAGCGCCGCCGCCAGCGGGTTGTATCCAAGCGCGAAGGGAGCTGCGGACACTGCGACGGCAAGCGCCACCCAGGCGCCGTCCCACAGCAGACGGGCCGACCAGCGCCAGGGCGGGGGCCCCTTGGACGCGTCGTCCTCGGCGGCGCGGATGGCCTTGACCGCGTAGCCGAAAAGAGGGATGAAGAGCAGGGGGAACAAGAGGACGGCCACCAGGCCGATCGGCCACGTCCAGCGCGACTGCCCGCGAAAAGGCCATGCGAACGAGTCGGCGACCAGCCTCACGCGGTTAGCGGCGTGGGCCTTGTAGCTTGATGCGCACCTCGAAACCGTCCTCGGTTGGCGTGACCTCGACGTCTCCCGCCCTGATTCGCAAGCCCGCCTCAACTCGGGAGGCGACGACCTCTCCTTCGAACAGCAGCTCCGCGAAGCGCCAATCCCTGCCGTGCTTGCGCATCCGCACGATGACCCCCGCGGGACTTCGCCACACCCCTTCCCCGGAGGGCTTGAACCCCCGGGTGATCAGCTCGCCCAGCTCGTCCGGAGTCGTCTCGACGGGAGCTTTGGGCGCGGGCCAGTCGACGGGCTTGTCCCGGTCGTGGGCTGGGCTTCGAATGACGCGCAGGTTTGGTTTGCGCGACCTCGCTTGTTCGAGCGACAGCCGGAGCAGCTCCGAGCCTTCCTCCTGCGCGAAGAAGGCGCCCGAGATCCGGGCCTGGTCCTTGGAGCGGCGGATGCAGTTCGCGCAGTCGGGCTCGGAGTCGACGGCCGTGTACGAGCCTTCGCTGAGCGTCTGGTTGCAAAGCGTTGTCACGGGTCCCGATCTCGGAACCCTGGGAGTCAAGTGAATCCGCCCGCCTGATTTGCGGCGAACGGATTCGAGCTTGATCTTCTGCACGAGCTAATTCTCCCGATTCGGCGGGAGGGCGACGCTAGCGGCTCTTTTTTGCCTGCGCGTTGCTGATGCGCGCCGCGCGGGACTTGCTCATCCCCTTCTTCTTCAAAGCCTCGTAGGTCTTGGGCTTCTTGACCGAAGGCCCAGGGCTCTTGCCAGGCATTCGTAACCTCCCAGGTGATTTCGGGTTGCCTACCCATCCGAAAAACGCACAGAGCCGTTTCTCGACTTACCGGAGACCCACTTTTGGCGCCTCGTCAAAGAGGGGTGGCGCCCCGGGTAAAGGCACCGGGGTGGACGCTTATCTAGCAGTCTATGAGCCTCCTCATCCTGCCTCCGAGCCGAACGCCTCATCGCCGCCAGCCGCTCGCGCTGGCCGACGAGCTCCACTTCGATCCCGGGGCGATGCGCCGAGCCGTGGCGAAGCTGGAGATGGACGCAGGCAAGGGGCCCTCGCGGGGACTCCTCATCCGAAGCGACCTGCACGGCTTCAAGGTCGCGGATGCGCGCCGGGCCCTCGCGGGACTGCCCGCGCCCGGCGATTACAGAGTGGTGATCAAGCCGCTCCGATACCGCACGCGGCCGAGCTTGTCCGGCCTCTGTGAGTTCGACCTGGGCCGGATCATCGTCCGCATCCCCGAGCCTTTCCGGCCGTTCGAGGAGCTCGTCTATTTCAACGCCCGGCGCAAGCGCGGGGCCGGGATGCGATTTTCGTGGGTGGCGGAGAAGGTCAGGTTCCGGACGCGGCGAGAGGTGCTCCGGTTTGTCTACTGCCACGAGTGGCTGCACTGGTACCTGCGCGAGGTGCGGGGCCGGAGGTCGGGCGCCGAGACCGCGTGCGACAGGTTCGCGCTGCGCAACTTCAGGCGCCGCCAGGTCACTGTCGATGACGCGCTGGAAGCCCTGCAGGGAACCCGCATGCAACTGCTCCCCGACTACTTCAGGGTGGCCGCCTAAATCCTGCGCCATTCGGGCACAGATGGTCGGAATGCGGCAATGGACACAGCCAAGTGGGCACGGATGGTCGTGGTGGACGACATTCAATAACCTATCGGCATGCTTGAGGGGACCACGCTCGGAACCCTCGTCGAGCTGATGGTCGAGGCGGAGGTGCTCGCGGGTTCCGGCGGTCGGCTGATCCCGTCCCGTATGGAACCTGACGTGGACCACCGCGACATCGTGGTTGCCGAGGTCGGCGGCTTCGGGGCCCTATGGCTGCAGGTGAAGGGCACGACCCATCCCGACAGCGAGGGTCGCATCGTCGCCTTCGCCAACTATCCGGCCGATGCCATTCCGGAGAGTGCTCGTCTTCTCTACCTGGTGTGCCTGCTCGATGTCGAGCAGCATCTTCTGGCAAGAGCCTGGCTCGTCCCCTCGGCCGACTTCAACCACCTCGCATATCGCGAGCACTCCGATCGGGCAGGCCGCGTCACCCTCCAGTTCTCATGCCTGGCCTCGGGCGATGCGCGGTGGGGCAAGTTCGAGGTTCCGAGGCTGGAGCTCGGTGCCCGGTTGGAGCCGCTGGTCGCCGCGCTTGGACCCGTGCCCACACATGAACTCAGCGCGTTGCGCGACCGGTTGCTTACCTAGCTCGCGTTGTCTCCCTCGGATTTGGGAGGGGTGTCAGGTTGGCCTCCACCTGCTCGCGCAGATACTCAAACGCCGGCGGAAGCGAAAGGCGCTCGCCGAGGTGCTCCTTAGGCTCGTCTGAAGCAAACCCAGGGCCGACTGTGGCGATCTCGAACAGGACCCCGCTCGGCTCCCGGAAGTAAATCGAGCGAAAGTAGAAGCGGTCGATGATCGGCGTCGGATCCCCTCCGCCGGCGATCACCTGCAAGCGCCACGCGTTGTGGTCCTCCATCGTCGACGACCATGCGACGTGATGAACGGTCCCGGACCCGCCGAGGCCGCGCGCCTCGGGAGCGGCGTCATAGACGTAGAAGGAACCGCGCGACTCCCCCCGGGACTCGTATGCGTCATCACCCGAGCCTTCGAAACCGAGTGTCTCGGTCAAGAACGCACGGCTTTCGCCACGACGGCGTTCGAAAGCTCGCACGCCCGCGAACCCTTGTAGGGCGAACTTTTCGGAAATCTCGGGATGTCGCGCCAGGAGCGGTTGGTCTTGCGTCGTGCCGGCGATCAGCTCGAAACCGAGACCCTCGGGGTCCTCGAAGCGGAGACGCTCGCCTTCGATCGTGGATTCCAAACCGGCCGCCTCAAGCCGCCGCGCCCAGAACTCGAGGGCTTCTTCGGAACCGACGCGAAAAGCAATCCGGTGGATCATTCCCGCGCCCGCACGTCCGCGCACCAGGCCTGGATATTCGAAGAACGTCAGGTCCGCACCGGGGCTGCCATCTTCATCCGCGTAAAAGAGGTGGTAGACCGCGGGGTTGTCCTGGTTGACCGTCTTCTTGACGAGCCGCAAGCCCATGACCCCGGCATAGAACTCGAGGTTCTTCGTGGCGTCGGCGGTGATGGCGCTGATGTGGTGGATACCGTTCAGTGGATTCATGCTCGGTACTTTCTACCCAGGTCCCCGTTGATTTTGTTCCATCCCCGGATGTAACAGAACCATCGGTCCCCGCGTAGAACCATTAGCCGCGTGAGCGACGACGGGCCGCGACTCCTCGAGCGCGCGAAGGCCGGCGACGGACAGGCCTTCGAAGAATTGCTCACGCCTGTGCTGGAGGTCGCGTTCCGACTGGCGATGACGATGCTGAACGACCGAGGGGCGGCCGAGGATGTGGTGCAGGACGCCGCGCTGAAGGCCTGGCGGAAGCTTGACCGCGTGCGCCCTGACGCCCCGCTGCGGCCCTGGTTCCTGGCCATCGTCGCCAACGAGTGCCGCTCAGCCAGGCGCGGGCGATGGTGGCGGGTGCTTCGGTTCCCAGACCTCAGATCGACCGCAGCAGTGGTGAACATGGAAGAGCGTATGGATCTCGCGACGGCGCTCGAAGGCCTCGAGCCGGCGCATCTACTGGTCCTGTCGCTCTACTACCACCTTGACCTTCCGATCGGTGAGGTCGCGCGAGTCCTGCATTGTTCGGAAGGCGCGGCGCGCGTGCGGATTCACCGGGCGCTTGCGGCCCTTCGACCCGCGATGACGGCGGAGCTGGACGCGTGATCCCCGAAGACCCCGATCTCCGCCGCGCCATGGATCACCGCAGCGGCTCGCCCTCGCCGGAGTTTCGCGTGCGTCTCCACCGCGTGCTGTCGGACGGGCGACCGGCGACGAATTGGTTGCCGGCGCTTGCAGTCGCGACGGTGATTGCCCTGTCCGTGGCTTCGGTGGGAGTTCTGCTCGCGGCCCGTAATCTCGCGCATCCGTCGCACGGCGGACCCGTGAGTGCTGCACGAACCGCATCGCCAAGCCCGCTCCCGACAGAATCGCCTGTTGCGCTGCCCACGCAGACGTTCCTCAGTGCGCCTTCGCGTGACATCGTGTGGGCGTTCGTCGATTACCGCCTGCTGTTTCGCTCGCGTGACCGCGGCCAAACATGGGAACGGCGCCAGCTCCCGGCCCCCGAATCAGCCGCGGGACGTTTGGTGTTCACGTTCACCGACTCGGACAACGGATGGGCCCTGCTCGCAGTGAATCCGGCGACGCAGTGCCAGGCGGAGGGCGAGACAATCTGGCATACCTCTGACGGCGCCGTGACGTGGCACCAGCTGCAGACAAGCGGCATCGCCGAGGCGCAATGCAAACAGTTCATCGCGTTCGTCGACCCGAAGGACGGATTCCTGACCGCGTGGGACGACAACTCGCCGCCCACGATCTACCGAACCAGCGACGGAGGGGTGACGTGGAAACCTTCGCGGTTGCCGGATCCGCCCGGCTTCAAGACTGAGGGCGGCGGTTTCACCCTGCACGCGCAGGAGGTCGTCCGGCCTGGCAACGTCCTGCTGGTCACCGCGTATGGAATGCAGGAGTCTGGCGGCGAGGGTTACGTCTTCAGGTCAATCGACGGCGGCGCAGCCTGGACCTACGCGGCGAACATTCCCAACTCCGCCATTGCGGTCGCTTTCGTGACGGAGTCGCGTTGGCTCCAGGTCATCATTCCCGGTCAATCCGTGGAGACAACCGACGCCGGCAAGAGCTGGCATTCGTATGCATCCGATTACGGGCAGGCCGCTCCGGTCTCGCCACAGGTCGTCTTTGGGGACGCCTCGGTGGGCTACGCCACAGTGCGCGGATCGATCCAGCGCACAGAGGACGGCGGCTTGCACTGGACGATGATCAAGACTCCCGGAGTAGCGCAGCCCGGATAATCGGCTTCGTGGCGGTCCGGGTGGTGGGGTTCGATGGCGACGACACGCTGTGGCACAGCGAGACGCGATTTCACGTCACCC
>DASPYE010000214.1:0-1980 GCA_035636935.1 Candidatus Dormiibacterota bacterium | reverse complement strand
AGCTTGAAGCCGATCCTTTCGTAGAGCTTGTGCGCGGCGGCGCGAGCGGGACCCCGTCCGGACTGCAGCTCGGCTAGCTGGGCGCCCCTTTCGCGGCCGACGTCGAGGGCCGCCTTGACCAGAGCCTCGCCCACTCCCTTGCCACGCGCCGACTCGTCAACCACCACCTCGTCGAGCCGCGCCTTGATCCAGAACGGCGTCGTGTAGACGATGACCGTGGTTGTGCCGACGATCCTCTCGCCATCGCGGGCGATCAGCAGGACGACATCCGGATCGTTGAGGAGGCGGTTGAAGCGATCGACATCCGGCACCGGCAGGTTGGCGTTTAGTTGCGGCAGCAGCCGGCCGAGGGCTTCTTGGATCGCGGGCGTCAGCTTGGTCACGGCCTCGATCCGCATTGGCACACACTAAGCCTCCCCTTCAGCTCGAGCTGACCGCGCGCACCATCCGCGGTGAACCGGTTCCCTGCGAAGAGGCCACCCGCGCCGATTTCACGCCGTTTCAGATCGTGACGCTGAAACTGGAACCATAGGCGGGCCTCGCCGGACGCTCGGTGCCGCAGTCGTGAGCGCGGCGATCACGAGCATGCCCGCGCCGGTGATCACGCCGGTGGTCGCCGGGCCATAGTTCTGCACGAGCAGACCCGCGAGCAGAGCGCCGATCGGGAGCGCGCCAAACGCTGTCAGCGAACCGACGCTGGAGACTCGAGCCATAAGCCGGTCGGGGATCAGCCGGAGGTAGATCGTGCCCGTGGACACGTTCCACACCGCGCCCATCATCCCCGCCGATCCGAGCAAGACGACCAGCAGGATCGGGTTGCTGACGATACCGACCAGCGGAATCAACGCTGCCCACAGCCACAGCGTCGACATGACGACGAGGTTCGACCTCGTGCGCTGCGAGATCCAGCCGCCGGCCACGGATCCGATGACGCCACCGACACCGAAGCCCGCGAGCGCGATGCCGATCAGGGTGGCGGAGGCGCCACGATTCCGTTCGGCAACGATCACGACGAGGATGACGATCTGGAAAAACGCGTTGGTGACGGACGCGGCCAGGTTGACGATCAGGATGTAGTGCTGGCCCAACAGCCAATGGATCCCTTCCTTGATCTCAGCCAGGACGTGGTGGCGCTCCTCGGTACGCCGCTCTTCGAAAGGCACACGGATCAGGAGCAGGGTGACGAGGGACACCGCGTACGAGACGGCGTCAGCGAGAAATGGCACTGTCTTGCCGACGTCGAACAGAAAACCGCCGATCGGGTTGCCCAGCAGGGTGGCCGCCCGCAGCCGCGCCTCGTTCTGGGACAGCGCCGCGGGATACTGCTCGGAGGGAACGACGATTCGGATCGCCGAGACTTCGCCGAGCCTGAAGAAGACGAACATCGTGCCTTCGATGAAGGCCACAGCGGTGAGCTGCACGATGGTGAGCGCGCCGAGGTAGGCGGCAAGCGGAACGCTGCCCAGGGCGACCAGGCGGATGACGTCGCAGGCGATCATCCAGCGCCGGCGATCGACTCGGTCCATCAACGCGCCCGCCGGGAGCTGGAACAGGATGTACGGGAGGGTGCCGATGAACCCGACGACGCCCGCCGTCGCGGGCGATCCGGTCATCGCGAGCACGAGCAGCGGATAGGCGATCTGGGACACGCGTGAGCCCAGGACCGATACGGCCTGGCCGGCCCAGAGCAGCTGGAAGTCGCGGTTCGCGCGCAGTGGCGTGCTCACAGGAGACGCAGGAGGGCAGCGGTTGCCGCTGCCACGGCGACCACGACAATGAACGGCGCGCGAAGAATCACCGCAACGACCGCGACCGCCAGCGCGGCCGCGCGCACATCGAGCACGAGGTGCTGGCCGGTGGCGAAGGTCTGCGTCGCAACCAGGGCCGCGAGCAGAGCGATGGGGAGGAGCGGCACTGTTCGCTGAACGCGCGCGTTCTGCAGCCAGCGCTGTGGCAGGGACAGGCCGGCGAGCTTCAACG
>DASPYE010000213.1:0-11838 GCA_035636935.1 Candidatus Dormiibacterota bacterium | reverse complement strand
GCCGCGGCTGCCGTCGTGGGTGCGGCGGGGCTGATGGCTCTCGTGGCCGTCCCCGCACGGACGCGATCGCTCACCGAGGAGGTCGCATTACCAGCACGGGAGGTCGCTCCCGCCGTTCCCTGACGGGAACCCCGCGCCCTCGGGCGGCGTATTCGAGGCGTGTCCTTGAGGCTGGCGTGGAAGGTCGTGGCCGGGGCGGCGCTTCTCGCCATTCTCTTCACTGCGGCCGCGATCACATACTTCAACCACACGCGCCCGCAGGCGCTGGGCCTGCAGGCAGCGACAGCGCGGACGCCCGCGCCCTCTCCGTCGCCGGGCGACCCGCTCGACGAGGCTTGCCGCAGGCCGGCCGTCCCGGGCAATACCGCTTCGGCCGGGGTCCACGGCCTGTGGGTCATCCAGCCGCATTCGGTCGTCGGGTACCGCGCTCACGAGAAGTTCGCCGAGGTGACCTCTCCGCATGATGCCGTGGCACGCACCGAGCGCCTCAGCGGATGGCTGCTTGTCGGAGGATCAGACGGCGCGCCCGCGATGGTGACCGGGTGCATCGCAATCGACGTGCGGACGCTGCACAGCATCGACGAGCTACCGGGCTTCAACACCTCGGACCGCGACGACATCGCGCGCGATTTCCTGAGCGCCAGATCGCATCCTTACGTCGTGTTCCAGCCGTATCCGGCGGCGCTCCCGCTCAACGTGTCGAGCGATGCCGTGCAGCAACTGACGCTGGCAGGCGCCCTCGAGATCGGCGGGATCGTCAGATCCGCAAGCTTCAAGCTCGGCGTGAGACTCAAGGATGGACAGGTGAGTGCGGCGGGCCAGGCCACCGTCGACGTGGGGGACTACGGCATCGAGGTCCCACAGGAAGTTGGTGGCTTTGTCCGCGTCAATCCGGACATCGTGCTCGAGGTGTCGCTGATCCTTCTGAAACCCTGATAGGTCAATGAGGACCGCGCGACTCCGCGTCTCGCGAGCGTTTGAGCAGCTCCTCAGCAGCGGCCTTGTCGCCGCGGAGCTCGGCGACCTTGGCCAGGTGTCTCCACGTCCACGGCGGCAGTTGCCGGTCACCCAGCTCCTCCGCCGTGCGGATCGCGAAGCGTAGGTCCTCCTCGGCCTGGTCGAGGCGGCCGAGGTTGCGATAGGCGATGCCACGCGCGGCCCTCGCGTCGGCCATCTCCCAGCGTGCGCCCAGCCCGCCGAAGATCGCGACGCCGCGGTCGAAGCACGGCAGAGCCTCGGCGGCGCGGCCGAGATCGTCGAGGAGCCTCGCTTTCTGGACCAGGGTGTTGGCCACGCTGAACTGATCGCCGGTGTCCTCGGCGAGGGTGCGAGCCTTCTCGATCAGCTGCAGCGCGGCCTCGAGGTCGTGCATCTCGGAGCGGTTGATCGACAGCGCCGTCAGCGCACGCACCCGAGCCCAGTGATCCTTCGGATCGACGAGCGACAGCGCCCGTTGCCACACCTTCTCTGACTCGTCGAATCGCTGCCTCGTCCACGGAACCCAGCCGGCGAAAAGAAGCGAGCGGACGATGGCCCACGGATCGCCCAGCTCCTCGGCCGCATGGACCGACCTGTTCAAGAGCCTTTCCGCCTTGTCGACGTCCGCCTCGTAGTTGATGGCGATGTCGCCGAGGAATCGCAGGGCGAGAGCGAGGGCGAAGGCGTCCTGGCACGCTTCCCCAACCTCGACCGCGCGATTCAACGCAGTCGATGCGGCGGCGTACTCGCCAAGCCAGTAGTGGGCCTCGCCCATGCCGGCGAGAATCCGCGCCTCGCGGGCCGCCCAACGGGCTTCGTGGCCGGCCATTGCCAGCGCTCGCTGATAGCGGTCGATTGCCGTACGGCTTTCCATGCGCCGCCGCGCGCGATCTCCCGCGACGAGGAGCGCATCCACGGCGCGGTCCGGGAGCGCTCGGTTGTTGGGGTCGAGGTCGAGCGCCGCGGCCGCGGCCAGCTCGAGGTGATCGGCCGCCAGTGATGGGTGTCCGCTGTCGAGAAGGCTCTGCGCCACCCGTTGGTGCAGCCGCTCGCGCTCGCGCTTGGGCAGGCTGCCGTAGACAACGTCCTTGAGCGTCGAGTGGCGCATGCGCCAGCGCTGCAGCGCGCCGGGTTGCTGGTCGCGGACGAGGATCTCCGCGTCCTCGAGCTGCTGCACCTCCGCCGCCGTGGCGTCCTCGTCGACAAAGCGCAGCTCGTTCACATCGAAGGCGTACCTGAAGACCGAGGCGCGTCGCGCGAGGTCACGCAGCCTGGGCTCCATTGCGTCGAGCCTCGCGCTGACCACCGCCTGGACCGTCGGCGGCACGCTCCGAGGTCCATGGCCATCCGCACCAACCGAGGACGGCATCAACATGCCGGTCGTCTCGATGATGAAGTAGGGATTTCCGCCCGCGCGTTCCGCGATCTCGATCGCCTCCACCTCGCCGATGTGCCCACCGCCCGCGTGGCGCGCCAGCTGCACCGACTCGTCGCGGGAGAGGGTCTCCAGGCGGATCAGGACGGAGTTGCTGCTGGCCGACCCCCACGTCGGCCTTTGCTCGAGGAGCTCGGTGCGCGCCAGGACCACGATGAGCACGCGGCGCGGCCGTTCGCCGCGGACGCTCAGACGCTCGATCAGATCCAGCATCGGCGCCTTGAGGGTGTGGGCGTCCTCGAAGATGGTCAGGACCGGATGGTCGCGCGAAAGGCCGTCGATGACCGAGATGAATCCAGCCTGCACCTCCGAGACGAACGCGGTCTCGTCGCGGCTCCCTGCCTGGCCGAACAATAAGGCGAGGCGTTGCGCCGTCCGACCTGATGCGCGGGCATCGGAGACGCGCCCTGCCAGCTCGACCAATCGCTCCCGCACCTCGTCGGGCGAGTCCCCCGAGCGCACGCCGGCGACGTCGCCGATGATGGCGGCGGCCGGCGAGAACGTCGCGGTGTCAGTGAGCGCGCGAGATTGTCCGCGCAGGATCAAGACGGCCGCGCTGACGCCCGCCGCGAGCTCGTCCGCCAGGCGGGACTTGCCGATGCCCGACTCTCCTATGACTGTGGCCAGGACGGGGCGGCCGCTGGTGCTCGCCAGCCCAAGGCTCTGGCCGAGGATGGCCTGCTCGCTGGCGCGGCCCACGAAAGCAATCGTTCGCCGCGCGGAACGTGCGGTGAGCTCCTCCACCGCGAAGGCATCGAGCGAGGAATCGAAGCCTTTCGCCCTGACGCGACGGCGCCTGGCGTAGGACACGTTGGCGCTCGTCAGGATGCTCGTGGTCTGACCGACCAGCACCTGGCCAGGCTGGGCGGCGGCCTGCAGCCGTGCGGCCAGGTTGACGACCGGGCCGGTCACGAGCAGCTGACCCGTTGGCGAGCGCCCGACGGCGGCCTCGCCGGTTTCGATGCCGACCCGCACTTCGAGCGGACGGTCGAGCCCGAGCTCGTCGCCAAGCCGCCGTGTGCGCTCGGAGATGGCAAGGCCGGCCCGAACCGCGCGCAGCGCGTCGTCCTCATGCACATGGGGCAGCCCGAAAACGGCCATCACCGCGTCGCCGATGAACTTCTCGGGCCGGCCACGCAAAGCGGTCAGCTCTTCGGAGGCGGCGTCGAAGAAGCGGCCGAGCATCTCGCGAGCGCGTTCGGCGTCCAGAGTTTGCGCGAAGCCCGTCGAGTCCACCAGGTCCGCGAACAGGACTGTGACCAGCTTGCGCTCCTCGGTCTCGACGAGCGCTCCCGCCGCGGCGCCACAGTTGGGGCAGAAGCGCGCCGCCTCAGGAAGGGGGAGCCCGCAAACCGTGCACGCGCGAATCATTCGAGCAGAATATGCTGCTCGCCATGGCCGACCCCAAGCTGGCAGCGTTGTCCCACGTGCCCCTGTTCGCACACTGCACGCGCAAAGAGCTGGAGTTCATCGCCAGCAAGGGCGACGAGGTCGACGTCCGCGCCGGCAAGACGCTGACCCGGCAGGGACGTCCGGGAGACACGTTCTACGTCCAGCTCGAGGGTCAGTCGGAGGTCAAGGTCGACGGCAAGCGTCGCCGGGTTCTGAAGCCGGGCGACTTCTTCGGCGAGATCAGTATGGTCGACCGCGGCCTCGCCACGGCGACGGTGACGACGCTGACCGACGGCCGGCTGTTCGTGATGAGCCACATGCAGTTTCGCGATGCGATCAAGGGGAGCGAGCCGCTCATGGTCAAAGTCCTGATGGCGATGGGTGAGCGCCTGCGCGAGGACGCCAAAGCCCGAGGCTGAGCTAGCCAGGCTCCTTCACTGGGCGAGCGGGATCCAGAACTCGATATGTGATCCGAAGCCCGGCTGGCTTTCGATCTTGTACCAGCCGCCGGCCATCAACGCGCGCTCCCGGAGCGCCAGAAGCCCAAGGTGCCCTGGAAGGTTGCTGCGCTCGGCGACGACGAAGCCCAGGCCGTTGTCCTCCACCACGCCGTGGACACCCCCATCCGCAACCCTCAACAAAACCTTCACGTGGGTTGCCTGGGAGTGTCGCTCCACATTGCCGATCGCCTCGGCGACCTGCCGGAACACCATCGTCTTGACATCAAGGCTCAAGCCTTCGGGTAGCTCGACTTCCACCTCCGTGCTGATGCTAGAACCGGAGAGCATGGCGACCCGGTCCCGGATCGACTGGGCGAGGCCGTCGGGGCTTTCCAGCGCCGGCGGACGGACCTCGAAGACCAGTCTTCGCAGGGAGGTTTCTGTCTGCTCCAGCAGCCCATGCAGGCTTTCGAGCGCCTCGGCATCGAGCTGGGTCCCAGCGCTCAGCCGGGCGACGTGCAGCTCCGCCGCCGTCAGCTTTTGCAACGCGTCGTCGTGGAGCTCGGTGACGAATCGCTTCCGCTCCTTCTCGACAACGGTGGTCATGTTCTTGAGGAGCAGCTGACGTGCACTGTCGACCTTGGTCAGGCGGTCCACCGACTTGCGCAGGTCCTCCTGGGCGTGCCACAGGCGCGTGACCTGGCCGGAAGCGAGCCCGGCCGTCTGCAGCACCCAGGCGTCCTCCCGGGAAAAGCCGCCTGGTCTCGTCGAGTCATACGCGGCGACTAGTCCGAGCCGCTCCTCGCCCGCGCGCCACGGAACGCTGATCGTGCTGGACACGCCCAACCCCTCCAACACATACGCGAATTCGCCCGTCTGGTCCTTGTTGCTTGCCCGAAAGATCAAATCCTGGTAGACCACGCGGCTCGCCAGGTCGTCGCCACCAGGCTCGCAACGAAGCGGGACGAGCCGGCCCATGAAGGCGGAGTCAATGCCGAACCCGCCCGCGGGGCCGAGCATATGGTGTTCGTCCATCCGCCAGAACAAAACCTTGCCGGCGCCCACCAGTTCACTCACAGTCCTTGCCAGCCGGCGGTAGAAATCGCTCAGGCTCTGGCCGGCTACGGCGTGCGAGGACACGGCCAGAAGGACCTCGACCGCCAGCTCGTGCGCTCTCTCGACACGCTCCGCGCTGCGCAGCCTCTCCGCGGTGCGGCTGCGGTTTTCCTCGTCGCGATCTGCCTGCGCCCGGAATCCGCGAAGCGCCAACTCAAGGCCGTGCTGCTGGTCGCGAAGCAGTGCGCCGTCCAATGCGTGCGCGATTTGCGAGGCGAAGATCGCGAATGCTTGGCGGTCGGTGTCGCTGTAATCGGTCGCTCGCGCGACAGCGATGGCGCCGAACACATCACCCGCTGTCCGCAGCTCGGCCCCCAGGCACGCGTTTCGGTTGTAAGAGGTCGGCCTTGTCCGCGAACCTCCCACCCCGGCGGCGGCAAGAAGCTCCGCCGCTCCCGCATCGGCCATGCGACGGGAGCTGTCTTCAGAGCGCGAGAAGAGGCGCCGATCGCCCCCCTCCTGCGTGCCCAGCGCGACCACGCCCTCGCCCGACCCGGTGAGGGAAAGCGCCAGCTCGACGGCGTGCTCGCACAGCTCGGGCACTCCGTCGTGGCGTCCCAGCTCGGTGGCCGCCGCGTGAAGCCTGTCGAGAACGCCGCGTAAGGCCGCATCGAACGGGCTTGCGGTTGCCAATACTTCCCCCGGGACAGAAACTAACAAAAGTTTACGGCGGATCCGAATCTCTGGCCGCAATCCGCCGAACCAGACCGGAAACCGAACATTATGATCACCTGTGGGTGGCACGGCTAGGGGGTCTAACACGAGCTCGACGCTAGGCAACCCGACCCCCGCTTACCTGCTCTGGTTCCCGGGCCATTCCGGATTCATGCCCGCGGGCCCGGCCGACGCTGGCATCCTGGCCCGCCGGCAGCTGGCCGGTCGTGGATCCCCCGCTCACGTCCTCATGATCGAGGACGACCCCTCCATCGCCGACATGTACCGGGTCCAGCTCGAGCACGACGGCTACCGGGTCACCATCGCCACCACCGCCGAGCTTGGGTTCACGACCATGGCGGCGAACCCTCCCGACATCGTCCTCCTTGACCTCTTGCTCCCCGATCGAAGCGGGTTCGAGGTCCTGGCCTCGCTCAACGAGCGGTTTCCGAGTCACCCTCCTGTGGTGATTCTGTCCAACTACGGCGAGCCGGCGATGATCGATCGCGGGCGGTCGCTGGGCGCAATCGAGTACCTCGTCAAGTCGCGGGTCACGCCGGCGGACATCTCGGGTCAGATCCCGACCTGGATTGAGCTCGGTCGGAGGGGCGGGCAGGGCGAGTCTTGACCCAGGCCGCGGCGTTACTGCAAGACCTGGCGGCGGCCGGTTTTGTAGCTCTCGGCGTGGCGATCGCGTATCGCTGGTATCGCGAGAGGGGACGGGCTCAGGCGATGCTGGCGCTGGCGCTCATCACGCTGGCGGTGGTCGCGGCCCTCAGCAGGGTCGGAGATCCGCAGCATCCGCCAGCGGTCCTGTCCCTGGTCGAGATCGTGGGGTTCCTGCTGTCCGGCTACTTCGTCCTCCTGTTCCGAAACGAGTTCATCCCGCTTGGCAGCTTCGCGTTCCAGGCGGCCAACCTGCTGCTCGCCTTTTCGATCGTCGTCGGAATCCTCGATGTGACCGTGCTTGCCCATGCCGACCCGAGGGTCGCGACGGGAATCGTGCTCGAGATCATCGGCGCATGGGCGATCTTCACCGGGGAGCCGATCGCCAGGTTCTGGCTGGCGAGCAGGAACCTTCCCGCCGTGCAGCGCGCACGAATGCGTTTTCTGAGCTTCGGTTTCGCGGTTCTCATCGCGATCCTGTTCATCAGCGTCCTCGGCGGCAGCGCGCTGCGCAGCCCGACGGCCATCGTCGTCACGGAGCTGGTTGTGCTTGTGGTGATACCGGCGATTTACGTCAGCTTTGCTCCGCCGGCACTCCTTCGCCGCATCTGGCGCATGGGCGAAGAGGACGAGCTTCGGACGGCGATCCAGGACCTGCTGATCTTCACTCCGACTCGCGAGGTCCTTGCCGAGCGTGCGGCCACCTGGGCCATGCGCCTGCTCGGCGGCAATGCCGCGTTCATCACCGACCCTGACGGCAAGGTCATCGCGCACGCGGGCATTGACCCCGCACGCGCAGCGCACCTGATGGCCGAGCAGCGCACGAATCCCGCCGGCGCACCCGACCGCGTCGTCGCGGTGCCGCTGCCGCTAACTGACGGCCAGGGTTCGCTCGGTGTCGTGGCCGGACCGTTCAGTCCGGTTTTCGGAACCGAAGAGATCGCGCAGCTCAGGGCGTACGCGTCTTCCGTATCGGCCGGCCTCGAGCGTGCCCGTGTGACCGAACGCATGGCGGCAATCGAGAGCAACAAGACGCAGTTCCTGAACCTCGCCTCGCACGAGCTGCGCGGACCGGTCACCGTGATCCGGGGTTACGTCTCCATGCTCGAAGGCGGGCTGCTCGGACACCTCAACGACCGGGGACGCAAGGCAGCTTCGGTGATGTCCGCCAAGGCTTCCGAGATGAACGAGCTGATCGAAGAGATGGTCGAGGCGGCTCGGCTCGAGGACGGCGGCCTGACCCTGAAGCTTGTCGAATCCGACCTTCGAGATATCGCGCGGTCGGCGACCGTCAGCGTGGCGCCCATTGTCGATTCCCAGCTCAGGGTCGACCTTGACCTGCCGGAGCGGCGCGTGCGTGTGAACGTCGACCCCGACAGAACCAAGACGATCATCGCCAATCTGCTCAGCAACGCGATCAAGTACTCGCCCGATGGCGGTCCGATCACGTGCCAGGTGAGGGCACGGGCCGGAATCGCCAGGGTCGCGGTGTCCGACCACGGCCTCGGCATCGCCCCCGAAAACATGCACATGCTCTTCACCCGCTTCGGCCGTGTGATCACACCCGAGACCGAGCACCTGAAAGGAACGGGACTGGGGCTTTTCCTGGGCCGTCAGCTGGCGCGGCTGCAGGGCGGCGACATCACGGTCATCTCCGTCCCTGGCAAGGGAAGCACTTTCACCTTGCACCTCCCGTCGGCTTCGGCTGCAGAGGCGTCGGCCAACGGCGCGACCTCGAGCGCCGCTCTGCCCTCGCACAGCGCCGCGGGCGAGGAAGGCGCCCGCATGACCCGTCGCTCGACCGATTAGTTTTAGTGTTCTAGACAGTCTTTATCCGTAATTTCACGCGTCCACGTGTTCGTCAGCAGGAGTGATGTAATGAGCGGAGTTCGCGTTCTCGTCGGGACCCGCAAGGGCGCCTTCGTGCTCACGTCAGACGGCAGCCGGAAGAGCTGGAAGATCGAGGGGCCGCACTTTGCGGGCTGGGAGATCTACCACGTGAAGGGCTCTCCGGCCAACCCCGCGCGCCTCTATGCCTCGCAATCAAGCGGATGGTTCGGCCAGGTGCTGCAACGTTCCAACGATGGGGGCAAGACCTGGGAGGCCGCCGGCAACGACTTCCAGTACGAAGGCACCACCGGCACGCATACCTGGTACGACGGCTCGCCGCACCCCTGGGAGTTCAAGCGCGTGTGGCACATCGAGCCCTCGTTGACGGACCCCGAGATGATCTACGCGGGCGTTGAGGACGCGGCGTTATTCGCCTCCCAGGACGGCGGCTCGACGTGGGCCGAGATGCCCAGCCTTCGCACGCACGAGACGGCGCCGAGCTGGACGCCGGGCGCCGGCGGCCTCTGCCTGCACACGATCGTGATCGATCCGACGAACCCCGCCCGGATGTTCATCGCCATCTCCGCAGCCGGCGTGTTCCGCTCCGACGATGCCGGTAAGTCATGGCAACCCGCCAACCGGGGTCTTCGCTCGAACACCATGCCCGACGAGGACGCAGAGGTCGGCCACTGCGTGCACCGAATCGCCATCCATCCCTCCAGGCCGAACACGCTCTTCATGCAGAAGCACTGGGACGTCATGCGTAGCGACGACGGGGCTGAGTCGTGGCGGGAGATCAGCGGCAACCTGCCGACCGATTTCGGTTTCGTCATCGACGTGAACTCCAACGAGCCCGACACGGTCTACGTGGTTCCGATCACCAGCGACTCGCATCACTTCGTCTCCGAGGGCAAGCTGCGTGTGTACCGGAGCAAAACGGGAGGCGATGACTGGGAAGCGCTGACCAAGGGTCTGCCTCAGAAGGACTGCTACGTCAACGTGCTGCGGGACGCCATGACTGTGGACCAGCTCGACCCGTGCGGGGTGTATTTCGGCACGAGTGGTGGCCAGGTCTACGCCTCGGCGGACGGCGGCGACAGCTGGGACGCCATCGTGCGCGACCTTCCTCCGGTGCTCTCGGTGGAAGTCCAGACCCTGAAGTGATCCAGGTCGTCCTTCCCAAGAACCTGCAGATCCTTGCGGGCGTCGGGCGGACCGTGGAGCTGGAGGTGAGCGGCCCCGTGACGCAGCGGAGCATCCTCGACGCCCTCGAGGCCTCGTATCCGGCCCTGCTGGGCACGCTGAGGGATCGCAACACGAAGCAACGGCGCGGGATGATCAGGTTTTTCGCCTGCGAGGAGGACCTCTCCAACGAATCGCTGGACGCTGAAATGCCGCATGAGGTCGCCTCGGGGAAGGAGCCGTTTCTGATCATCGGTGCGATCGCCGGCGGCTGAGCCGCAATGGTCGAAGAGCGCCGCCGCCGCTACTGGTCACGCGACCGGCGCAGGGGCTGCGGGTGCGGGTGCGGGAGCGTTGTCGTCGTCCTCACCGCCGGCCTGCTGCTGACCCTCTTCGACGCTGCGGTCGGTATAGGAGTGTCGGTGCGGGTTCCGCTTACGGGGATCAACCTGACCGTCGCAGGCTCTGTCGGTAAGAAGGAGAAGGCTGCAGAGGCTCTGCCGCCGTATGTGCACGAACGGCTGGCCGGGAATCAGAACTTCGTCAACCAGTCGAATACGCTGACGATCTGGGTAGCCGAGGGCACGGCGATCATCGTGGTGGGCAAGCAGGAAGGTGCTCCCCCTATCGACCTCCACCTGGAGGCCCGCTAACCCGGGCCCTAGTCAGGCCCGCGTGGCAAGCCAAAGCTAATCGTCGGAGCCACTGTGATGATCTTTCGATCGTCCGTTTGGATCAGCTGCCAGCCGCCCTCGTGCACCATCCGATGGTGCCGCCGGCAGAGAAGGACGAGATTGTCGAGGTCGGTGGGCCCGCCGTGGATCCAGTGCACTACGTGATGTCCATCGCACATCGAGGCCGAGCGCTCGCAGCCCGGCCACCGGCAGTGGCCATCGCGAGCTTTCAAAGCCCGGCTCAGGCCTCCGGTGATAACCCGCCTGGAGCGCCCGACGTCGATCGTCACCGACTCCTGGCTGAGCAGGACCCGGGTGACGCTGCAGTCGCAGGCCATCCGCTGGACTGAGGTCGAAGAGAGAGGAAGCGAGAACTCCATCTCTCCCGCCGCCGCGCCAGCCAGGCCCTTCAAGGTCTCGATGGTGGCCGTGACCTGGATGTTGGCCGGCCTGCCACCCGAGACGCGCTCGACCAACGCATCGGCCAGGCGCTGCTCCCGGTTGCGGTCGTCGTGAGCGCCAGAAGGCTGGGCCAGAGGTTCGAGTACAGAGCGCACCGCCGCCCCTCCGGCCGGGTCGAGGACTCCCATGATCAACAGGCAGCCGTCCTGGGCCGTGCTCAGGCGCAGGCTGCGCTCTTCGACTAGCCTCTCCTGGTCGCGGTTGTAACCCGCGGCATCGACGGAGTGCTTGTAGTGCAGGACCTTGTGGTGGAACTTGCCCGGCGAGTGCTTCAACGCCAGAGGCAGGAGCTTGGATTCATCGAAGGCTTTGCCCACCTCGTCGGCGGTGCGGGCCATGGTCGCCAGGTGGGCGAAGCCGATGGCTCCCGCGTTCATCGCCTCGATCGATTTGGCCAGATTGGGCGCCTCTCGGCCCACGTTGAGCGCGTTCGAGACCGCATGCGAGCTCATGTGACAGGTGAAGCGCAGCCAGTCGCCGGCGCTGTTGAAGCCCTCTCTGTCCCACAGCTCGCCCTTCGCCAGCTCAGTGGCGAGCCCGGCAAAGGCGAGCTCCATCTGGTCGATGTGCTGCCTCAGCTCTTCCAGCCGGTACACGACGTCGACCTCCGGATCGACCCACTCTGGTTCGAGCACCTGGAGCATGCCCAAATGCTAGCAAACTAATGTTTGATTGGCTAGTAAATTTAGATCAATTCTAATTCACGTAAGCGGTTCTGGGGCGCCCAAACCCTTCCTTTCCCACCCCTCACCGTCCCTCCCTTCGGGGCAGCTAGGTGTAGCCAGGACGTACAGGGACGGGCCAGTACTGGGTCGCGTGAATGATGTAGCGCTGGGTCGCGAAAGCGCCCGCCCACAACGGCCAGCAGGTGGTCAGCGTCAGGTAGTAGCCGTTGGCGTCGGCGATCAGGGCGGTCCTGTTGTCGGGATTGACGATCGCGGTATCGGTGAGGCGGTACCGGTAGAGCCCGTAACGAGTTTGAATGTCGATCTCGTCACCGGGACGGAGC
>DASPYE010000212.1:0-12657 GCA_035636935.1 Candidatus Dormiibacterota bacterium | reverse complement strand
CCGGGGACGATGGACATCAAGCTTGTCGACCAGATCGTCCAGGTCACGGACAAGCAGTCGTTCGTCGCCGCGCGGAGGCTCGCCCGCGAGGAGGGCATCCTGGTCGGCGGCTCCTCAGGGCTCGCGCTGCATGCCGCGATGGAGGTCGCGCGCGAGCGCGATGGCGACCAGGTGATCGTCGTGCTCTTCCCAGACACAGGACGCAACTACCTGAGCAAGTTCTTCAGCGACGAGTGGATGCGGCAGAACGGCTATCTCGCGCGCCTCGGCGCGGTGCGCATCCGCGAGGTGCTGGCGGAGCACTCCAAGGATCTGCCGCCGCTGGTCACGGTCGAAGCCGGTCGTTCTGTGGGCGAGGCGATCGACCTGATGCAGCGCTACGGCATCTCCCAGCTGCCGGTGGTCGAGGAGTCGAACGGGCAGGGCGTGGTGGGCGCGCTGCAGGAGCGGACGTTGCTCGACCGCGTGTATCGCGATCCCGCGGTGGTCAGCACGGCGGTGTCGGCGGCGATGGACGCGCCGTTGAGCCAGGTCGCGGTGGACTCCTCGCTCGATGACGCGTTCGAGCCGCTGCTGCGCGGCGAGCAGGCGGTGCTCGTGATGGACGCGGGGCAGCCGGTCGCCGTGATCACGCGGGCGGACCTGCTCGAGTTTGTGGCGCACCGAGGCAGGGCTTAATGGCCCCTGTGGCAGGCCCCATCCCCCGGCTGCGCCGGGTACTTCCCCACAAGTGGGGAAGAGTTAGCGCCCGATAAGTGGGGAGGAATTCGTCCGCGGATCAGTGGGGGTTTGCCACTCGGGCGCTGCATGTGGGGCAGGGGCCTGATCCCGCGACCGGCGCCGTGGTCCAGCCGATCCACATGGCGACGACCTTCGCCCAGCGGGGAGTTGGCGAGCACCAAGGTTTCGAGTACTCGCGCACCGGCAATCCCACCCGCAACGCCCTCGAGGAGTGCCTCGCGGCGCTCGAGGACGCGCGCCACTGCCTGGCCTTCTCCTCCGGGCTCGGTGCCGAGACCACCTTGATGCTGTTGCTGAATCCCGGCGATCACGTCGTCTACATGGAAGACGTCTACGGCGGGACGTTCCGCCTGTTCGACAAGGTCCTCAAGCGCTTCGGAATGACCTTCACCGCCGTGGACGCGAGCGACGTGGACCAGGTCGAGTCCGCGATGACCGAGAAGACCAGGATGGTTTGGCTCGAGTCGCCGACCAATCCTCTTCTCCGCGTGGTCGACATCGACGCCGTGAGCGAGGTCGCGCACAGCCGCGGAGCCATGGTGTGCGTCGACAACACCTTCGCGACGCCGTACCTGCAGCAGCCGCTGCACCTCGGCGCCGACGTCGTGGTGCACAGCTCGACGAAGTACATCGGCGGGCACAGCGACGTGGTGGGTGGAGCGATGATGACCAACAGCGACGAGCTGGAGAGGCAGCTGCGCTTTCACCAGAACGCAGTCGGTGCGGTGCCCTCTCCCTTTGACTGCTGGCTTCTGCTGCGCGGCGTGAAGACACTCGCCTTGCGGGTCGAGCGGCAGAGCGATAACGCGGTGGAGATCGCCTCCGCGCTGGCGCGTCACAAGGCGGTCAAGCGGGTGTTCTATCCCGGACTGGACGGGCATCCGAACCACGCCATCGCCGGCCGCCAGATGCGCATGTTCGGCGGCATGGTGAGCTTCGAGGTGGCCGACGAGGCGACCGCGTTCCGCACGCTGGAGCGGCTCAAGATCTTCGCCCTCGCCGAATCGCTCGGGGCGGTCGAGTCGCTCGCCGAGCACCCCGCGCGGATGACGCACGCCTCGATCCCCGCTTCCGAACGCGAACGCGCCGGGGTGGGAGACGGGCTGATCCGCCTGTCGATCGGAGTCGAGGATGTCGCGGACCTGATCGCGGACCTGGAGTCAGCCCTCGCCTAGCAGCTAGGCGTTCTAGGTGCGTGGCGCGAATCGCGCTTGTGCACGACGTCGCCGGGGTCGCCGAGGTTCAGGCCGAGATCCTGCGCCGGGCCGGCCACGACGTCGATCACATCCGGCTCCCCGACTTCGGCGCCAGGTGGCCCTGGCTCGCCAAAGCGCTGACGCTGCCGATCCGGGTCCTCCTCTACCTCCCCACCGTCCGGCGCCTGCGTCGAGGCCGGTACGACGCCATCCACATCCACTGGGTGCCCCGCGGGATCATCGGCCTGCTGACGGGCCGGCGGTTCCTCGTCCAGGCCCACGGCTCAGACCTCCACAAGGCGATCAACACCCCTGGGCTGTCCAGCTTGAACCGGCGCGTGCTCGAACGCGCGCGCGTCATCTTTTATGTGACACCCAACCTGGAGCCGTACATCCACCGCTTCGCGGACAGGGCGCGCTACCTACCCAACCCGATTGACGTGCGGTCGCCGGCCCCTCGGGCGCGCGCGCCCGAGGGGGTGCGCAGGGTCGTGATCTTCACCCGCCTCGACCCGGTAAAGGGCGTGGAAAGGATTTTCCCGGCGGTGGAGCGCCTCTCCCAGATCGTGGAGGTGACTGCGCTCGCATGGGGTCCTCTCGCTCGTGATTACACAGCCCGCTACCGAGGATTCGTGAACTTTGTGGACCTGGTCCCGCATGAGCAGGTCACGGAGTTCCTGGAGCAGTTCGACCTCGTGGTGGGTCAGATGGAGCAGGGCATCCTCAGCCTGTCCGAGCTCGAGGCGATGGCCGCCGGCAAGCCGCTGATCACCGGCATCGACCGCGACCTCTACCCTGGCGACAAACCCCCGGTCGTCTCTTCAGACAACCCGGACCAGCTCGTCGCGCAGGTGGAGGCCCTCCACGGCGACGTCAAGCGGCTCGCCGACCTGGCGCGCGAAGGCCGGGAATGGGTGCGCCGAAATCACAGCTACGAGCGACACCTCGGGCTCCTGGAGGCCGCCTACTTCGGAGCGCCGGCGCGCGAGATGCCGATGGCGATGTAGGTCGCGCCTACCTCGCGAACTTTTTGCGGGTCCAGCGAACCTCGCCCGTCGAGGACCGCGTGGAGGTGCTTGAAGCGATGCCAGTCCAGGTCCCGGAACTCGCGGTGCCACGCCTGCACCACAACCGCCTCCGCCTCCACGGCCCGCTCTGAATCGAGGTCGACGACCTCGGCCTCAAAGCGGGCGAGCTCGGGCGGCGTGAAGTGCGGGTCGTGGATCATCACGTGAGCCCCGGCCCGACCCAGCAGGTCGACAATCGAGAAGGCGGTCGAGAAAGCGAGCTCTTTGACGTCTTCCCGGTAAGAGGCTCCAAGCACGAGCACCCGACGCGATGAGAGGTCTCCGAAGACGCCCTTGAGCTCCGCGACTCCGAGCTCGGCCATGTGGTCGTTGACTCGGCGCCCCTCCCGCACCAGGCTCAGCTCGCCGTTCACGGCGTCGCCCAGCAGGAAGTGCGGATAAACGGGGATGCAGTGGCCGCCCACGCCGATGCTCGGCCGGTGGAGGTGCGAGTACGGCTGCGAGTTGGCGGCCTGAAACGCCTCGCTGACGTTGACGTCGTGCCTGGCGCCGTAGAGCGCGAGCTGGTTGGCCAGCGCGATGTTCACGTCGCGGTAGGTGGTCTCGGCCAGCTTGGCGAACTCGGCCGTCTCCGAGCTCTCCACGGGCCACACTTCGGCGTCAAGGGCAGACCGGTAGAACTCGACCGCGGCGTCGGTGCTGCTGGCGTCTACGCCGCCCACGATCTTGGGGTACTTGCGGAGGTCTTCGAAAACGCGGCCCGCGTACAGGCGCTCCGGGCTGAAGGCGAGATGGAAATCGCGGCCGGCTTTCATCCGTGACGCCTCCTCGAGCATCGGTCCAAGGCGCCCGCGCGTGGTGCCGACCGGTAGCGTGGTCTCGTAGACAACCAGCGCGCCCCTCTGCAGTCCGCGGCCGATTGCGTGCGTCGCGCCGTCGATGTTGGCGTAGTCGGGCTCCCGGTTCGGGCCGACCATCAGAGGCACTATGACCACGACGACGTCGGCCTTCTTGACCGCGGCGGTAGTGTCGAGCGTGGCGCTCAGGGTGCCTCTTTTGACGGCCGCTGCTACCGCTTCTTCGAGCCCCGCTTCCTCGCGAATGTGCGCGTGACCGCTGTTGATCCTCTCGATCACATCGGGCTGCGCGTCGCACCCCATGACTGTCATGCCCTTGCTTGCGAGCTGGGCCGCAAGCGGCAGCCCGATCTTGCCCAGACCGACGACCGCGATGGTCTTCACCAACGCGCTCAGGCTGCCTCGGCTGTGCGCGCGGACGCGCCAATCGCCGCGGTTCTGCGGACCGCCTCACGGCCTGCAAGCAGGCGAGCCGAATAGAACATGCCCAGCGCGAGCCACAGGTAGGGTTCCTGCACGAACCGCGCTTCGAACTGGCTGAAAAGCAGGATCGGGATCACAAGCATCGCGGCCAGAGCGCTCCAAAACGACCACGCGTCCGTGTCCTCGCTCCGGCGTGAGAGCCATGTCTCGCGGGCGAGCGCAACCAGGAAGAGGAGCAGCAGGAGCGCCCCCAAGACACCCTGCTCGGCGAGCACGGTGACGAGCGAGGTGTGCGACACGCTGTCGGTGTAGCCCTGAGGCAGGAACGACCTGTAGGTGGTCAGCATCGCGTTCTGATAACCGCCGAACCCGACCCCAACCAGCGGATGGTCGACGAACATCTTCAAGCCGGCCGCGACGAGGTACACGCGGTTGTCCTCGAGAGCGACTCCTTCTGCGCCGGAAATCGGGGTGACCTGTGTGCCCAGCGGTTGCCCTGTCACGGCGGTGGCGGCTGTGGCCATCGCGTCGCTCGCGCGCTGCCGGGTATCGGGGTTCACGGTCGTCGAGATCGCGAACGCGAGCAGGGCGACCCCGGCGATCGCGACCGCGCGCCGGCGATCGAAAGCGAAAATGGTCGCGATCACCGTGCACACAACAAACAGCACGAGGCCGGAACGCGACCACGTCATGGGGAGGACGACCGCGCATGAGATCGCGGTAGCCAGTGCCAACCAGGGCGGAGACCTTCGCGACGAGAACGTCAAGACGGCGACACAGGTCGCGAGCGTCAAGAATCGAGCGGTGATGTTCGGGTCGGCGAATGTGATGTTCAGGCGGTGTGTGACAGCCACATTGGGAGACCAGATGTGCAGGTGTTCCACATACAGCACAAACCCAAGCACGGCAACCGCGACGCCGGACAAGAGGAGCGCGTTCCAGGCCCGACGGTGATCCCGCTCATCGAGCGGAACGTTGATGACGAGCAAGGCCACGATCGGATAGAGCGCGATGTCCAAAAGTGAGTTGAGCGAGTGAGGAGCACGCGTCGCAGCCCAGCTCACCAGCGACACGGCGACGAACGCGGCGAGCAGGGCGAGGCTGAGGACGCGCGGAAGGCGGAGCTTCCGCCGGCCCACGATCAGGAGGTAGCCGTACGCGATGCCCAGCGCGAGCAACACAAGCCTGCTCAGCTGCTGGTGGAAGATCGCCGCGGTGAATTCAAGCGGGAGGGTGAGCACGAAGGCGGCCAGCCCATATGTCGCGGTGAGCTCCGCGGCTCGGGTCAGCGGCGAAGCCTGTGGCGACGAGGCCGCGCTGGCGGCGTGCGCAGGCGCCTGCATTGTCAACCCTCCTGATTCAGAACGCCTGGAGGATGGATTCCGCCTTGACCGGGCGACCCTCTAGCGCCCCCGCCGGGCGGCGACCGTTCCGAAGGTGCTGAACAGGATCTGGAGGTCCAGGCGCAGGGAGCGATTCTTGATGTAGTACAGGTCGTACTCCAGCTTCCGGACCGTCTCGGGGAGCGTGCTGGCGTAGCCACCGTTGATCTGGGCCCAGCCGGTGAGTCCCGGCTTGACCAGGAGGCGGGTGTTGAAGTGGGGGATCCGGGCCGCGAGCTCGGTGATGAACTCAGGCCGCTCGGGCCGGGGTCCGATGAAGCTCATCTCGCCCCGGACGATGTTCAACAGCTGGGGGAACTCGTCGAGCCTGATCGCCCTGAGAATCCGGCCGGCCCGGGTGATACGCGGATCGCCGGTGGCCGCGTACCGAGCGCCATACGCTTCGGCGTCCGTTGCCATGGTGCGCAGCTTGTAAAGATCAAACTCGCGTCCGCCCTCCCCGACGCGACGCTGCGAGAGGATGGCCGCGCCGGGCGAGTCCAGCTTGATGAGCACAGCAAGCAGCGGTAGCAGCAACAGGAAGGGGATGCCGATCAAGCTGGCGAGGAGTAGATCGGACAACCTCTTGGCCGCGGCGTACGGGCGTCGCCACACATCGCTGTCCGGCAGTCCGAGGTACCAGTGGACATCGACGGAGTCGATCGGGACGTACCGCATGTACCGCTCGACGAGGTCTCCCGCCGAGACAAGCCGCACGCCGTTCGTAAGGCATTCCTGGACCAGACCCGGCGCGAGACGCAGCTCGTTGCTCGTGACGACGACCTCTTCTGCGTCAGTGCGTACCAGCAGGTTGCCGACCTGCCTGACCAGGTCGCCGCCGAACCGTGAATCCATCGCCGAGCGGACCAGGGTCTCGACGACGCGGTACTCGAATCGCGCGGCGCGCAGCGCCTCGACAACCTCTGGTCCGGGTGGATGGTCAGCCACGAGGATCACTCGCGTAGCGAGCGATTCGTGGAGCAACCAACGCGCGGCAGTGACCCGGTAGGCGATGAGGAGAAGACAACCGAGCGCCACCGCGGAAACCATCACCGAGCGCGTCAGCACGTAGGGGTGGAGGAAGAAAAACAACACGGTCAGCAACGACGCGAGCGGCAAGGCTTTGATCACCGCAACCGCGCTGTCGCTGCGTGAGCTAGGAATCTGGAACGCGTAGCCGTCGGCGATGAGGAGCGCGATCACCCAAATCCCCCCCAGGACGAATGGATCGGAGAGCTGCAGGTCGTGCAGGTGCGGATGGCGCAGCGCGACGAACGCGATGTAGCAGGCCAGCGCTCCAATCAAAAAGTCGGCGCCGGCGACGACGATCCGGCGCTCGCGAAGGCTGAGCGCAAAAACGCGCCGCCGAGTCGGGGCGCTGACGATCGACAGGTACGAGTCTTCGTCCTGGCGCTTGCGAAGCTCAGCCGGGTTCATCGTTCTTCATGGGTGGTGCAGACCCCTCGTGCACCGATGCGGTTTTGCCGGGCTGGAACGTTTTCTCTTCAGGCTGTGGCGAGCTTTTTGCGTTCGATGATGCGACCGCGACGGACCGCGCCCATGGTGCGGGCCTTGCTTCGGTATGGAACGCCGCTCATCGCGGAAGTACTGGTGTTCTGGCTGATCCTGCTCGCCGTCAACGCGAGTGATTACGGCCTCGACACCCCGTGGCCCTGGCGGCCCTGGTATCCCGCGGCGTCACTTTTGATCGTGACTTTTGCGATGTCAGCGGGCGAGGCTACCTTCCACCTGTACCGCCGGCTGTGGTCGGTGGCGAGCTTGAATGATGCCTTCGCGATTGGATTGGCGGTCGTCGAGGCGAGCTTGCTGGTCACCATCGTCAACCTGGTCTTTCCCGACAGCTACCGGCCGCTGCGTGTCCTCGCCCCTGTCCTCGCGGCTCCCGCGATCGTCATCGCGGTCGGGTTGGTCCGCCTCATTCCGCGATTCCGGCGCATGGCCCGCAGCACTGGCAACCGGCTGCTGGTGGTGATCCCGGACGTGAGCGCCTACTCCACCGTGAAGGCCCTTGTGCAGCAGTCTGGGCCGGATTGGGTCCCGATCGCGATCGTCACCGGGACCGGGCCGGTCGACGTCGGGCAAACGTTGATGGGGATTCCCGTGATGGGGAGCACGGCTCTCCTTGGCCGCTGGATCGAGCACTCACAAGCGCAAGGCATCGCGTTCGTGCAGTCAAATTCCTTTGATCGCGACCACCTGCGAAACCTCTATCACCAATGCCTCGCGGCCAGGCTTCCCGTCTTCATCCTGCCCTCGACGAACGACTGGTTTCCGCACCCCGCGGATTCGAGGCTGCGCCAGCTCACCGCGGACGACCTGGTCGGCCGCGACGAGCACCAGCTCGACCTCGAGATCGCGGCCGGTGAGGTCCGAAACAAAACAGTGCTGGTGACTGGAGCGGCCGGCTCCATCGGATCGGAGCTGTGCAGGCTGCTCTCCGCGATGGAGCCGCGAAGGCTGGTCCTGGTCGACAACAACGAGAGTGGCTTGTTCGACCTCCTCGAGGAGCTGCGCGTTGCTCCCGAGCTCGATGTTCGCGAGGCACTGGTTTCGATCCGCGAGCGCGAGCACCTCCTGACGGTCTTCGCCGACGAGCGGCCCGACATCGTCTTCCATGCCGCTGCCTACAAGCACGTGCCCATGCTCGAATCGCATCCCGCCCAGGCGGTCATGACCAACGTCGTGGGCACCATGAACGTGCTTCGCTGCGCGCACGCGGCCGGGGTCCAGAAGTTCATCCTCATCTCGACCGACAAAGCGGCATCGCGTCACTCGATCATGGGTTGCACGAAGCGCGTCTGCGAGCAGCTCGTGCTTGCGTACCGCGGTGGGTCCATGTCCTGTTGGGCGGTCCGTTTTGGGAACGTGGTCGGGAGCCGCGGCAGCGTGGTGCCTCTTTTCGAGCGTCAGATCGGGAACGGGGGGCCCGTCACGATCACGCACCGCGACATGTGCCGCTACATGATGACGATCAGAGAAGCGGCGTCGCTTGTGCTCAGCTCGCTGGCGGTCAGCGAGCCGGGACGGCTCTACATGCTCGACATGGGGGAGCCGATCCGCATCATGGATCTTGCCAACGATCTCATCCGGTCAAGGGGTCTCCGTCCCGAGGTCGACATCGAGATTGTGGTCACTGGACTTCGGCCGGGTGAGCGAATGACGGAAGAGCTGCTCGGCCCGGACGAGGGCTGGCGGCCGACGGGGCACGAGTCGATTCGCGAGGTCATCTCGCCGAGCATCCTGAGCGACGATGACCTGGCCTGGACGATCGAGCGCATGGAGCATCTCGCCCGCGAACGCAGGACCGACGAGCTTGTTCGCGTGCTGAAGAAGGTTGCCGCGGGCCAGGTGGAACGCGCTGACGAGCTCGAGCCTGGCGGAGATGAGGCCGCGCGAAGGGAAGTGCGGTCGCGCGAGTCGGAAAGCGCCTGAGCAGCGCCGTGTCCAAGCGCCTGGTCTTCATCCATCCGAGCGCCGACGTGGCCCCGGACGCGAAGATCGGGCCCGGCACCAAGATCTGGCACGAGGCGCAGGTCCGTGAGGGCGCGGTCGTCGGCGAGGAGTGTGTATTGGGCAAAGGCGCCTACGTCGACGAACGCGTGCGGATTGGCGACCGGTGCAAGCTGCAAAACGGAGTGTCTGTATTTCATGGGTTCACCGTCGAGAGCGGTGTATTCCTCGGCCCCGGCGTGATGCTGCTCAACGACAAGCACCCGCGCGCCATCAACCTGGATGGCTCGGTGAAAACGGACGCCGACTGGGAAGTCGCCGCCGGTGTGATCGAACACGGTGCATCCGTCGGCGGGGGAGCCATCGTGCTGCCGGGGGTCAGGATCGGGTCGATGGCGATAGTCGGCGCGGGCGCCGTGGTCACGCGCGACGTCCCCGAACGGGGCATCGTGGCGGGCAATCCGGCGAAGCTTCGAGGATTCGCCTGCGACTGTGGCCGACCTCTTGCGAAGCGCGGCGCCAGGTGGGAGTGCGCACAAGACGGCCGCGACTACGAGATCGCTTCCGAGTCTGGACATGGGTGAGGTCGAGCGGATAGCGCGCGCCTACCGAGATATGGGGGCGCGCGGCGGTGGGCGGTGGAGCCTCGCCAACGCCGGTAATCGCAGGATCCTCGCCGAGCGGCGCGCCGCGTTTCGCAAGCTGCTGCAGCGGGAGCGGTTTCTGCCGCTGAACGGCAAGAGGATCCTCGAGGTCGGTTGCGGCACCGGAACCGAGCTGGCCTGGATGCTCGAGCTCGGCGCGGCACCCGACCAGCTCGTGGGGGTCGACCTCCTGGCGGACCGCATCGAGAGCGCGAAGCGCTCGTTCCCGGAGATCGAGTTCCGGCAGGCCAACGCGGAGCACCTCGAGCTTCCGCCGGCAAGCGTTGACCTCGCCCTCGCCATCACGGTGTTCAGCTCCATTCTCGAGGCGACGATGGCGCGGCGGGTGGCCTTGGAGATCTCGCGAGTCGTCCGGCCAGGCGGTGGTTTGCTCTGGTACGACGTGCGCTACGACAGCAACTCCAATCGCAGTGTCAAAGCGGTCGGCAAGCGGACCATTCGGGAGCTGTTTCCCGAGTTTGACGGCGAACTGACGGCAATCACGCTGGCGCCGCCGGTAGCCAGAAGGCTTGGGGTCTTCACGGCGACCCTCTATCCGGTGTTGAGCCTTGCGTCGCCGCTGCGCAGCCACCTTTGCGGGCTGTTGCGGAAGCGTGGTGCGTGATGCGGTCGGAGTTCTTGCAGTTCGCCCCGCCGCTCATTGGCGAGGAAGAGATCGACGAGGTTGTGCGAACGTTGCGCAGCGGCTGGATCACGACCGGACAGCGCGCGCAGGATTTCGAGACCGAGTTCAGGAATTACGTGGGAGCCTCATCCGCGCTGGCGGTGAACTCCGCCACGTCGGCGATGCAGGTGGCGCTGGCCGCCCTGGGGATTGGCGAGGGCGACGCGGTGATCACGACAACGATGACATTCGTCTCGACGATTCACGTGATCGAGCATCTACGGGCTCGCCCGATCGTGGTCGACGTCGAGCCCGACACCCTGAACATCGACCCCGACCAGGTCGAGGCTGCGCTGCGGAAGTCAACCGGAGTCAAGGCGATCCTGCCCGTCCACCTGTACGGCCATCCGGCGGAAATGGATCGGATCTACGACATCGCGACACGCCATCGACTCGCAGTCCTGGAGGACGCCGCGCACGCCCTTCCGGCACGCTATCGCGGCCGCGTGATCGGCGCGCCCGCGGGCGACTTCCACCAGCCGAACGCCGTCGCTTTCTCCTTCTACGCAACCAAGAACCTGACGACCGGAGAAGGCGGCATGTTGACTGGTCCAGGGGAGCTCATCGACTCGGCGCGGATCTGGAGCCTGCACGGCATGAGCCGCGACGCGTTCAAGCGCTACACGTCCGAAGGCTCATGGCGCTACGACGTTCTCGTACCAGGTTTCAAATCCAACATGCCCGACATCCAGGCGGCGATCGGAATCCAGCAACTTCGGCGTCTGGACGCAATGCAGCGACGGCGCAGGGCGATCGTGGCGCAGTACGACGAGGCGTTGGGCAGGATCGAGGAGCTGGAAACACCGATCGCCCGACCCGAGGTCGAGAGCGCATGGCATATCTACCTGCTCAGGCTTCGGTCCGGCCTGCGCGTCGGGCGCGACGAGTTCATCGAAGAGCTGCGGCACCGGAATATCGGTTCCAGCGTTCATTTCATTCCGATTCATCGCCACACCTATTACCGGGAGCGCTACCAGCTGCGGGCGGAACGGTTTCCAGTCGCGGAGCGGGAGTTCGCGAGGATGCTGTCACTGCCGCTCAGCCCGGCCCACAGCGACCAGGACATCGCGGATGTGCTCGAAGCGGTGACCGACGTCGTCGCGAGAACGAAACGTGCCTAGGCGCCGGACACCGGGCGCCGGGCGACCGTGAGCGCGGTCTTCACCAATATCCAGAGATCGCGCGCGAGCGACGCCCGCTTCTGATACTGCAGCTCGAGCTCGAGCTTCTTCGGCATCACTTCGGTGATGTAGGTGGACTCGGCCGAGCCTCCGCGCAGCAATTCCTCCTCGTCGATGAACTCGAGAGTCGCCGGACCGGTCATGCCGGGCCGGAGGTCCAGGAGGCGGCGTTGCTCTTCGGAGTAGTGGCTGACGTAGCGCGGATGCTCCGGGCGCGGTCCGACGAGGCTCATCTCCCCAGTCAAGACGTTGAAGAGCTGAGGCAGCTCGTCGAGCTTTGTCCTGCGCAGCACGCGCCCGACCCTGGTGACACGCATATCGTCGGCGGCGGTGACGGCGGGACCCGCGACGTCCGACTGCACGACCATCGTGCGCAGCTTGTGGATCTGGAAGGCCTTGCCATTCCGGCCGACGCGGGGCCCGTGATAGAGGGCGGGGCCCGGAGAGTCGAGCTTGACGGCCAGAGCCGCTCCGAGCAAGAGCGGCGATGTCAGCACCAACCCGAGCAGCGCCGCGCTGAAATCAAACGCCCGCTTCACCGGACCGCCTCCACGCAGTCGACCAGCAGCTGGCGAAGCCGCACTGCGATCCGTGCGCGGTTGAAGTTCTCGACGACGTACGCGCGGCCGGAACGGCCCATCGCGCTTCGCATCTCGGGGTTGCCGGCGAGGGTCCTGACAGCCGCCTCGAGCGCTTGCGGGTTGCCCGGTTCGGCGATGAGCCCGCAGCCCGCGGCCTTCACCAATCGCGCGGCTTCCCCATTCAGCGACGCGACGATTGGTTGTCCGACCGCCATCGACTCGAACATCTTTGAAGGCAATGCCGATTCGAAAAGCTCAAGCGGCCTCAACGTGATGACCGTTGCGTACGCGAGGTTGAGGAGCGCGGGCATCGAAGACTTCGGTTGATTCGGCAGAAAGCGCACGTTGTCGATGCGTTCCGACTCCGCCTTGGCGACCAGTGTGCCCTTGTCGGCCCCGTCGCCCACGAGAAGAAACACGACGTCCAGGTCGCGTGTTCGTTTGGCCGCTTCCAGGACCACATCGAGG
>DASPYE010000211.1:0-1782 GCA_035636935.1 Candidatus Dormiibacterota bacterium | reverse complement strand
CGGTCGCCGCGCAGGTACGCGGCCGTGATCGAGTGCGGGTCGCGGAGGACCTTGTCCACGGGACCGGCCGCCACGATCTCTCCCCCATGCTCGCCCGCAGCCGGCCCGATGTCGACCATGTAGTCCGCCGAGCGAATCGTCTCCTCGTCGTGCTCGACCACGATCAGGGTGTTGCCCAGGTCGCGCAGGCCGAGCAGCGTGTTGATCAGGCGCTTGTTGTCCCGTTGGTGAAGGCCGATGGAGGGCTCGTCGAGGATGTAGAGCACACCCATCAGCTTCGAGCCGATCTGCGTCGCCAACCGGATGCGCTGCGACTCGCCGCCGCTCAAGGTGTTCGCCGCCCGCTCGATGGTCAGGTAGTCGAGGCCGACGTCGATCATGAACTGGAGCCGCTCCCGGATCTCCTTCATGATCTGGCGCGCGATCAGCTGCTCTCGCTCGGTCAGCTCGAGGTTGTCAAAGAACGCGATCGACGTGCTGATCGACAACGCCGAGACATCCGCGATGTTGCGGCCCGACACGGTCACCGCGAGGGATTCCGGCTTGAGTCTCTGCCCTTTGCAGGCGGGGCAGGGCTTGTCCGACATGTAGCGCTCGAGCTCCGCCTTCAGGTACTCGGACTGGGTCTCCTCGTAGCGGCGCTGCAGGTTGGCCACCACGCCCTCGAACGGCGCCTCGTACCAACGCGAGTGGCCGTACTGGTTCTTGTAGCCGAACCGAATCTTCTTCTCGCCGGTTCCGTTCAGGAGCAGGTCGCGCTGCTGCTTCGGCAGCTTCGACCACGGCCTGTCCATATCGATGCCGACGTACTTGCTGACGGACTCGAGCAGCTCGGGATAAAAGAACTGCGACTTGCTCCACGCCGCGATCGCACCCTCGCGCAGCGACAGCGACGGATCCGGCACGATCAGGTCTCCATCGACGACCAGCTGCGAGCCGAGCCCCGTGCACACCGGGCACGCCCCGTGCGGGTTGTTGAAGGAGAAGTTGCGCGGTTCTGGCTCCGGCACGTTCGTCCCGTCGTACGGACACGCGTAGTCCTGCGACATCTGGATCTCATCGCCTTCATTCGGGACGATGATCACCGCGCCGCCGCCCAGCCTCGCCGCCGTCTCGATCGAGTCGACCAACCGCGTCCGCTGCTCCGGCCCGACCACGATGCGGTCGACCACGACCTGTATGTCGTGCTTCTTGTTCTTGTCCATCGGGATCTGCTCGCCGATCTCGTAGAGGCTGCCGTCGACCCGGACGCGGACGAAGCCCGACTTGCGCACGTCGTCGATCAACGACCGGTACTCGCCTTTGCGGCCTTTGACCACAGGACCCAGCACCATCACGCGCATCCCCTTGGGCAGCTTTTCCACGTGGTCCGCCATCTGCTCCACTGTCTGGCGACGCACCTCCCGGCCGCAGACGGGACAGTGGGGGTGTCCGACCCGCGCGTAGAGCAGGCGCAGGTAGTCGTAGACCTCGGTCACGGTGCCGACGGTCGACCGCGGGTTCTTCGAGGTTCCCTTCTGGTCGATCGAGATCGCGGGTGAAAGGCCTTCGATGATGTCGACGTCCGGTTTTTCCATCTGCCCGAGGAACTGCCGGGCGTACGCGGACAACGACTCGACGTAGCGGCGCTGCCCCTCCGCGTAGATCGTGTCGAACGCGAGTGACGATTTGCCCGACCCGGACAGGCCGGTGAAGACGACGAGCTTGTCCCGCGGGATGGACAGCGTGACGTTCTTCAGGTTGTGCTCGCGCGCGCCGCGGATGGTGATCTGGTCAGTCGGC
>DASPYE010000210.1:0-1939 GCA_035636935.1 Candidatus Dormiibacterota bacterium | reverse complement strand
GCGCGCTGCCCCGATTTGAACTTGGTAGGTTGACAAACATCGGAGCTTCAGCATATAGCTAAGTCCGCAGATGGGCGACCGCCTCAAGGACAAGGTCTGTTTGATCACGGGCGCGGGCTCCGGGATTGGCGCAGCCAGCGCCCGCCGCTTCGCCGCAGAGGGTGCACGCGTGGTGGTCGCCGACATCGATCTCGACGCCGCCCGGCGGACGGTCGAGGAGATCTCCAGCACGAGCCCGGATTCGGTGGCCGAGCAGGTCGACGTGACCGAGCAGACGCAAACCGTCGCGGTGGCCGACCGGGTCGCGCGCCGCTTCGGCCGGATCGATGTGCTCTTCAACAACGCCGGCATCGCCGGTGTTGGAGACGTGCTCGAGACGGAACCGGAGCTGTTCGACCGGGTGCTGCGGGTGAACGTGCGCGGCGTTTACCTGATGAGCCGCGCGGTCGTACCTCACATGATCAGGCAGCGTTCGGGATCGATCATCAACATGTCCTCCTGCATCGCCGAAATCGGTCTTGCTCGCCGCGTGTCGTACGCGGCGTCGAAAGGCGCTGTCTTCGCGATGACGAAGTCGATGCAGGTTGATGTGGCTCAACACGGCATCCGGGTCAACGCCCTGCTGCCCGGCACCATCCTCACGCCATTTGTCGAGCGCTACCTGAAGGAGTCCTACGCGGACCCGGAAGAAGGGATGGCCTCGATCCGCAAGCGACAGCTGAGCAACGACCTGGGCCTGCCGGAAGATGTCGCCCAGGCAGCTCTTTTTCTAGCGTCCGACGAATCGAAGTTCATGATGGCGTCGGGTCTCATCATCGACGGCGGAATCACGGGCGCCAGATAGCCGCCGGGGCGGTGATTCATTGAAGCTGACGCGCCGCGACCGCATCGTTCTTCTTTCGCCCGTCGTGCTCTTACTGTTGGCCGGCCTGGTCGGACCCGCACTCATCGGATTGGTGGCGACAGCGACGACCTACTCTCCGTTTGCCACGAAGGTCGAGTTTGCGGGGGCGAAGAACTACCTGACCGTGCTTCAAGATCCGCAGTTTCTACCTTCGCTCCGGAACATTGTCGTGTTCACGCTTGTCACGGTCCCATTGGAGCTGTCGATCGGGTTCGCGCTGGCGTACGTCCTTCGAGAGCCAATCGCAGGCCGTCCTGTGTGGAGGGTGCTCTTGCTGCTGCCCTGGCTCATCAGCCCGATCGCCATCGGCGTCATGTGGCATTTCCTGTTGGGCAGCGCCACCGGCATTCTCGACTTCGCCGGAGCTTGGTTCGGCCAGTCTGAGATTGCGTCCCCAATCAGCGATGTGCGACTTGCGCTTGCCGCGACGATCGCGGTTGAGGTGTGGCGGATGTCGCCTTTCGTGACGTTCCTGCTGCTGCCCAGCCTTTCCTCTGTTCCCGCCGAGCGCTGGGAGGAGGCGAGTCTTGACGGCGCTTCAGCTGCGCATCGAATTCTGCGTATCGCCGTACCCTCCGTGCGTCCAGTCCTCTTCACGATCGCGATGCTGCTGATCGGCCTATCGCTGGGCACGTTCGACACTGTTCTGATCCTCACGGGAGGCGGCCCAGGAACCGCCACCCTGACGCCGGCTCTCTACAGCTACGCGCAAGCGTTCGAGGTCAACAATTGGCCGGCCGGGGCCGCGGCTGGATGGCTGATCGCCGCCGTGGTCCTCGCGGTGGGAGCCGTCTACATAAGGCTCGCGAGACGAGGCGTGGAGGAATGACCACGTTGTCTGGCGAGCGCCGCCTCAAGACTGCGGTCCGAGGCTCGGTCCTGCTGCTCGCTCTCGTCGCCTTTCTTTTGCCGCTCGCATGGACGCTCCTGGCCTCGCTCGGTGTGGTTCCGGACAACAACACACGTCCTCCGTCGTGGACGGGATCCATCACCTTCGACCATTTCTCCGAGGTCGGGGTTGCCGAACCCGGATTC
>DASPYE010000209.1:0-2240 GCA_035636935.1 Candidatus Dormiibacterota bacterium | reverse complement strand
ATCGCATCGGGCCTGGATCCGTACGACCTTTGCGCGACGATCGGCTGCCTCGAGCCGACCGGCCCGCAATACGTCATGCCGCCGGTGCTCGCCTGGATGCTGCAGCCCCTGGTCGGCGTGAACGGCACAGCCATCACCGTCGGCGCGGTGTTGATTCTCAACGCATCGCTTGTGGCCTTCATCTGGCTGGCGTTGAGGGCTTTACGCGTGGAGGACTGGCAGGTCGCAGCGCTCCTCGTCTTGCTCGCGCTCGCGTTCGAGCCCGTGATCGGCAACATCTCGGAAGGGCAGGTCAACCTTGTCCTCCTCGGCCTGTCGGGGTTGTGGTTCTGGGCCTGGGTCCAGGACGACCAATGGAGGGCGCGCTGGTGGGGCGGCGCGGCGCTTGGTGCAGCGGCGGCGTTGAAGCTGATCCAGGGCCCCGTGGTGCTGCTCGTGCTGTGGGCGAGGCGGTGGTCGATGTTGGTCGCTGCCGCCGCAGCCGGCCTGGTCCTGTGGATCGTGGGCGCGCCCCAGTACCTCTTCGAGTACCTGTTCAAGGTGCTGCCGGCGGTGAGCGCGGGGACGGGCTTCTTCGAGAATCACTCGCCGGGCGGTACGCTCGCCCGACTGTTCGACCCGGACACGTTTCTCACCGTGCGCGGAAGTCCCGCGGCAGCCCGCGTCTTGACCGTGGTGATCGCGGTCGTCGTCCTGGTGCTGACGCTCGCCGTGCTGCGGCCCGGCGCCACGTCGGCGATGGGACGCGCGCTGGAGGCGGCCGCGATGGTGGCCGCGACGCCGCTCATCGCGTCGTACTCGTGGGGAACGCACCTGGTGCTGCTGCTGCTGCCGATGTTTGTCCTGATCACCTGGGCGGTACGCCGCCGTGACTGGACGGTCATCGGGCTGGTCGCCGTCTCCTGGTTGTTGATCGGTCCGGCTCACAAGCTGATGCAGGCCCTGCTCGTCACCGGGTACTCGAATTTGATCGTGCTGCGCCTCATGGCGGAGTTCGGAGTGGTCGGCATTCTTGCCCTGTGGCTGGCGTGTCTGATCGCCGTCAGGCGGAGCAGGGCGGCTACTGTTAATGGGGTTTCTGTCAATCCATAACTGCTGTTAGGCTGTGTCGGCCCTCATGCCATCTATGCTTTCGCGGGCAAAATCGGTCCTGGTCGATGTGCCGAGACACGGCAAGCTGGCGTACTGCCTGCTGCGCGACGACCGCGTGCCGGCGGCGCCGAAAGCAGTCCTCCTCGGCGCGCTGGGCATCATCGTCAGCCCGCTCGACTTCCCGGCCTGGATCCCAGTCCTGGGCGAGCTCGACATGCTGGCTCTGGGCATCCTGGCAATCGAGACGTTCGTCGCCGCGTGCCCTGAAGACATAAGGCGCGAGCACGAGGAGGCGTTGAAGGCGAAGCAGAGCGTTTGGGATCGTGATGTGCGGGATACGGTGACCGCCGCCCGCCATGGCTTTGGTCGTTTCGTTTATCGAATCCGTTCGCGAGTCCGCCACCGCGACGAATATGAATCCATATCGGAGGTCGGGTGAAATGCGGGTCTTGCTGACTAAGGATGTCGACAATGTCGGCCGAGCCGGCGACGTCAAAGAGGTCGCCGACGGCTATGGGCGCAACTACCTGCTGCGCAGGAAGCTGGCCGTCGCGGCGGGGAAGGGGGCGGAAGCCGAGGCCAAGCGCCTGCAGGACGCGGCCTCCAAACGGGAGGCAAAGGACCGCAACGAGGCGCAGGGCGTGGCGGACGAGATCGACAACAAGACCGTGGTCGTGAGGTTGAAGGTCGGGGCCGAGGACAAGGCGTTCGGCTCGATCACCAACCAGGACGTCGCGGCCGCGCTGAAGGCGCAGCACCGCGTCGAGATCGATCGGCACAAGATCGACATGAAGGAGCCGATCAGGACGCTGGGCGAGCACCAGGTCTCGCTCAAGCTGCACCGCGACGTGAGCGCACACGTCAACGTGATCGTCACCCAGGACCGTTAGGCAACCCGGCATGGCGACCACGCTGACACTCGCCGCAGGGCGGGTACCACCGCACGACCTCGACGCGGAGATGTCGATCCTCGGATCGATCCTCCTCGACCCGCTTTCGATCGCCAAGGTCCTGCAGTTCCTGCATTCCGAGGACTTCTATCGGGAGAACAACGGCCAGATTTACCGGGCTGCGCTGGACCTCTTCGCGGCGGGCGAGCCCATCGACAACGTCACGCTGGCGTCGCAGCTGCAGCAGATGGGTCTGCT
>DASPYE010000208.1:0-18350 GCA_035636935.1 Candidatus Dormiibacterota bacterium | reverse complement strand
TGCTCGGCAATGGGCACGAGTTCGGCATCGACCGGCTGTTCTATGCGTACCAGGAGAAGGCAGGGGGAATCGCGGAGGCGTTGGGCCTAGCGGAGAAGTTCGTCGCCGGCGACCGCTGCGTGGTGCTGCTTGCCGACAACGTTTTCGAGCGGTCGCTTCGTCCATGCGTGGAAGCGTTTGGCAAGCAGAAGAGCGGCGCGCGCGTCGTGCTCTCCCGGGAGAGCGACCGGGCCCACCTTTGCAACCTGGGTGTCGCCCAGTTCGACGGCAACAACAAGATCGCCCGGATCATCGAAAAGCCGGAACAGCCGCCCAGCGACTTCGCGGTGACGGGCGTGTATTTCTACGACGAGTCCGTCTGGAGAGTGCTGCCCGAGCTGAAGGTATCGGGCCGAGGCGAGCTCGAGATCACCGACGTCAACAACTGGTACCTCGACCACAGCCAGATGGAGTACGACGTCCTGGATGGATTCTGGGGCGACGCGGGCGAGTCGATCTCCGCCTACCACGCGGTCGGCGATTTCGTGCGTGCGCATGGCGCGAACAAGGAATCGTGACCCGGCGAGAACCAGTCATCGATGGCGTCGTTGTCAAAGACCTCGTGACGCATGAAGACGAGCGCGGTTTCTTTCGTGAGGTCATCCGGGAGACGGACGGCTTCTTCGAGCATTTCGGCCAGTGGAGCCACTCGCTGATGCATCCAGGCGTGATCAAGGCATGGCACATCCACCAGCGGCAGACCGACTGGTGGTATGCGATCGGGGCGCTCAAGGTCGCTCTCTACGACACGCGTGAGGGATCGCCCACGAAGGGCCAGCTGATGGAGCTGCTCATGGGAGACGGCGCGCCCTCGTGCCTGAAGATCCCACCCGGTGTCGCGCATGGGTGCCGCGCGCTGGAGCGCACGCATCTTCTCTATGTGACGTCCGGCGTGTACGCCCCGGACGACGAGGGTCGGATACCTCACGACGACCCGACGATCGGCTACGACTGGACGTCTGGGCCGCGGATCACTTGAGCCGCTCGCTGAAGCGGCTGCTGGTGGCGGGAGCGGCCGGGTTCATCGGCTCCAATTTCGTCCGTCACCTGCGACAGAGGCGCCCCGAAGTGGAGGTCACGGTCCTCGACAAGCTCACCTACGCAGGCAATCTGGCAAATCTCCTCGAGTTCGACGGCCAAACGGGTTACCGATTCGTGCATGGCGACATCTGTGACGCGGGGCTGGTCGACTCGCTGGCCGCGGAGTGCGACGCGATCGTCAACTTCGCCGCCGAGACGCATGTGGACCGCTCGCTCATGGATCCGCTGGCCTTCATCGACACCGATGTGCGTGGGACGGCTGTGCTGTGCGAGGCGGCGCGAAGGCACGAGCACCAGGTGTTCCTCCTCGTCAGCACCGACGAGGTCTACGGACACGTGCGCGAGGGCCGGTCGCTGGAGACCGATGCCTTCCGGCCGCGGAGCCCTTATTCGGCGAGCAAGGCCGGCGGCGAGCACCTCGCACATGCCTACGCGGAAAGCTTCGGCCTGCCGCTGCTGGTCACCCGCGGTTCCAACAACTACGGCCCTTACCAATACCCGGAAAAGCTCATTCCGGTCTTGATCACCAACGCGATGGATGACTTGCGGCTCCCCCTGTACAACGATGGCTCCGCGGTGAGGGACTTCATCTACGTCGAGGACCACTGCCGGGCGATCGACCTCGTGCTCCATGAGGCTCCTGACGGCAACGTTTACAACGTCGGTACGGGGACAGAGACGAGTGGAGTGCAGGTTGCCGAGGCGGTTCTCGAAATCATGGGCAAGCCACGCAGCCTCATCGAGTTCGTCGCGGACAGACCAGGGCACGACTATCGGTACGCGGTCGACATCTCAAAGATCACGGCTCTCGGCTGGGAACCACAGGTCACCTTTCCCGAAGGCCTCGAGCGGACAGTGCACTGGTACCAGGAGCATCCAGAGTGGTGGCGGCCCCTCAAGTCGGGCGAGTACTGGGAGTACTACCGACGTAACTACCGACCGCTGGTCACCTAGAGGTCAGGCGGACGAAGCAGCCTCGCGAATCAGCCGCCACTCGCCGCCGTCCCACCAGTAGTTGCCATCGTCAGAGCGCAGTGCATTGGGTGGAATCTCGTGCGATGACTCGCGCCAGGCATGGCCGTCCCACCAGTAGCGCCCGTCCGGCGACACATGGAGCTCGATCGCAGCGGTGTGGTGCGCGCGCGGACGGCGCCGCCATACGAGGAGCACGATGAGAGCGGCGAGCACCGCGACCGCGACTGCTCCGCCCAGCACGTATGCGGCAGGCGTCACGAACTTGAGAGGGTCGGTCAGGATCGACCGCGCCGACTCCGGCCACTGCGAAGGCGGGATCGTGTACGGCGGAGCGGTGTCGTACTGGCGCCTGGTCTGGCTCGGCGCCGAATCGCCGAGGTCGTCGGCCCCGGAAACGAGGCCGATGATGAAGTAATCGTTGCCCTTGACGAAGTAGGCGACGTCGGCGTAAGCGGGGGTGGTCGGGTCGGCGAAGTGCACCCCATACGCCGTCTCGATGCCGGTGATCGACATCGCGCTCTTGTAGAACTGGTCGGCCTTGTCCAGCTCCTGCGACGTCCCCAACCAATTCTTGGCGCCAGATCCGCCGCTGAAGGCGATCACGATCTCGAGCAGCAGGTGGCTAGAAGCCTGCTGGACCCAGCTCCGCCCGTATCCGGAAACGAACCCATCGCGCTGCAGGGTGGTCTGTGTCCCCGAAGGATCGGCTGGTCCAAGGAAGTCGACGTAGTCCTTGAGGCCAAAGGATCCCTCGAGGGCGAGGCCCTGGGTGTCTTCTTTGTAGTCGGAGGCGGGGGGCGCCGCCAGGAGCGTGTCCAGGCTCGGCGATGGCGAGGCGGCCGCGAACGCGGTCACCGGCAGCAGCGCGAGCGTCATCGCGGCAGCCGCGGCGGATGCGATCAGGCGCGAGAGCGGGAGCTCAGGAGCTCTGCGGCCCCTCCGGCTGCTGAGCGGGCTGTGCGCCGCCCTGAGGAACCGGGCGCCAGTTCTGCCCATCCCACCAGAGTGCGCCATCGCCGGATCTCTGCGCCGCCGGAGGCGCCTCTGTGGCCGCGTCGCGCCAGTTCTGGCCGTCCCACCAGTACTTACCATCCGTCGACATTTGAACGCCGCCGGCGGCCGGTGAACCCATTGCGGCAGGCGCCGTCATCGCGGGCGTCATGCCACCGCGCCGGCGCATGGTTACCGCGAGCACCGCCACGACGGCGACCACGATCAGCGCCCCGATGATGCCCACCGCCAGCAAGGGGAACGTGCCGGCCGCGTTCTTGGAGGCGTTCTCGGGCCACTGCGAGGAGGGGATGGTCTGCCCCGGCGCCTGGTCGAACTGCGTCTTGGTCTGCGTCGTTGCGAGGCTGAGAACATCGTCCTTGGTCGACACCACGCCGACGATAAAGACGTCGTTGCCCTTCACGAACGAGAAGACGTCGCCCACCGTGTTGCTGGAGGAGTACTTGAAGTGGCCGCCGTAATAAGGGTTGATGCCGGTGATCGTGTCGGCACGAACATAGTTGGCGTCGGACTTGTCGCCGGCCTCGGCGGCGGTCAGCCAGTCCTTGGCCCCGCGCCCGCCCGTGAACGCGATCACGGCCTCGACCATCGCGCGCTGCGAGGTCTGGTGGATCCATGTCTTCCCGTATCCATCGACGAAACCGTCGTGGTTCAGGGTCTTCTCGATCTCGGTTGCCTGGGTCTCATCGCTTGCCACCGCGTAGTCATGGGCGGTGAATGAGCCGTGGAACGAGGACGACGTCAGCTCGGTGTAACCGGTTGGGGGCGCCACCAGCACCTTGTCGAGCCCCGGCGAAGGGGTCGCGGCAGCCGTGGCGGTCAGCGGTCCAAAAGCCAAAAACGAGATCGCGAGGGCATAAATCAGGCGGTTCACGCGCGACATCTTATCTGTTGTTTTGGCCTCGGCCGCGAAATCTTCCACCGATTCCGCGCCAGTACCAATGCAGATAGCGCGGAAGCCACTGCCAGAGTCGGAATCGGCTCTGGCCCGCGGTCCGATCGCGCCAGGTGGTGGGCACTTCGGCGACGCGCAACCCAAGCCGGTACGCCTTGACAGTTAGCTCCAGGCCGAGCTCAAAACCACCCTGTGACTCGATGCTGACCTGGTTGAGGAGGCGCTTCGAGTAAAGCCGGAAATTGCTGGTCGCGTCGTGGATGGGAAGGCCACCCAGCCAGTGCAGCGAAAGGCCGGCAAGGCGTGACATGGTGCGTTTAAGGAGAGGGCCGCCAACCTGGTTCCCGCCTCGCATGTACCGCGATCCCGCGACGACGTCCGCGCCACCCCTGGCAAGCGCGTACATGGGATCGATGTCGGATGGGTCGTCCGACCCATCGCCCATGGTGATGAGGACGAAGGGGCCGCGTGCGGCTCGCAGCCCGGACTTCATGGCGTTCAGCACCCCGCGGCCCAGCGTGTTCTTGTGCAGGCGCAGCTGGGGCAGCTCGGCCTGCAGGCGCTTGACTACCGGCACGGTCGTGTCTTCGTCGAAGTCATGCACGACGAGGACCTCGAGCGGCCTGGTCTTGGTGTGCTCGACGACGCCGCGCAGCGTCGGGACAACGTTCTCGCCCTCGTTGTAGACCGGTATCACGACGCTGAGCGCCGGCGTCTCCTCGCTCACGTGCCTAGATTCGGCCGGCTTCGATCTCGTCGCGGATCCACGGGATCACCTCGTCGAGCACGTCCTCGAGCGGGGTCGTGGCCTCGAAGCCGAGAACCTCTCGTGCCTTGCGGACGTCCGGCACGCGCATCTGCACGTCGTGCTCATACGGCGGATCCGAGACCACGCGCAGCGGCCGGTCCTCGCCGTGGACCTTTCGCCAGACGATCTCCGCCAGCTCCTGAACCGTGGTCGAGCGGGCGGTCGACAGGTTGAAGTCCTCATTGAGCGCCCGCTCCGACTCGATGGCGAGGCGGATCCCGCGCGCGAGGTCGCCGCCGTAGGTGTAGTGCCTCACCTGGCTTCCGTCGCCGAGGATGTGGAGCGGGTCCTGGCCTTTCAACACCTTCTGGACGAGGTCGGGCACGACGTGGCTCATAGCCAGCTTGACGTTGCCACTGCTCACATCGCTGTCCCGCAGCGCTCGGCGCTCGCCGATGCCCACACAGTTGAAAGGACGCAGGATGGTGAACGGCAGCGAGTACTGCTCATGCGCGCCACGCGCGAAGTACTCGGTGGCGAGCTTCTGGAATCCATATGTCGACCGAGGGGGAGGGCTGGTCAGCTGCGCGCCCTCAGGTGTGGGAAAGACCGACGCCGATTCGAAGACCATGCTGCTCGAGAGCACGGTGATCTTCTGCAGGCGGCCGTTGCGAAAGGCGTGCACGCCCGCGTCGAAGGTTGCCGCGCTGATGCGTTCGTTCTCCGCCAGCAGGTCGTACGCGAACTCGTGGAAATACGAGATGCCGCCGATCATGGCCGCGCCGGCCACGATGTGGTCGCAATCCACCGCGAGCTCGCTCAGGAGCCTGGCGTCTTTGGCGTCGCCCTCGACGAGCCGGTATCGCGGGTCGCTGTCGAACGTCCGTGACACGCGGCCGTACTTGCTGAAGTTGTCCACGCCGACGACCTCATGGCCGGCGTCGAGTAGCTCGGCGACGAGGTAGCCGCAGATAAAACCCGCGGCGCCGGTGACGAGGACCTTCATGCGTCGTCGCCAGGCCTGGCTTTGCCAGGCCGTCTAACCGGCGTTGCTGCGCGTCTCCATGCGTGGCCGCGGGACACCTTAAGTCAGACCGTTCCTCAAACGAAAAGGAGAGCAGCAGCGCGCAGCGCTGCGCTGAGAGGGAACGTCGCGTTCCCTCTCATAACCGTATTGGGCCGGTGATGCCCCAGATGTCGACGACCTCACGGCCGTCCAGCTCGAGGTTGTGATACGCGCGATGTGGTGCTCCGACCACGATCACGTCCGACTCGCGCAGCACCCTGTCCAGCGCCTGGAAGGTCGGGTCGGCGATGTACGGATCGGTGCAGAGCACGTTGGCTCCTTTGAACTGGGCCAGCTTGCGCAGCTTGTAGCTAAGCGACGCTCGCGGGTCGTCGGACTCGCCCTTGAACGCCATGCCGAGGATGCCGACGGTCCGCCCGAGAAGCGGCTTGCGCGAGTTCAGCGTGTCGACGATGTAGCCGGGGAGCCCCTCGTTGACCTGCATCGCCGCCTGGCCCATGGGGAAGTGGTCCGCCGTGAAAGCGGACAGCTGCATCGTGTCCTTCAACAGGCAAGGGCCAGCGGCGAAGCCAGGCCCCGGTAGGTCCTGCGCGCGCGGGTAGTCCTGCCGAATCGCGTTGAACACCCGGTTGTAGTCGAGCCCCGAACGGTTGACGATCTGGAAGAACTGGTTGGCGATAGCAAACTTCATGTAGCGCCAGGTGTTGGTGAGGAGCTTAGCCACCTCCGACTCGAGCGGCGTCGTGCGGACGACGGATACTCCCATCCGCTCGAACAGCGCCTTCGCCTTTGCAAAGGCCGCGTCGGAGCTCGCCCCGACGAGCTGGGGCAGGGTGCGCAGCTCCTCGAGCGCGTGACCCTCCGCGATCCGTTCCGGGCAGAACGCCACCTCCGCGTCGATCCCCGCCGCGCGCAGGCGCCGCTCCACCGTCTCCGTCGTGCCGGGATAAACCGTGGAGCGAAGGACGAAGAGCGAGCCGCTCTGCACGTGAGGCGTGAGATCGTCGAGAACGCGCTCGAAGATCCGGACCGACGGGTTCATGAACTCGTCGATCGGCGTGCCGATGACCAGGATGATCGTCTTCGTCCGGCGCAGCATGGCCGGGTCCGGCGACAGCTCGAGGCGGCCGGTCGGCAGCAGCCTTGTCAGCAAGGCCTCGGCGCCCGTCTCGCGGAAGGGCACGCGCCCGGCCCTGACCTGGTCGATCTTCTCCTGGTCGATATCGTTGATGCCTACCCGGTAGCCGCATTCGGCGAGCGACAAGGCGAGCGGCAGGCCGACATGGCCGCAGCCGCCGACGATCACGAGGTCAAGGTCGTTCATGGCGGGCAAATTATGCTTCCTCGTGCTCATGAACTCACCCCGGAAGGGCGCGGGTCGCCCGACCGTGCTGCTGGACATGAGACCCGTGCAGGGTCCAAGCGGCGGCCGCGGCGTTGGCGCCTATGCCCGGGGACTGCTCGGAGGCCTCATCCGCGCGGGCTTCGATTCGCATATGACTCTCCTCCTTGACGTCGCGTTTGACGAGCCGCCCCTGCCGCCCGGCGGGTACAGGCTCGCGGGGTGCAGGCGCCGCAGCCATGGCCATCTGGCCGCGTACGAGGATGCCGTCGCCCTGACCGCTGACATCCAGCGCATCGACCCCGACGTCTACCACGCCATCGATTTCCATCTGCCGGGCCGCAGCCCCCGTCCCATGGTGGTGACGCTGCACGACCTGATCCCCTGGGCATGGGGAGGTCCTCGGATGCGCGGCGAGAGGTTGCGCTACATGGCGGCGTTTCGCCTGCTGCGTAGGGCCGACGCCGTGATCGCCGTGTCGCAAGCCACCGCCGAGGATGCAGCGCGGTTGCGCGTGGCGGCGCGGCCGCGGGTTCGCGTCATCAGCGAGGCCGCCGACTCGGTGTTCGCGCCCAAGGATGGTGCCGTGGAACGGGTGCGCAGCAGGTGGGGTATCGATGGTCTCTACCTTCTGTTTGTCGGCGCGCTCGACGCGCGCAAGGATCCGCACGCGCTGCTCGACGCCTGGAACGCGGCGCGTTCTTCGCTCCCGGGCGTGCAGCTCGTACTCGTGGGAGACCCGGGGCGGCAGGCGCCGCCGAACATGCCGGGCGCCGTCCAGGTCGGGCGTGTCGACGACGGATCGCTCGCCGACCTCTACTCGGCGGCTGGCTGCCTGGTTTTCCCCAGCCGGTATGAGGGGTTCGGCCTGCCGTGCCTGGAAGCGATGGCATGCGGGTGCCCGGTGGCGGCGTTTCGCAACTCGAGCCTGCCTGAGGTCATGGGCGAGGCCGGCATGCTCGTCGAGGACGGCGACGGGAACGCGCTGGGCATGGCGGCCGCGGCGATGGTCGGGCAGCGCGAGCGTTGGAGCCGGGCAGGGCTGCAGCGCTCGCGCAGGTTCAGCTGGGACAAGACGGCTCAAGAGACCATCGCGGTCTACGAATCGCTGATCAAGGCATAATCGGCGCGCCATGAGCAAAGTCGCAGTGATCGGCGCGGGCTACGTTGGGTTGACGACGGCCGCTTGCCTGGCCGACCTCGGCAATCAGGTCACTGTGGTCGACGTCGACCAGGAGAAGATCGCCCTTCTCCGGCGCAATCAGGTCCCGTTCTACGAACCGGGCATTCAGGAGCTGGTCGAGCGCAACGCGAAGGCGAGGCGCCTCGCCTTCACGACCTCCTACGCGGACGCGGTGCCTGGGGCGGAGTACGCGATCATCGCCGTGAGCACGCCGGAGGGCGAGGGCGGCGAGGCCGACCTTTCCTATGTCGAGGCCGCGGCGAGCTCGATCGCCGACGCGATGGACGGACCGCTTGTCGTGATCAACAAGTCCACGGTGCCCCCGCTGACCGGCGACATGGTGTCGGCGGTGCTCAAGCGGCGCAACAGCGAGTTCGCGGCTGCGGTCGTCTCCAACCCCGAGTTCCTGCGCGAAGGGTCGGCCATCCAGGACTTCATGCACCCGGACCGCGTCGTTGTCGGCAGCCACGACCGCGAGGCCGCCGAGAAGGTCGCGACGCTGTACGCGCCGCTCGAGGCGCCGATCCTGATCACCCCGAACATCTACACCGCGGAGATGGTCAAGTACGCGTCGAATGCATTTCTCGCGACGCGGATCTCGTTCATCAACGAGATCGCGCGAATCAGCGAGCGTGTCGGTGCCGACGCGAAGCTCGTCGCGGAGGGCATGGGGTTGGACAAGCGGATCGGTCCGACCTATCTGGACGTGGGGCTCGGATGGGGTGGTTCATGTTTCCCCAAAGATGTTGCAGCCCTTACAGCGTTTGCGGAAAACTTCAACTACCACCCCCAGCTGCTTCACGCGGTGATGGACATCAACCGCGACCAGCGGATGCTCGTCATCGACAAGCTTCGCGAGTGTCTCGAGGAGCTGCCGGGGAAGGTCATCGGCCTGCTCGGCCTTGCCTTCAAGCCCAACACCGACGACATGCGCGAGGCGCCCAGCGTCGACATTGCGAAGGTTCTGCTCGCGGCCGGCGCCGAGTTGCGCGCCTACGACCCGGCCGCGATGGAGCGGTCCCGCACGCTCTTGCCCGATGTCGAGTATCTGAAGGACGCGTACCAGGTCGCGTCCGGCGCGGACGCGCTCGTCCTGGTGACGGAATGGAACGAGTTCCGCCAACTCGACATGGCCCGCGTCAAGCAGCTCATGCGGCGACCGGTGATGGTCGACGGCCGCAACATCTACGATCCGGCGGTGATGCGAACCCTGGGCTTCACCTACCGCGGCGTTGGCCGCGAATAAACCTCGTGCCGTAGTCTCCGGCGGGGCCGGATTCATCGGCTCACACCTCTGCGAGGCTCTGCTCGACCGCGGCTGCCGGGTGCTTGCGCTCGACAACTTCATCACCGGGTCGGCGGACAATCTGAAGCCGCTCCGGTCGAACCCCGACTTCGAGTTTCGCCAGATGGACATCAACCACGGCATCTTCATCGGCGGCGATGTGCGCTACGCGCTGCACTTCGCATCGCCTGCGTCCCCGCCGCAGTACGACTCGAACCCGATCCACACCCTGAAGGTCGGCACGGTCGGGACGATGAACATGCTCGGCCTCGCGCGGGCAAAGAGCGCGACGTTTCTGCTCGCGTCGACGTCCGAGGTGTATGGCGACCCGCTCGTCCATCCGCAACCGGAGTCCTACTGGGGCAACGTCAATCCCATCGGCCCGCGCGGTTGCTACGACGAGGCCAAACGCTGCGCCGAGGCTTTCGCGATGGCCTACCGCCGCACGCACAAGGTCGACACACGGATCGTGCGCATCTTCAACACGCACGGGCCGCGGATGCAGGTGTCCGACGGTCGCGCGGTGCCGAACTTCATGGCCCAGGCGATTCGGGGCGAGCCACTGACCGTCTACGGCGATGGATCGCAGACGCGCAGCCTCTGTTATGTCTCCGACCTGGTGCGGGGGATCCTCGCGGCGCTGGACAAGGGCGACGAGCTGCCGGTGAACCTGGGCAACCCGGAGGAGGTGACGGTGCTCGAGCTCGCGGACACGATCATCCGGCTGGCCGGCTCGAAGAGCCGGATCGACCACCGCGACCTCCCTGTCGATGATCCGAAGCAGCGCCGGCCCGACATCGCGCACGCGAAAGAGCTTCTCGGCTGGCAGCCGGAGGTCGGACTGGAAGACGGGCTGGGCCGAACTCTTGAATACTTTCGTTCAGTGCTATGACGACTCCAGAGGAGATGAAGCGCTACGTCCGCGACGTTCCCGACTACCCGCAGAAGGGGATCATCTTCCGCGACATCACTCCGCTCCTTGGCGAGAAGAAGATCTTTGCCGAAGTCGTCGAGATGATGTCGAGGCCCTGGGCCGCCGACCCGCCTGACCTGGTGGCGGCGATCGAAGCGCGAGGATTCATCCCGGGCTCGGCGATCGCGGTCAAGCTTGGCGCGGGTTTCGTGCCTATTCGCAAGACTGGCAAGCTTCCCTGGACGACGGTCATGGAGTCTTACGATCTGGAGTACGGGACAGACTCGCTCGAGGTCCACTCCGATGCTGTCCAGCCCGGTCAGTCGGTCTTGATCGTGGATGATGTTCTTGCCACGGGCGGGACTGCATCTGCGGCTGTGCGATTGATGCGCAAGCTCGGCGCGGCCGTGGTGGGTGTGCAGGTCTTGATCGAGCTCGGCTACCTCCAGGGACGCGAGCGCCTGCAGGACGTGAAGCTGGTCAGTGAGATCGTGTATTAGGAGTCCGATTTGAAGGTAAGTTCCAGGGGAAACGACGTCAAAGACCTGAACCTCGCGGCGCAGGGTCAGGACCTCATCGACTGGGCCGCACGCGAGATGCCGGTCCTGAGCCTGATCCGCCAGCGGTTCACCACCGAGCAGCCGTTGAAGGGCCTGCGCCTCGCGGCGTGTCTTCACGTCACGAGCGAGACGGCAAACCTGATGCTGACGCTGAAGGCAGGCGGCGCGGACATCGCGCTGTGCGCGTCCAATCCGCTCTCGACCAACGACCCCGTCGCGGCTGCGCTTGCTTCGCATCACGCGATCAAGACGTACGCGATCCGAGGCGAGGACAACGACACTTACTACCAGCACATCGAAGCCGCTCTCGATCACCGGCCGCAGGTGACGATGGATGACGGTGCCGACCTCGTGTCGGTCCTCCACAAGTCGAGGCGCGACCAGCTGCCGGAGGTGATCGGCGGTACCGAGGAGACGACGACCGGCGTCGTCCGCCTGCGTGCGATGGCGGAGCACAACGTCCTTGCGTATCCGATCGTCGCCGTGAACGAGGCCGACACCAAGCACATGTTTGACAATCGCTACGGCACCGGCCAGTCGACGATCGACGGGATCATCCGGGCGACCAACGTGCTCCTGGCGGGCAAGACCTTTGTCATCGCCGGCTACGGCTGGGTCGGCCGCGGGCTCGCGTCCAGGGCGAAAGGCCACGGCGCGGACGTCGTCATCACCGAGGTCGACTCGGTGAAGGCGCTCGAAGCGGCCATGGATGGCTTCCGCGTCATGACGATGGACGACGCAGCGCGCGAGGGCGACATCTTCGTCACGGTGACCGGCGACGTGAACGTGCTGGACCGCAAGCACTTCGATGCCATGAAAGACGGCGCGATCCTCGCCAACTCGGGGCACTTCAACTCGGAGATCAACCTGAAGGCGCTGGACGAGATCGCCACCGGCGTGCGGCAGGTGAGGCCGTCTGTCCAGGAGTACCGCGTCGGCGACGGCCGGCGGCTGTTCCTCCTCGGCGAAGGCCGCCTGATCAACCTCGCCGCCGCGGAGGGCCACCCTGCCGCCGTCATGGATATGAGCTTCGCGAACCAGTCGCTCTGCGCGGAGTACATCGCCAAGAATGCCAAGCAGCTCGAACGAAAGGTCTATGACGTGCCGGCGGACATCGACGCCGAGGTCGCAAAGCTGAAGCTGCATGCGATGGGGATCAAGATCGACACACTGACCGACGAACAGCGCCGCTATCTTTCCTCCTGGGAGGAAGGCACCTAGCTGCCAATGTTTGGACCCGCTCGGCGCACGTGGGTGCTGGGCGGGGGCGGTGCGCGCGGTGCGGCTCAAGTCGGCGTCCTGCAAGCGCTCTTCGAGGCCAACCTCGAGGCGCCGACAGCGATCGTCGGCACGAGCGTGGGCGCCTTGAACGGCGCCTCGATCGCGGCGTACCCCTCTCTGGCCGGAACGATGATGCTTCGCGAGGTCTGGATGTCCCGGCCGGCGCTGAGCGTGTTTCAAGCCCACCCGCTCGGTTTGCTCGTCTCTGGCATCCGGCGCGACACGCTGAGCGCCTTCCCTCAACAGAATGTCAGGCGCCTCATCGACCGGGCGCAGGCTCTTTCCGGCGTCTCGACGTTCGAGCAGCTGCGCGTTCCCTTGGCCGTGGTCGCCACCGACCTCAATGCAGGCAAGCCCGCCGTATTCCGGTCCGGTGATCTGACGCCTGCGCTCCTCGCCTCGACTGCGATCCCTGGTGTGTTTCCGATGGTGCGCATCAACGATCGGGATCACCTCGACGGCGGTGTGGTCGCGAACACTCCGCTGAACATCGCGGTCGACGACGGCGCCAAGGAGATCCTCGCGATCAGCCTGATGGCGGGCGGAGAGCGCGAGCAGGCTCCCGCCGGCTTCGGGGAGCTGATCGCCCGCACGCTGCAGCTGTCCCTGCATCACCAGATGCTCAGCGACTACGAACGGCTACGCCAGCGATGCAGGATCGTGGTTTTCTGCCCGGTGACCACCCCGACCGCGACGTGGGAGATGAAGCGCGAGCACCTCGAATCGGTGATGGAATCGTCGAGGGCGGCGATGGCGCACCTTCTCCACGCGCGGGGCTCCAAGCTGTTCCGGCATTCGGGGATCCACTACCTGCACCTGGGTTAGCATTCGCGCCGTCCCAGAGGTTTGAACCTGGCGCTTGGGGCTTCACCCGGGTCTCGGCCGAGGACCCTCGGCGAGAGATTCGGTGATCCAGGTGGCCCAGATTCGGGCGAAGCGACGAGCAGCGCAGCGAGCGCATCGTTGATTCGTGAGCGAGCAGCGCAGGAGCTGAGCCCGAAGATGGGCCGCATGGGCGCCGAAGATCCGTCGAGGGTTCCTCGGGCGAGGCCCAGGTGGTGTGGCCTTGCCGGCGCGGGAGATGCAAAGGAGGACCGCATGCCGTCGCTGTTCACGTCCGAGTCAGTCACCGAAGGCCATCCCGACAAGCTGGCCGACCAGATCTCCGACGCCATCCTCGACGCGATCCTCGCCAAAGACCCGTTGGCTCGTGTCGCGTGTGAGGCGATCGTCACCACCGGCCTGGTGATCGTGGTGGGGGAGATCACGACGGATTGTTACGTCGACATTCCACGCATCATCCGGCAGACGGTGCGCGACGTCGGGTACACGCGCGCGAAGTACGGCTTTGACGCCGAGACGTGCGGCGTCGTCAGCAGTATCGACGAGCAGTCGCCCGATATCGCGCAGGGCGTGGACGTCGGCGGCGCGGGCGACTCGGGGATGGTCTTCGGCTTCGCGTGCGACGAGACGCCCGAGCTGATGCCACTGCCGATCACCCTCGCGCACCGCCTGGCGCGCAAGCTCGCCGACGTTCGGCGCAACAAGACGATGACTTACCTTCGCCCGGATGGAAAGGTCCAGGTGACCGTGCGTTACTCCGACGACGGCAAGCCCGAGGTCGTCGACAACGTTGTCGTCTCGACGCAGCACCACGACGAGGTCGACGTCGACCAGCTGCGCGCCGACATCACGCAACATGTAATCGACGCGGTGATCCCGAGCCAGATGCGGAACGGATCGCTGCGCTCCTTCATCAATCCGACAGGGCGGTTCGTAATCGGTGGGCCGGTCGCGGACGCAGGGCTCACCGGACGCAAGGTGATGGTCGACACGTACGGCGGTTATGCCCGCCACGGGGGTGGCTGCTTTTCCGGCAAGGACCCGACGAAGGTGGACCGCGCGGGCGCGTACGGCGCGCGTCACGTCGCCAAGAACATCGTCGCCGCGAGCCTGGCGACCAAATGCGAGATCCAGGTCTCCTACGCCATTGGCGTGGTCAAGCCGGTGGCGGTTCGGGTTGATACGTTCGGCACCGGAAACGTGCCCGACGCGGCGATCGCCGCCGCGGTGACCAGGCTCTTTGACCTGAGCCCGCTCGGCATCATCAAGGAGCTGAACTTGCGGCGCCCTCTTTACCGGCAGACCGCGGCCTACGGCCACTTCGGCCGGACCGACATCGACACGCCGTGGGAGTCGACCGCGCGGGCGGCCGAGCTGGCGGAAGAGCTCTCGCAGCGGGCTTGAGTCCGAAAACAGTCGCCGTAATTCCAGCCGGAGGCGCGGGAACGCGCCTATGGCCGCGCTCGCGCAGCGCGAGGCCCAAGCATGTGCTGCCTCTAGGCGATCGCGGCCGGCCGCTGCTTCGGGCCACCTACGACCGGGCCCGTGCGGTGGCCGATGAGGTCTTCGTCCTGACGGAGGTCAGGCAGCGCGAGATCATTGCCGGCGTCCTGCCCGAGGTAGACGTCTCGCACCTCATCCTCGAGCCCTCCGCGCGTGGCACCACAAACGCCTATGGGCTGGCGGCGCTGACGCTCAGCGAGAGATTCCCCGACGCGGTGATGATCGCCCTGCCCGCGGACCATGTCGTCCACGGTGCCGCCCTGGTGGCGAAGGCCATCCGGACCGCGGTGGCGGCCGCCGCGTCCAGCGACAACCTCGTGACGGTGGGCCTCAAGCCGACGTTTCCCTCGACGGGGCTCGGCTACATCCATGCCCCCGGGCGCATGTCGCGAGGGACCGTGCGCGTCAAGCGTTTCATCGAAAAGCCCAACGCCGCGAGCGCCAGGCGCTTCGTGCGCGAGGGCGGCTACTTCTGGAACCTGGCCTGGTTCTCGTGGCGACTCTCCACTCTGCTCGACGAGCTGGGCCGGCATGCTCCGCGACACCTCGCCGGCCTGCGCAACGTGGTCGCCGCGCGCAAAGCGGGCGACGAGCAGGCGGCGGCTGACCTCTACAGTCGACTCCGAGTCGAGGTCATCGACCGATCGGTGATGGAGAAGACCGATCGATTGCTCCTCGTGCCCGCGACGTTTGATTGGGCCGACATCGGCAACTGGGCCGAGCTCGGCGATCGGGTGCACGCCGACGCACGCGGCAACTCTGTCGACGGAGAAGCCGTGCTCATCGATACCACCGGCAGCCTGGTGTTCGGCGACCGCCGCCTCATCGCGACGATCGGGCTCGAGGACCTGATCATCGTTGACACCGAAGACGCGCTGTTGGTCTGCCGGCGCGATCGCGCGCAGGACGTGCGCAAGGTCGTTGATGCGCTCAAGCGGGCTCGGAAGACCCGTTACCTTTAGGCCAATGGCCCAGCAGATCAAGTTCGGGACCGACGGCTGGCGCGGCATCCTCGCCGACGACTTCACGTTCGGCAATGTGCGGCGCGTAGCGCAGGGGACGGCCCAGTACATGAAGACGAGGTCGAAGGAGCCCCTGGCGATCGTCGGCTATGACTGCCGGTTCGCGTCCGAAGATTTCGCGCAGGCGGTATCGGACGTGTTCGCGAGCAACGGCATCAAGACATTGGTGTTCGACAGGCCGTCCCCGACCCAGGTCGCGTCATGGACCGTGATCGACCGCAAGGCGACGGGAGCGGTGGCGATCACCGCCAGCCACAACCCATACCAGTTCAACGGCTACAAGTACAAGACTGAGACCGGCAGCGCTATGCCCTCGGAGGTGATCGCCGAGCTCGAGCGCAACATCAACGCGCTCGACGAGGTGCCGGCTCCCGATCACAGGGTCGCCATCGGGATGGTGAGCTCCTACGATCCCAGGCCGGCGTACTACGCGCAGATCGCGCGTATGGTCGACCTGGACGCCATCAAAGACGCCGGGCTGCGCATCGTGCACGAGTGCATGTACGGCTCCGGCTACGGCTACATCGCAGACATGATCGGCGGCGGGCGCACGGCGGTGACCGAGCTGCACAACCAGCGCAACCCGCTCTTCGGCGGTCTCAACCCCGAGCCGATCCCGCCGAACATCGATTCCACGGTGGCTTACATGAAGGTCGGCGGTCAAGACCTCTGCATATGCACCGACGGCGACGCGGACCGCGTCGGCATCATCGACGAGACAGGCCGCTTCATCAACCAGCTGCAGGTCTTCGCGCTCCTCATGCTCTATCTGTTCGAGACGCGCGGCCAGCGAGGCCCGGTCGTCAAGACGGTGAACATGACCGCGATGGTCGACAAGCTGGGCGCCGAGTTCGGCGAGCGCGTTTACGAAGTCGCGGTGGGGTTCAAGAACGTGGCGCCGAAGATGATGGAGACAAACGCGTTGCTTGGAGGGGAGGAGTCGGGCGGTTTCGCGGTGCGCGGCCACATCCCCGAGCGCGATGGGATTCTGATCGGCCTCTTGTTCGCCGACATGATCGTGAAGACAGGCAAGCCGGTCTCCCAGATCCTGGCCGGCCTCGAGCAGAGGGTTGGGCCGCACGCGTATGCCCGGCACGATATTCACCTGCCGCGCGACACGTATGACACGGATCGCAAACGAATCCTCGAGACCCTCGAGCACAACGAGCCGAGCGAGGTCGCCGGCGTGGCGGTGCAGCGCGTGCGCTCCGACGACGGGTTCAAGTTCTACCTCGCGGACGGCAGCTGGGTTCTGCTGCGCGCGAGTGGCACGGAGGCGTTGATCCGGATCTACTCCGAAGCCCCTGACGGCGAGGCCGTCGAAGCCAGGCTCCGCGCTTTAGAGGACATCGTCGGCATCAGGCAGCACGCCGGTGCGTCCTGAGTTCAGCCGGGTCGAGAGCCACAAGGTCGAAAAACCCTGGGGTTATGAGCTTCGCTGGGCGATCACCGATCGTTACCTGGGCAAGGTCCTCCACCTCAACCAGGGCGAGGCTCTCTCGCTTCAGTACCACGAGCACAAAGACGAATGTCAGTACGTGGTGAAGGGCTCGGTCGACATGGAGGTCGGCGGGCCAGACGGCATCATGACCACACATCGGATGCTGGCAGGCGACACCGTGCACCTCACACCGGGCACGCGCCACCGCATCACGGCGATCGAGGACACCGACATCTTCGAGGTCTCTACGCCCGAAATCAATGACGTTGTGCGGTTGGAAGACAGGTACGGGCGAGTCTAGAATGCCCCGACTGACATGAAGCTACCTCCAGTCCTCGCAGAGAAGGCAATCCCGGCGGACGGCGCGAGCAAGTCCGAGCGCGATCGAAGCTTCTTGATCTTCGCGAGCGTGGTGCTCGTGGCGATCGCGCTCGGCTTCAAGTCGGAGCTGCTCGGACCGGGGCAGGTCTGGGCCCTGGCGCTCGGTCTCGTGGTGATCGCCGCCCCGGCCCTGCTCGGCTACCTGCGGGGGGCGGAGGAGTTTCCCCGCATCGAGCACTACATCCCGGTGGCGCTCGGCGCCATCACCCTGGCGGGCCTGTCGCTGTTTCCCGACGTCCAGCTGTGGAAGTACGCGACTGTGACCGCGCTCTTCGGCACCGGTTTTGTGATCGCGGCGCGCCTCGACTACCTGCGCCTGCGCGACCAGGAGAAGCGCGGCCACATCGTCCTGCAGGAAGTCATGCTCGTGGTGGTCGTCTTCGGCGCGTACCTCGTCATAGTCACGTTGCACTTCAACCCGATCCTGCAGCTGCTGTGGATCTTCACGATCACGTTCCTCGCCTCGTACCGAAGCTTCCGGATCAACGGGGTGCCCATCACGCCGAGGCGCGCATTCACGTTCGCGCTTTTCGTCGGGCAGGTCGTCACGTTCCTGGCGTGGGCGATCACGGCGCTGTCTCTGTACCTGGTCGTTTACGAAGGCACATTCGCCGTGATGCTGCTCTTCGCCTGGTACATCAACCGCGGCCTGGTCCGGCATACCGTGGAGGACACCTTCTCGCGCAACGTCGTCCTCGAATATGGAGCCTTCGCCGTGGTCCTGATCTACCTCTTCGTAGCGAGCTACCAGCCCGGGCGTTAGACATGAGAGGGAACCCATATGGTTCCCTCTCATCGCCCGGTCGGCTTCGCCGACGGGGCTGCTCTCTTTCCGGTATACGGTTTGGATTTTTCTAAAT
>DASPYE010000207.1:0-3130 GCA_035636935.1 Candidatus Dormiibacterota bacterium | reverse complement strand
TCCGGCTACTAGTCGTAGGTTGGCGGCGAACTGACTTTCGGTGTTGCGCGATCCACGGGTGCCGACTACATTTCTCCACGGCCCCGAGGGACACGTTCGAGGGGGCGGGAACAGGGCCGCAAGGCCATGTACCGGCTCCCGAGAGGCGATCCGTCGGGGTCACTTCTTTTTCTGCCGGCTGCGACTCCGTGCGCCGGCGCTAGGCTGATGCGGCCGTGACGATCGCCGAGCGATTCACCACCCCGCGTGAGGCTTCGCCGCCAACAGCCGTCGAGCTTTCGATCGTGATGCCGTGCCTCAACGAGGTCGAAACGCTCGCCACGTGCATTCAGAAGGCGAGGTTGGCGATCGATCGACTGGGCCTCAACGCAGAGATCGTCGTCGCCGACAACGGCAGCACGGACGGCTCGCAGGAGCTCGCCCGTGAGCTCGGAGCTCGCGTGGTGGACGTCGTGCGCAAGGGATATGGCAGCGCGCTCATCGGCGGCATCGACGCCACACGCGGGGAGCTCGTGATCATGGGCGACGCCGATGACAGCTACGACTTCAGCGCGATCGGGCCACTCGTCGTCCGTCTGCGCGAAGGCTATGACCTCGTCATGGGAAACCGGTTCGCGGGCGGGATCAAGCAGGGCGCGATGGTCTGGTCGCACCGCTGGGTCGGCAACCCGGTGCTCACCGCGATTAGCCGGCTTTTCTTTCACACACCGGTGGGCGACATGCACTGCGGTCTTCGAGGGTTTCGCAAAGACGCCTACTCCAAGCTGCACCTCAGCGCGACCGGAATGGAGTTCGCCAGCGAGATGGTGATCAAAGCGTCCCTCCAGGGAATGAAGATCGCCGAAGTCCCAGTCGTCCTGAGCCCGGACGGACGATCGAGGCCGCCGCACCTGCGCACCTGGCGGGACGGTTGGCGTCATCTGCGCTTCATGCTCCTTTTCAGTCCACGCTGGCTGTTCCTCTACCCGGGCTTGATTCTGTTCGCGGTCGGAGGAGTCCTGTCCCTGGTGCTCCTGCCCGGTCCGGTGGTTGTAGCCGGGGTCCGTCTCGACATCCACACCCTGCTGGTCGCCGGCTTTCTTGCTCTTCTCGGTTACCAGCTGGTGCTGTTCGCGCTGTTCACCAAGTTCTTCGCCATCAGAGTGGGATTTCATCCGCCACATCCCGTGCTGCAGTCGATGTTCCGCTACATCACTCTGGAGGTCGGGCTTGCGGTTGGCGTCCTGCTTGCACTGGCCGGTCTTGTCACCCTGATCGTCGCGGTCGCGAGCTGGTCAGCCGTGGGTTTCGGCAACCTGAACCCGGACACCACCATGCGCGAGGTGATCCCCGCCGTCGTGCTGACGGCGCTCGGCACTCAGACGGTCTTTGCCGCCTTCTTCATGAGCATCCTCGGGATCGAGAGCGAAACCGGCCGCATCTGACGCCAGTTCGCGCCGAAACCCAAAACCGCCAGCCAGACGACATTCCAGGCAAGTTGCGGGATGGGCAGCCCCATCGTCAGCACCTGCATCGTCACGAACCCGATGGCAAGCCAGGCCTTGTGCGCAGGCGACGGCGCGCCCCGAAGCACGAGCCAACCCGCCAGCAACAGGTTGCTGTAGTCAGCCTGGTGCAGATGAAACGAGATCATCAGCGAGCCCAGGAGCCCGGCAGCGAAGACGACGTCGAGGTCGTCGCGCCGCCTCCACGCGACCAATGCGCATGCGATGCCCTGTAGTGCAAGCAGTGCGTATGTGACCAGGCCCGTTCCGAGCACTCCGGCAAGCGTGTAAAACGAGTGCCCCGTGTCGGTCTGAATCCACCTCAGCGTCTGCCAGTACTCGTTGAGCCCCGATGTGCCGAGGCTGAGCGCGCTGACAGCCGCGATCACCGTGCCTGCGACAACCCATCCCATCAGCGGGCGGAACCTTCCTGCCGCCAGCAGACAAACGGGGACCATGATCACGACTTGAGGCTTGAGCGCCGTCGCGAATGCCAGTGCCACGCCCGCCGCGGCCATCCGATTCCCGCGCATCAGCCACCAGGCGGTCGCGACGAGCGCCAGCACGAGCATCGTCGGCTGACCAAAGTAGAAAGCTTCCATGACCGGCCACAGCGCAAGGCCCGCGAGCAGGAGCGCGATCTTGCCCAATCCGGTAAAAGGTGCGGCGATGTGCCAGGCCCAGACATACGCGCCCAGGCACAGGACCGTCCACACGAGGTAGGCGGCAGGTTCGGGAAAAGCGACGAGGGGTGTCCACAGCCACGCCAGGAGTGGAGGGTTGATGAACGTACCGCCCGGGTGAATCGTGTTCTGTGGGGCGGGGAATCCCGAGGACAGCCCGCGGAGAAGATCGATGCTGTAGATCTTCGACCACCCGTAGCGAAGGCCGGCTTGCGCCGCCACATAGTCGTAGCGCACGTCATCGTGGACGGGAAATGTCAGATAAGCGGTGATCCACAATCCCACGCTGTAGAGGGCACCCCACGTCGCGGCGATCGCGGCGGCCGCCAGCGCAAGGGGCGGACGCTGACTACCTGGTGAGAGGTTTCTCGCCAACGTAGAGCGTCTGCTTGCCGAACACCAACCAGGCCGGCGGAAACGCGAGGTAGGCTCGCACAAACGCCGCGCTTTGCGGCAGCCGGCTCTTGGTCGTGTAGGGGAGGAAGCGGGCGATGATCTGTGTCGTCTCGAAGCCGGCCATCCGCGCGGCCTCGGCCAGGCTCTTTTCGGTGAGCGCGGTCTGATGGTCGATGAAGTCCCAATAGGAGCCGCCGACGAGCCGGATGTTCGGCTGCAGGATCATCACGCGCCCGCCCGGCTTGAGCAGCGCGAAGGCAACGCGCAGCTGTTGGAGCACGGCCTCGGTCGAGGGCAGGTGCTCGAGGTAGTTGCTGAAGAACGCGAGATCGAAGTAGTCGTTGGTGATGACGTCGGCGAGATCGAGGCCGCTCGCGCGGACAAAGCGCACGTCGCTCGGCAGCGACGATTCGACGGCGCGGATGTCGGTCGCCCAGCGCTCGCGCGCCTGGATGTTGCGGATGAAATAGCCCTCGTCACAGGCGATGTCGATGACGCGCGCGCCGGGCTTGATGTAGCGCTGAAAGAACTTGCCGAGCTCCTTCCAGATCGCGTCCTTGGCCGCCC
>DASPYE010000206.1:0-2966 GCA_035636935.1 Candidatus Dormiibacterota bacterium | reverse complement strand
TCCGAACGCCTTGGACCAACGGCGCGCGAGGTTGAGCCAGACCTCGTCCCTCGTGCGCAGCCACAGGCCTTCAGCGACCAGCATGAGGAGCGGCAGGCCAACACCGAGCACCGCGAACACGATGTGAAACCCGAGGGAGGTGCCCATCGTTGCTCGCGCCAGAGTTACGTTGTCCATGGCCTGCCTCTATGGTGATGTGGTCGCGCGACACACCATCGGTCAGATCGCTGATGGGCATTAGACTCGCGTTGGGGTGACTCCAAGCATCCGGCTCGGGCGCATCTTCGGGATCGAGGTCGGATTCAACTGGAGCCTGATCTTCATCTTCGCCTGGATCACATGGTTGCTTGCGACCACGATCCTTCCGACCGACGCGTCGGGCTATCCCCCGCTCGTCTACTGGTTCATCGCAGCCCTCGGAGCGGTCCTCTTTTACGCGTGCCTGCTGGCGCACGAGCTTTCCCACGCCCTCGTGGCGCGGCGCAACGGCGTCAAGGTCGCAGGCATCACGCTCTGGCTTTTCGGCGGCGTCTCGCGACTCGAGGGCGAGCCCGCAAGCGCGCGGTCGGAAGCGCTGATCGCCGGCGTCGGGCCATTGACGAGCTTTGTCGTGGCCGCCATCGCGTTCGGACTTGCGCTGGCGACCGCCGGCAACAAGCTGATTACAGACCTTTTCAGCTGGTTGACATTCGTCAACCTCGCTCTCGGGCTGTTCAACCTGGTGCCGGCGTTTCCCCTCGACGGGGGAAGGCTCCTCAGCTCGATCCTCTGGTGGCGTTCGGGCAGCAGGCAAAAAGGGGTGCACAACGCGGTCCGAGTCGGACGCGTGTTCGCCTATTTGATGATCGCCGCCGGCGTCCTCGAACTTTTCGTCGGAGAGGTAGCCAACGGCATCTGGATCGCGTTTCTCGGCTGGTTCCTCCTGTCGGCCGCGGCGTCGGAAGAGGCCGGCAGCGCCATCCGCACAATGCTCCGTTCCGTGCCGGTGTCGGCCGCGATGACCTCGCCGGTGGTGACCCTGCCCGACTGGGTGACGGTCGAACAGTTCCTCGAGTCGGTGGCGCCGAATCACAGCTTCACGACCTATCCCGTGCACGAACCGTCGGGCAAGCTGACTGGCGTCGTACGCCTCTCAGAGCTGGTGCGGTTGCCGGCGGGCGATCGCGCGAACAAGCACCTGATCGAGGTGGCGCGCCCTATCGCCGACGTGCCGACAACGAACCCACGCGAGGATCTCTCGGCGCTGATCCAGCGCGTTGGCCTCAGTCTCGAGCAACGCGTCCTCGTCTTCGACAACGGCAGCCTTGTCGGCATCGTCTCCCCCGCCGACGTGGCAAGGGTGATGACCCTCAGGCAGGGGCAGCCGAAACCTCCCGCGTCGTAGCCCCTCCGGCCCTTCGGGCCACCTCCCCATAAATGGGGAGGAGTTAGCTACTTGTGCACCGCCTTGTCGATCTCATCGCTCAGGTCGCGGAAGGTCTCGGCAACCGCGGAGCCGAATGATCGCGCGGTCTGCTTGGTCCGCTCGCGCACCTGCGGGTCCTTGGTTGCCGACTCCAGGGACCGGAAAACCGTGTCCGCGGCCTGACGGAGCTGCTCGAGCGAGCGGTTTAGCTCTGCCGCGGCTTTCTCGTCGGCGGCGCTGCGGTAGTGGCTCTTGAGCTCGCCGGCCAGGTTCTTGATGTCCGCCTCGAAACGGTCCCACGCTTTCTCTGTTTGTTCGTAGGGCATTGACGTTCCTCCTCCGAGTGCTGCGGCTCACGGTACGCCAGAATCCAGGTGTGGCCGCTGAGTCCGCGGGGCTCCTGCTCTACCGGCTGCGCGTCGGAGTGCCCGAGGTCTTGCTCGTCCATCCGGGCGGACCTTTCTGGAAGCGCCGTGACGCCGGCGCCTGGTCCATCCCGAAGGGCGAGATCGAGAACGGCGAGGTTGCGGAGGAGGTCGCGCGCCGCGAGTTCAAGGAAGAGCTCGGGCAGGACGCCCCTGGCGGCGAGCTCGTCTCGATCGGCACGGTCCGCCAGGCGGGCGGCAAGCTTGTTCATGCGTGGACTGCTCGGGGCGATGTCGACGTCGATCGCATCGCGAGCATGAAGTTCACCATGGAGTGGCCGCCGCGCTCCGGCCGGATGCAGGAGTTCGCCGAGGTGGACGTGGCGGGGTGGTTCGACCTCGAGTCGGCCCGCCAGAAAATGCTGCCGGCGCAGACGGTGTTCCTCGACCGCCTCGAACAGGTGTTGAGGAAGGGCGGGCGCTGAGCGCCCGCCGACCTCACCAGCCAGGCTAGTGGCCTGGGCACATCCTGACGCTTGGGTTGTAGTTCTTGAACATCCCGTTCGGATTGGGCCGCCAGATCCAGGCGTGCAGAGCCCAAAGACCCAGCGAGTCGATACGCGTGAAATCCTTACCGAACAAGGTCGGCTTGGCCGCAGACTCCCACGCCGTCAGCGGAATGATGTACTCGACAGCCACGAGCTGAAGGCGGTCGCCGTCGACCTCGTACACCATCGCCTCCGGCTCGCCCGGCGTGACAGCCGCGTCGAGCAGGTTGAGGTTGACGTAGTGCTGGCCCATACCACCTGTTCCGGGTAGGTCAAAGCAGTTGAGCAACCGCTGGTAACCGGCATGCTCCGCTTTGCCGACATCGTGAAACTTCGCGGTCGCCTGCCGCACGTCGGCAAGGGACGCCTGACTCGAGGCCTGCGTGACGGGAGCGACGAGAAGGGACACGGGCACAAGCAGTGCCAGGGCGCGAAAGATGAGCTTGATCATGCTTCCTCTCCTCAGCGGTAGAAGTACGGGTCGAGGACGCTGACCTGCGTGATCTTGTCGACGGGCAGCGAGTTGCGATTCGCCGTCTTGCGGATCGCCTCGGGATTCGGCGCGTCGTATACGCAGAAGGTCTTGTGCTTGTCGTCGCTGACGTACGAATGCACCCAGGTCACGCCTTCGTCGGCGTTGCTGCCCAC
>DASPYE010000205.1:0-1897 GCA_035636935.1 Candidatus Dormiibacterota bacterium | reverse complement strand
GCCGCCTGGAGCCCTGACCCGCACAGCCGGTTCACCGTCTGTCCGGGGACCTCGACCGGCAGCCCGGCCAGGAGCAGTGCCATCCGGGCGACATTGCGGTTATCCTCGCCCGCCTGATTGGCGCAGCCGAGAATGACATCGTCGATGCTCGACGGGTCAACGCCCGCCCGTTCGACGACCGCCTTGATGGGAATTGCCGCGAGATCATCCGGCCGCACGCCTGCCAACGATCCGCCATGCTTGCCAACAGGGGTCCTTAGGGCCTCAACAACAAAGGCCTCTCTCACAGTGCGACCCACACAGTCTTGGTTTCGAGATACCCATCCAACGCTTCACGGCCCAGATCACGGCCAAACCCGGACGCTTTGAATCCGCCAAACGGAGCACCGGAATCGTATGAGTTGTAGGAGTTGATCCAGACCGTCCCCGCGCGAATGGCCTTCGCCGCGCGATGCGCCTTCTGGATGTCTTTCGTCCAAATCCCCGCGGCGAGTCCGTAGATCGTGTTGTTGGCAAGCTTCACGCCCTGCTCGAAGTCCTCGAACGTCAGCACGGCGAGCACCGGCCCGAAAATTTCTTCGCGGGCGATCGTCATCTCGGGTTGCACGCCGTCGAACACCGTCGCCTCGACGTAGTAGCCTTTGCCGTTCGGTTTCGCCGCCTTGCCGCCGGCCACGAGCTGCGCGCCTTCATCCACGCCCTTCTTGATGTAGGAAAGCACCGTCTCCTGCTGCTTTTTGGAGACCAGCGCGCCGAGGCGCGTGTTCTTATCGAGCGGATCGCCGGGAGTCATTTTCTTCGCGCCTTCGGCGAGCTGCTCGATCACCTGCGCGTGGACCGATTTCTCGACCAGGAGGCGCGATCCGGCCGCGCACACCTCGCCCTTACCGTAGAAGATTCCCGTCTGGGCGCCGCGCACCGCCGCCTTCAGGTCGGCATCGGCGAAAATGACGTTGGGACTCTTGCCGCCAAGCTCCATCGTGACGCGCTTATTCGTCTCGGCGGCCATCTTCATGACCTGGCGGCCCACTTCGGTCGATCCCGTAAACGAGATCTTGTCGACATCTGGGTGACGGACGAGCGCGGCACCTGCTGTCGACCCGCCACCCGCCACGACGTTGAACGCGCCCGCCGGCAACCCCGCCTCGAGCGCAATCTCCGCGAAGAGCAGGGCGGTGAGCGGTGTCTCCGACGCGGGCTTGAGGACGACGGTGCAGCCGGCCGCGAGGGCAGGGGCGAACTTCCAGCTCGCGATGTTGAGCGGGAAGTTCCACGGCACGATCGCACCGACGACCCCGATCGGCTCGCGCAGCGTGTAAGTAAGGAATGGTCCGTCAACCGGAAGCGTGTCGCCGACGATCTTGTCTGCCCACCCGGCGTAGTAGCGCAGGGTATTGATCGTCATCCCGATCTCGATCTTCGATTCGAACAGCGTCTTGCCGTTCTGAGCCGTCTCGAGCCGGGCGACCTCGTCGAGCCGTGCTTCCAGAAGGTCTGCCGCCTTAAAGAGGAGTTTTCCTCTCTTCCTTCCTGACATCTCCCGCCACGCTTGCGACTCAAAGCAGGCCTTGGCGGCGCGCACCGCGTTATCGATATCGGTGGCATCGCCGGCCGCGACATCAGCCAGGTTCTCCTCGGTCGCGGGGTTTTCGACCGCGAACCGCTTCCCGCTGACCGCCGGCCGCCACTCGTTATTAATGAAGAGGTCGGTCTTCACTTGCCCTTGAACTCCGCCACGCGCTTCTCGTTGTAGGCGGCGATGCCTTCCTTGGCATCCTCGCTCTGGAACAGCTGCTGCTGCAGCTCGCGCTCGATCGCCAGCGCGCTCTCGAACGGCACCTCGGCGCCGGATTGCACGGCCCGCTTGATGAGCCCGACGGCCTTGGAGGCCTTGTGC
>DASPYE010000204.1:0-2831 GCA_035636935.1 Candidatus Dormiibacterota bacterium | reverse complement strand
CATGATGGACACGGGGTCGGCGACGCCGATCGCGTACGCGACCTGCACCTCGCAGCGCTTCGCGAGCCCGGCCGCGACGATGTTCTTCGCCACCCAGCGCATCGCGTAGGTCGCGGAGCGATCGACCTTGGAGGGATCCTTACCGCTGAACGCGCCGCCGCCGTGGCGCGCCATGCCGCCGTAGCTGTCGACGATGATCTTGCGGCCTGTGAGTCCCGCATCGCCCTGCGGCCCGCCCACGACGAACCGGCCGGTGGGGTTCACGAGTACGGTCTTCTCGTTCACCTCGAACCCCGCGTCGTGCACCACCGGCCTGATCACGTGCGCGAGGATGCCAGCCCGGAGCTGGGCATTGTCGATCATGTCGGAGTGCTGCGCCGAGACCACAATGGTGTCGATGCCGACGGGCTTGGACCCTTCGTACGCCACGCTGACCTGCGTCTTGCCGTCGGGTCGCAGCCAGGGGAACTCCCCGCTCTTGCGGACGGCCGCGAGGCGCTCGGCGAGGCGATGCGCGATCATGATCGGCAGCGGCATCAGCGACGGTGTCTCGTCCGTGGCGTAGCCGAACATCATCCCCTGATCCCCTGCCCCCCCCTTGTCCACGCCAAGCGCGATGTCGGCAGACTGGCGGTCGATTGTCGTCAGGACGGCACAGGTCTGGGCATCGAAGCCGAAGTTCGCGTCGGTGTAGCCGATCGCGGTGATCGCCCCCCGCACGATGTCAGGGATGTGGACGTAGGTCGACGTGGTGATTTCGCCCGCCACGACGGCCATTCCGGTCGTGACCAGGGTTTCACAGGCGACCCGCGCCGAGGGATCCTCGAGCAGGATGGCATCCAGGACCGCGTCGGAGATCTGATCCGCGATTTTGTCCGGATGGCCTTCCGTGACCGACTCGGAAGTGAATACGTGGCGATGAGTTGGCATGTTTTGGCTCCTATAGTTTCAAACTACCGGAGCGCCGTCCCGCGGGCAACCGCGCATCCGGATCGAGCAGTGATGTGTCCACGACTTCCGCAAGTGCAAATCGCAAGATGTCGAGCGCAAGCTCCGCTGAGCGCGCCGCGAGCGCGGCCTCGGCGGCGGACCGCGCTTGCGCCGTGCTCACCTGGCGAATCAGCCACTTGATGAGCGGCAATTTCGGCGGCGCGACGGACAGCGTCTCGTACCCGAGCCCTAGCAAGAGGAATGCCGAGAGCGGTTCTGAAGCCATCTCGCCACACACGCTCGCCGGCTTGCCGGCGGCGCGCGCCGCTTCCGCCACCAGCTTGAGCAGACGCAACACGCTCGGATCGTGCGGAGTGAAACGGTCCGCCAGCCGGGCGTTGGCGCGATCCACCACGAGCGTGTACTGCGTGAGGTCGTTGGTGCCAACGCTGAGGAAATCGCTGACCTCGGCCAGGCGATCCGCCAGCACCGCAGCCGCCGGCGTCTCGACCATGACGCCCAGGGGCACCGTCTTGGCCGCGGGCATCCCCTGTTTCTCCAGGCGCTCCGCCTCCTCGTGCATCATCTCGCGCGTGCGCTCGACCTCGTCGAGCCGCGTCACAAGCGGAATCATGAGGTGAAGATTCGCCGTGACCGCCGCGCGTAACACCGCGCGGATCTGGGTGCGAAATATTTCCGGCTCGTCGAGGCACACACGGATCGCCCGCCATCCGAGGAACGGGTTCGCTTCCGGGGGACTGCGGAACGGCGCCGGGAATTTGTCGCCGCCGAGGTCGTACGTCCGTATGACGACCGGCAGGCCCGGGAACGCTTCGCCAACATGACGGAAATAGTTGGTTTGGGACTCTTCATCCGGCAGCTCACTATGGCCGGTGATCAAGAATTCCGTCCGCAGCAGGCCGACCCCTTCGGCACCGTGGGCCTTGGCCGGGGCGACCTCTTCCGGCAGATCCACGTTGCCGCGCAACGTGACGTGGACCTTGTCCACGGTGTCCGACGGCTGCGTGACGGCTTCCTCGAGACGCGCTGCCAGCTCGCGCCGGCTCGCGTCCCTTCGCTCGGCTTCCTCGATCTCCTCTGGAGTTGGGTTGAGGAGCACCGTGCCCTGCGTGCCGTCGAGGATGGCCTTTGTGCCCCCGGGAATGCGTGCGACCGCCCCGCGCAGGCCGAAAATCGCCGGGATTCCGATCGAGTGGGCCAGGATCGCCGCATGCGACTGGCGCGTTCCCTCCTCGCTGATCAAACCGACGACGTGGTCGCGGTCGAGCTGCACCGTGAGGCCGGGCGACAGCTCCCGGGCGACCAGGATCGACGGCTCTGAAAGACTTTCCCAAATATCGGACGTACCGCGCTTGTGCATGAGGTGCAGGATGACGCGGATCGCGACACCGGTCAGATCGGCGAGCCGCTCTTTGAGCAGCGGGTTGCCGGCAGCAGTCCAGAGATCGCGCACCTCGAGCGTCTTGAACTCGAACGCCTTCTCGGCGGTGAAGTGGTTTTCGCGGATCAGCTCGGCGACTCCGCCGATGAAGTCCTTGTCCTCCAGGATCAGCAGCTGCGCGTCGAAGATCCTGGCCTCGTCCACACCGGCACGAGCCTCGGCGCGAGCCCGAAGCTCGGCGATCTGCCCGCGCACGTCTTTGAGCGCTGCGCGCAGGCGCCGCACCTCTTTTTCGACCTGCGTGCGCGGCACGACGCGGTGCGGGACTTCCGGCAGGGCCCAGCGCACCGTCACGGTTGGCCCCATCGCGATGCCGGGCGAGACACCGATGCCCTTGAGCAAACGGTCGGTGGCGCTCACGCGTCTTCCTTTTCCTTTGTCTTCAAGTGCATCTCATGAAAGCCCGCGGCCACCAGCGCGAGCAGCGCTTCCATCGCCT
>DASPYE010000203.1:0-5356 GCA_035636935.1 Candidatus Dormiibacterota bacterium | reverse complement strand
GGCGCGATCCAGGCCCCTCGGGGGATGCTGGAGTTCTGGGCCGATCCGACAAGCCCGTATCACAGGGCCGAGTTCGACCCTTCCCGCCCCACGCTCCTCTACTGTGCCTCGGGAGGGCGCTCCGCGCTCGGGGTCCAGGCGCTGCAAGGCCTTGGTTACACCGATGTCGCCCACCTAGATGGCGGGCTGAAGGCATGGAAAGAGCAGGGCCGCCCGGTGACCCGCCAGACGCCATGAGGCTCGCCGAATCCACCGCATTGGGCGAACTATTCGCGAGAGCAATCGCCGCGAAGGACCGCGAGGGACTGTACGACATGCTGGCCGATCCAATCGACTTCCGAGCCTTGACGCCGCTGCGCGCCTGGGAGGCGACAACACCAGAGCAGGTGGTCGACCAGATCATCCTGGGCAGGTGGTTCGATCCGGGCGACCACATCCAGGAGGTGCGCTCCGTGACAACGGCTGACCTCGGCGTCCGACAGCACGTCGCCTACCGAATGCGAGTCCACAACGCGCACGGAGAGTTCGTGGTCGAGCAGCAAGGCTATTACAGGGTCAACCAGGGCAGGATCGACTGGCTGCGAATTTTGTGCTCGGGCTACCTGCCTTTTGAGGCGGCCCTAGAGTCGGCGAACGACTCTTCCGAGGCGGGCGAGATCACATCATGCCATCTCGGCCTCGCGCGCTAGGGCATGCGGGAAGGGGGGCGGCAGCCGCAGGCTGCCGCCCTGTTCATGACGAGTACACGAGGCGCCGCGCGGGCGACGACGATACCCGATTGCCGCCTGCGTCGCGTCCTGCTCTGACCTCAGGTATCCGCGCGTTTCCGGGAACGCGTGATCCGGCGGGTCGGATCTAGGTCAGCCCAGCGTCACCGGTCTGCCGGCGCAACGTCCAAAACCTTTGCCCAGCGTGATGCCTGCTCCAAAACGCTGTGGTGGTCCTCCACCATCCGCTCGCGCCGCGGAAGCGGATACACGATCGGGTAGACGCCGTTGTCGAAAAGCCACTGCATCCGGGCAGCGTTCTTCTCGGGCGTTCCGACGAGACAGAACTTGCCGAGCAGCGCATCCGAAACCAGCTCTGTGGCCCGATCGAAGTCGCGCTCTTCCCACATGGCCTTGACCTTCCGAGCATCAGCGCCAAGGCCGCAGATGTCGGCGATGTGCAGGTAGTGCTCGGACGCGCAATAGAAGGCGATCCCCCGGCGGGCCGCGAAGATTGCGGCGTCGTCGGTGGGGTCGACGCAGCTCATGAGCAGCGTGGCGATCTGGACCTCGCCCGGATCACGGCCGGCCGACTCCGCGCCGTGCTTGATCAGCCCGCGGTACTCGGTCAGCGATTCGTCGGTGAGCCAGTTGGCGATCACGCCATCCGCGACCTCGGCGGCGGTGCCCACCATCTTCGGGCCCAAGCCCGCCAGCCAGATCGGCGGCGCCTCCGGGCCGATCGGTCCCTCCCGCAGGTGGAAGTCTTTGGGCTTGAACCACTGGCCTTCGTAGGAGAACTTCTTCTGCGTGAGGAGCCCGCGGACGATCGCCACTGTCTCCTTCGCTCGCGCCAGCGGTTTCTCGACCACTATGCCGTGGCCCCGCTGCATGAAGCCGATGCCGCCCGCGCCCAGCCCGAACGGGCCGAATCGGCCGCCGGACAGGTCGTGGATGCTGCGAGCGCTCATGGCGAGCAGCGTCGGCGTGCGTGAATAGAAGTTGACGATCGCGGTGCCGAGGCTGATGGTCTTCGTCGCCCGCGCCAGCACGGCGAGCACAGCGAAAGCGTCCTTGCCTGACTCCTCGGTGGTGCAGAACGCGGAGTAGCCGAGCCGCTCCGCCTCCTGCACCCAGGCGATCAGCTCGTCCCAGGAGAGGTCGCCGGTGTGGCAGGTGAAGCCGAGTTTTCGCCCCGTCCAGCGCGCATCCAAAGTAGTTAACTAGTGTACTATATTTGGCAATGGCGCGGCGCAATCTCCACGCACCCGTCCGGGCTTCATCGGCGCTTCAGCGCGAGTTTCCTCAGATGGATCGCCGCGCGACCGAGGTGCTGATCAACCTCATCCGCACTGACAGCCTCGTCACCACCGCCCTGACCCGTCGCTTTCGCCTGCATGGGCTATCGCTGTCCGGCTTCAACGCGCTCGTGATCCTCCGCCAAGCCCGCGACGGCGTTAACCCGCACGAGATCGCGGACCGCCTGCTGGTGACGCGTGCAGCCGTGACGGCCATCCTCGATACGCTGGAGGCGAAGGGCCTCGTGCGCCGCGATCGCAGCGGCGCGGACGGACGGATGTCGCTGATCGCGATCACAGCCGCCGGCAAGAAGCTGCTCGACGGCCTGCTGCCCCAGCACTTTGCGGCTGAGCGCGCGATGGCGTCGGTGCTCGGCGCCAACGAAAAGGAGCTGCTGATCTCGCTGCTCGGCCGGCTCCAGCTGCACCTGGCGGCGCAGCCAGACGACGCCACCATCGCGGAATGAGCAGCCTGGCGGGCGTCACGCCCTTCCCGCCGGAGTTCGCCGCCCGGTATCGAGCGCGCGGCTACTGGGAGGACGTCCCGCTCGGGCGCTTCTATGCCGGTGTCTTCGCCTCCCACGGCGACCGGGTGGCGATGGTCAGCGGCGCCGAGCGCGTCACCTACTCTCAGCTCTCGGAGCGGGTCGACCGCCTCGCGCTGCACCTGCTGGACCTTGGCGTCGTGCCGCTCGACCGCTGGGTCGTCCAGCTACCCAACATCCCTGAGTTCGTCTACCTGTATTTCGCGCTGGAGCGACTCGGCGCGATCCCGATCATGGCCCTGGCAGGACACCGCTGGAACGAGATCTCCGCCTTCTTCGAGCTGTCAGAAGCGACCGGCTACGCCGTCGCGGAGACGCTGGGTGACTTCGACTCGAGGCCGTTGATTGCGCAGATCCGCGAGGCCCATCCGGGAGTGCGCGCCGTCCTCGGCGCCGAGACGATTCGGGAGTTGCTGCGCAACAAGCCGACGCTGGATCCTCGACTCCTCGACACCGTCGAGGTCGATCCCGACGAACCTTGCATCCTTCAGCTGTCGGGAGGCACTACTGGCGTGCCCAAGCTGATCCCGCGCACGAACAACGATTACGTCTACAACACAAAGGCGGCCGTCGCGGTGAACGACGTGCACGCCGATGACTGCCTGCTGGTCGCGCTGCCGATCGCACACAACTTTCCGCTCGCATGCCCGGGGATCAGCGGCTTTTTCTGGAAAGGAGCGCGCGCGGTGCTGACGGAGTCGCCGCGCGCCGACGATGTCCTGCCGTTCATCGAGCGCGAGCGCATCACGCACCTCGAGCTCGTCCCGGCCCTGCTGATCCGCTACATCAACACGCCCGGCGTAAACGAGCGCGACCTGTCCTCGGTCCGCGTGATCAACACAGGCGGCCAGAAGCTGCAGCCCGAGGTCAAGCGCCGCGCCGAATCGGTGTTTCCGAACGCGACGGTGCAGGAGGTGTTTGGCATGGCCGAGGGCCTGCTGATGTTCGTGCGCCTCGACGACACCGAGGAAGTCCGGTTCGAGACGGCCGGCCGGCCCGTTTGTGAGGACGACGAGATCCTGATCGTCGACGACGATCGTAGTCCCGTGCCCGATGGCGAGGTCGGTGAGCTGCTGGTCCGCGGGCCGTACACACTGCGCGGTTACTACAACGTGCCCGAGTACAACGCGCGCACGTTCACGCCGGAGGGCTTCTACTGCTCCGGCGACCTGATGCGAAGGCACCCGTCGGGCAACTACATAGTCGAGGGGCGTAAGAAGGACCTGATCAACCGCGGCGGGGAGAAGATCAGCGCGGAGGAGATCGAGAACCTCATACTCTCGCACCCCGCCGTGCTGAACGTGGCCTGCGTGCCGATGCCCGACCCCGTGCTGGGCGAGCGGATGTGCGCGTTCGTCATCCCCAAGCCGGGACGAACGTTGACGCTGCAGGAGCTGACATCCTTCCTCACCGGGAAGGGGCTCGCGAAGTTCAAGCTGCCCGAGCGGCTGGAGCTGACCGACGACCTTCCGCTGTCGAAATTCGGCAAGGTGGCCAAGAACGTGCTGACGAAACAGGTCGCGGAGAAGATCCAGACGGCTATTTAGTCGATCTTCAGCAACACCCGCCCGAAGTTCTTCTCGGCCTCGACGTATCGGTGGGCGTCGCCAACGTCGTCCAGCGGGAAAGTCCTGTCGACCAGCGTCTCGAGACCGTTTCCGGCCAGCTCCCAGAAACCGTCGAGCGCCTTCTGCGTGTGAGTCCTGATGCCGACGATCGACTGGCTCTTCAAGTACAGCGAGCGCAGATCGAGCGCGACAGGCTCGGCGACCTGCGCGCCCGAGCTGACGATCACACCGAGCCGCCCGAGCACGGCGCTCACCTTGGGGAACATCGTCGCGGACGATGTGTTGTCGATCGCGAACGCGACTCCCTGCCCGCTCGTGAGCTCGCCGACCTGGTTCGCGAATGCTTCGTCGTCGGTGTCAAGCACGGCATCGAAGCCGCGCTTCCGCAGCATCTCGCGCTTCCAGTCCTTGCGTGAGGTCGTGATGACTCGCGCGCCCAGCGCCTTGGCCACGAGCGAGGTGACGAGCCCGAGGCCCGACGCGGCGGCCGTGACCAGCACCCAGTCGCCCGGCTTGAGGCCCACGACCGAGAACTGGGTGAAGGCGACCGGGCCGCTCAGCGCCATCGCGGCCGCCTGCTCGTAGCTGACCGCGTCCGGGATGCGCCGCACGACCTTGGCCGGCGCCGAAACCAGCTCGGCGTACGAGCCCGGGCGGTGGACGCCGATGAGCTGGGCGCTGGGACATCCGTAGTCGCGCCCAGCCTGGCACGCAGGGCACTTGCCACAGGCGACGAATGGCGAGACCGCGACCCGATCGCCGGCCTTGAGACTGCTGACGCCCTCCCCCACCTCGGCCACCTCGCCCGCGAAGTCGGCGCCGAGGATGTGAGGGAATGCGAGCCGCGCGAACGGGTTGCGGCCCGCGCGCGTGCCAATGTCGAGCAGGCCACCCACGCGCACTGCGTGGACGCGCACAAGCACCTCACCTTCGGCCGGATTGGGCGGGGCGGCGTCCTCGATCTTCAGCACATCGGCCGGGCCGAACTCATAGATGACAGCTGCCTTCATGACGTCTCCACCACCACCGGGTTGGTGAGCCGGCCGAAGTCGGCGATCTCCATCTCGACGAGGTCGCCCGGCCGCAGGAACTCGCCACGCGGGAGGCCGACACCGTCGGGGGTGCCGGTGGCGATCACGTCGCCCGGCTCGAGCGTGAGGATCGCGCTGGCCGCGGCGATGAGCGCGGCGACCTCGTCGATCATGTCCGAGGTGTTGGCCTGCTGCTTGAGGTTTCCG
>DASPYE010000202.1:0-42127 GCA_035636935.1 Candidatus Dormiibacterota bacterium | reverse complement strand
TCGGCCTGGTGAAGAATTGACCTACGACTACAATCTGCAGCCGGGCGACCCCGCCGACAGCCCCGACGCGTACGCATGCAAATGTGGATCGAAGGCGTGTCGCGGAACAATGATCGACGGTGAGCTGCTCCGGTCGAAAAGAACGGTAGTCGCACCACGCTAGGCGGCTGATCCCCGGATCGTCCGGACTCTCCGAGGTTTGCTTCGGACTTCAGCTCGGTTTGTCAGGACTATCCGTCGGTCGGTGACCTCTTACTCCTGAAGGAACTTCCTTGGCCCCATCCGGAGCCCGCAGCGGAGCTGCCGAGCACCGTGATTCTTCGTAACTCAGTCTCCCGGCGGGCGTTCTCAGGGGTAGAAAGAGAGTGTGCGGACCACCCGCCTTGTGGCTTCGACGAACCCTCGCGCTAGTTTCGGTCGGCGCGCTATTGGCGGCTTGCGGGAATGCGTCGGCCACCAGCGGGAGTAAGAAGAACCCGGCACCAGACGAACTCCGAGCGGCAACCTTGTTGACCCCGACCACTGGCTGGTTGCTGACCACCAATCGACTGCTGACGACTTCCGATTCTGGGACCCGGTGGGCCGACGTCACCCCTTCCAGGGACGGAGGGAACCTGGAGACCGCGTTCTTCCTCAACCAGAGCCAGGCCTGGGCAGTGGTTGGGTCGCCGAACCCTGATTGGGCTAGCAACTACTCGTCGAGTCTGGACCTGTATAGGTCGTCAGACGGCGGGCGTCACTGGGTCATGCGTCACACTGGCGCGACGACCCCGGTCGACACACAGGGTCCGGTCTACCTCGTGTTCATCGATTCGAGGCACGGGTGGATGCTCGTCGACCAGGGCTCGCATGCGGGCTTCATGTACTACAAGGGCTTCCGCACCGGCGACGGAGGGGAGAGCTGGACTGCAGCCGCCTTTCCAGAGAGCGGGCCCATCCTCTTCATCAACGAGCTCGACGGATTCATCTCAGGGATGAAAGGAAGCTTCGTCACCCACGACGGCGGAAAGTCGTGGCAGCGCCCACCCATTCAGACGGCGACGGATGCACAGGTATCCCCCGTTTTTGAGCTGCCGGTCTTTAGCGACGACAGGCACGGAGTGATGCTGGGCAGAATCGCCGACCCGACCGGCGGTGACGTCGGCGAGATCTTCTATGCGACGTCCGACGCCGGGCGATCATGGGACCATCTGTCGACGGTCGCGAACCCGATTGTTTCCAGCAGCGCCGGCCTCGGGGGCGTGAGCAGCTCCTCCGACTGGCTGGCAGGCTTCCTTGAATCCGCACCTCCACCGGTCACGACATCCACCAGGTTCGAGTTGACCCGGGATGGGGGCCGGACATGGGAGTGGGCGCCCACCTCGTTCTCTGGCGCGTTGAGAGCACCGATCAGCTTTGCGGGCTCAACCGGATGGGGGATCTTTAACCGATCGGGATGCCGCGACTTCAAGACTGACTGCTTCATGTACAACGAGCTCTTCCAGACCGACGACCGCGGCCTGCACTGGCGGCAACTATCGATTCGCTGAGGGCGCTGGGTTGGAGGAAATTGGCTCTGGACGGGGATCTCGAACTCTGAACCTTGCGTCAACCGCCGCAACCCTGCCCAGGCGCTGGCTAGCGGGTGACGTCGATCCAGACCAGACCCGGAGGCAGCGAGACCGGCTGGCCGTTGGTGAGTGCGAAGGTCAGCGGGCCGTTTCTGTCCGTCGACTTCCACGACGCGCCGTACTGCTGGCCCTTGTAGAGGATGGTCGCGTATCCACTCGAATCCAGGTCGTAGTCGTGGATGTGCGCTCCGTGGCCATCGCCTACGTCCAGCAGCTGCTCATTCGTATGCAGCACGACCACCATCTCGATACGAAGCGGCTGGTGGAGCGTCGCATCCGAGTAAAGGTGGCCCTGCTCGGTCTTGGTGTACGTGCCGGTAGCAGCGTCGTACTTGTACGTCGAGTAATGCTCGGCGACGCCTGCACTCGATGCGGGGGAGCCACCCGTGAGCACAGGCCTCGCTTTCGGCACCGTGAACGAACCGATACCTTTGAAGTAGTTGTTCTGCGCCGCCAGGACTTTGTCGCCCTTGATCATCAAGTTGTCCGGCGCGTATCGAGAGCTCGCCCGGTACTGATATCCGATCACGTCGAAGAACTGAGGCACCGGTTCTCGAGCCGCCCTCGCTCGGGTCGCCGGCGACTCGCCGGACTGGAACAGAAGTCCCCGATAGTGACGCGCGATCTTCAGTGAGATAAACCGCGCGGAACGCATCGGGCCAACCACGTTCGGCACGTTCTGATAGATCGCGGTCAGGCGCGTGATGCCGCCCTCGGCGAGGTACTCGAAGATGACGCTCGCCGCCTGCAAGCCGTTCTGGTCACGCGCGAATGAGTCGTTCGGGATCTGGATCAGCGCCGGGTAGCGCAGCGCGACCGTGTGCTCATGGTCATGCCAGTAGACGCCCGTCTTCAGCGTGAACGAGCCTGCGACGAGGTGGCCCGTCTGGTCGCGGCCGCCCGGCGCGATCTGGACCTCGACCGGACCAGAGGGCAGGCCCGCGGTCGAGAATGTCGCGCTCTTGAGATCGTCCGCCCACTTGAGCGTTGCCTGCCGCCCGGCGACGGTGACGTTGATCGTCACGGGTTCCATCGCGTCGTTGAAGGTGAGCTTCAGCGTCGACGCGAGGTCGATCTCCATGCCGTCCTTGAGCGGAGTGCCGTCCGGAGCGGTGATCGCTATGACGCGGGGGATGATGATCGTCGTGAACGTCCAGTGAGCGCCGTTCACGCGACGGTGGCCGACGTCAACGATGGGTTTCAGGTCGACCGTGTACGTCGTCAGCTCGGCGAGCGGTTTGCGCGGAACCCACGCGAACCGAGTGCCGCCTGAGATGGCCGTCACCTCACCGTCGGTCGCGGGCGTGATCGAAAACGCCAGCTTCACCGCGTCGAGCGCGACGGGCCGCGAAAAATTCAGCAGCAAGCTTCCGTCGGTCGGGATGTCCTTCTGGCCGTTGCCGACATTGGCGCCGACGGTGGTCGGCAGCGTGTTCTCGTAAGCCAGGAAAGCGCCCGCGCCGGCGATCACGACGATCAGCGCGATGATCGCGGCGAACATCCCGCGCCGCCCGAAGCGCTTGCGGCGCCGAAGTGGTCGCCGGAGCGGGAGGGAAGGAGACGTTTGCTCCAGTTCTGGGAGTGGCGTAGAGATCGACAACTGGCGGCGGGAATTATTACATCAAGCGCCGGAGGAGTGAGAAGGTGTAGATGCCCGTCGCGTGTCCGCTCTCGAACGCGATCTGTAGGGCGTACTGTCCAACGAGGGTTACGTCGCGGATCTTGAGCTCGTCATCGTTCAGCGTCTTCACACGCGCCAAACGGCCTGGCGCCCCGGCCTCCCCTCGACACTCGGCACACGGACAGGCCCAACGCAGCTGCTCGCCGGTGTAGCTGCTGTGGGCCCCGTCCTCCCAGGTGATCTCCATCACCTGCCGCGCACGGTCGACGTCGACGTTGGTCGGAAACGGATCGGGGTCTTGCGTCAGCTGATCCTTAGTGGACGTTGATGACCGGCAGCTGACGGAACGACTGGATCGACGTCCGCGCGGCGACCTGGGAAGCGATCTCGACGAAGGCCTTGGCTCCCGCGGATTCCGGCCTCGAGATGACGACCGGCGTGCCGCTGTCGGCGTCCTCCCGGATGCCTTCCTCGAGCGGGACGGCGCCGAGGAATGGCACGCCCAGGCGCCTGGCCGCGGATTCGGCCCCGCCGTGGCTGAAGATCTCGTGGCGGTGCCCGCAGCTAGGGCACACATACCAGCTCATGTTCTCGATCAGGCCGAGCGGCGTCACGTTCAGCTTGCGGAACATCTGCAGCGCCTTGACAGCGATGTCGGTAGCGACGTCCTGCGGCGTGCAGACGATCGCGACGCCGGTAAGGGGCACGGCCTGGGCCAGCGTCAGAGACGCGTCGCCGGTGCCTGGCGGCAGGTCGATGACCAGATAATCGAGCACGCCCCAATCGACCTGCACCATCATCGCTTCGATCGCCTTGCCCACCATTGGGCCGCGGTAGATGGTGGGCTCAGACCCAGGGTTGATGTGGCCGAACGACATCAGCTTCATGCCGTGCGCCTCGATGGGAAGAAGACGGCCGTTCGCCTGTTGCGGCACGCTGTGCGAGCCGGTCATCACGGGCACCGACGGGCCGTAGATGTCGGCGTCCAGCAGTCCGACCGAAGCCCCGCTCTTGCGCAGGGCGGCGGCCAGGTTGACCGCAACTGTCGACTTGCCGACTCCGCCCTTGCCCGACGCGACGGCGATCGTCTGCTTGACGCCAGGCAGGATCTCGGACGGCTTGGGGCGCAGAAACGCCGGCCGCACGTTGGCTGTCATTCGGACGTCGACCCCGGTCACTCCCGCCAGCTCGCCGACCGCATCTTCGGCCTGCGACTTGAAGCGGTCGCGCACCGGACACGCCGGCGTCGTCAGCTCGAAGGTGAAGCTGACACGACCTTCCGGGCTCACCTCGATCTCCTTGATCATGCCGAGGCTGACCACGTCGCGACCCAGGTCCGGGTCTTTGATCGTCGCCAGCGCCTCTAGCACCTGTTGTGAACTGGGCCCACTCATCGGCAACCGGATGTTACCGAGGCTGTTAACTTCAATGCGCCATGAAGCAGGCTGGGCGCGCGCAGGGCGCACTTCAAACCGTGACGGCGGCCAGCCCTGCTGCAGACCTCATCGCCTACTACGGCGGTCCGGCCTCTGACGTTTACTTCCAGCGGGCGCGCACAACGCTGGCTGCCGCCCACGTCGACGCGGTCGTCGCGATGGAGTTCTTCTCCAGCAAGGCCGGTGTCTTGTGCGGAGTCGCCGAGGCTGTTCGCTTGCTGTCTGGAATCCTCCAGGAAGGCGACCAGGCGTGGGCAGTCGCCGAAGGCGCGGCCATGCAGAAAAAGGAAACCGTGCTTCGGGTCCACGCCCCCTACTCACGCTTCGGGGTCTACGAGACAGCCCTGCTCGGCATGCTGTCGAGCTGCTCCGGCTGGGCGACCGCGGCACGTGAGATCGTCGAAGCCGCGGGTGGCAAGCGTGTGATCAGCTTCGGCGCCCGCCACGTCCACCCGCTGATCGCTCCGACGATGGAGTACTCCGCGGTAGTCGGCGGCTGCGCCGGCTGCGCCACCCCACTCGGTGCCCAGCTTGCCGGACTGCAGGGCGCGTCCGGCACCATGCCGCACGCGATGATCCTGCTGTTCGGCGATACGGTCAAAGCCGCCCTCGCCTTCGACGAGCACATGGGCGACGATGTGCTTCGAATCGTGCTCGTCGACACGTTCAAGGACGAGGCTGAAGAGGCGCTCCGTGTCGCCGAGGCTCTCGGCAAGCGGCTGCGCGGCGTGCGGCTGGACACGCCGGGTGAGCGTGGCGGGGTAACGGTCGATCTCGTCAAAGAGGTCCGGGCTCGGCTCGACCAGGCCGGGTTCAGCCACGTCGGGATATTCGTCTCGGGCGGACTGGACGCGGCGCGGATCCGTGAGTTCGAGGCCGCGAAGTGCCCGATCCACTCCTATGGCGTCGGGATGGCGATCAGCTCCGCGCCTCCGATTGCGTTCACCGCCGATATCAAGGAGATCTCGGGCAAACCGATGACCAAGCGCGGTCGCATTCCAGGCATCGCGCACAGCCCGGGCCTCGTCCGCGTCATCTGAAAACCCGCGCGGCCCTACTCGCGCACCAGGTCGCCTGCCGCGCATGCACGGTGTGCGCGGAGCAGGGGATCATCGCCGAGGCCAACCCAACGTTCGAAGGCCGATGGGGCGCGCCATTCTTCCTCGTGGGCCAGGCTCCCGGTCCGGCCGAGCGCGAAACGAGGCGCCCGTTCTCAGGTCGAGCCGGCAAGGAGCTCGATCGCTGGATGCTGCGGGCGGGCTTTCGCGATCCCGAGGAATTCCGCAACCTGACGTACATCGCGGCCTTGATGCGTTGCTTTCCCGGCCGCAACGCAAAGAACGCCGGCGACCTGCGCCCACCACCGGCCGGCATCGCGAACTGTGCCCACTGGCTCGACGCCGAGCTGCTGATGCTCGAGCCGAAGGTGCTGATCCTCGTCGGGCAGATGGCGATCGCTCGCTTTCTCGGCCCCGGCGCGCTCGAGGATCGCGTCGGAAGGAGCTTTGGCGAGCGACCGGTGATGATCCCCCTACCGCACCCCTCGGGGCAGAATCGCTGGCTCAACCTACCGGCCAACCGCGACCGGCTTGCATCCGCCCTCGCCCTGATAAGCGAGCAGCGAGCAAACTTTGCGAGGTGAGATATCTCCTCATCTACTACGGGGGCCGCATGCCAGATACGCCGGCGCAACAGGCGCGGGTCATGAAACAGTGGACGAGCTGGTTCAACAAGCTGGGTCCCGCGATCGTCGACCCGGGCAATCCGTTTTCGGGATCGGTGAACAAGGTCAAGCCAGACGGGGCAGTCGCGAAGGGCCCAGTCGGTCAGCGTGCGACGGGGTACAGCATCATCGAGGCGCCGTCGCTCGACAAGGCGACGAAGCTGGCGAAGGGATGTCCCGTGGTCAAGGGCGGCGCGCAGGTTGCCGTCTACGAAACCTTCAACGTGATGTAAGTTTGCCCGCGTTCTTCGGCCGCCGCGTGCGCGACCGCGTGGTGATACAGGGAGACGACGCGCACCATCTCGCCCGTTCGCTGCGTGCAAAGCCGGGCCAGGAGATCGAGGTCGTCGACCCCAAGGGGTTCATGCTCAAGGTGCGGCTCGAGGTCGTATCGCCTGCTCGCGTCGAGGGCGCGGTCACAGCGGAGCGTGTGCACCAACCCGAGCCCGCGGCGCGAATCACGATCGCGGTCGCAAACCTTCCCGCGCCGCCCCTGGAGCTGGTGCTGTCCCGCTGCACGGAGGCTGGTGCCCACGCGTTTGTCGTGTTCCGGGCCGATCGCAGCGTCGGTCGCGCGGAGAAGATCGGACGCTGGTCTGCCATCTGTCGCGAGGCGGCGATGCTGGCAGGGCGGCTCCGGGTGCCCGAGGTTTCGGCCGCGACGTCACTGGACGCGGTGATCGCGGCATTCGACTTTCCGGTGATGCTGGACCGGGACGCGCCCCGCCGGCTGGCCGACCTCACGGAGCCGCGCGACCTGACGCTTCTGATCGGGCCGGAGGGCGGTTGGACCGATCGCGAGGTAGCGCTGGCAGAAGAGACGGCCGGGCTTGGCCCGCGCAACCTGAGGGTGGACACGGCCGCGCTGGTCGGGCTGGCTGTCGCGCTCGCCGCGAGACGGGGCTAGGTCGACTTGACTAGCTTTTCTTGCCTTTCGCGGTGGCTACCTCGCCGCGAATCGCCAGCACCGAGGTGATGGCAAAGGCCGTCAGTCCAACCCCCATCAGAACGGTCCCCGCGGTCACCGCCGTCGCGGCCGTGCCGAGGCCAAGGAAGATCAGGCCGATCCCGAGGACCAGGAGCGCGTAGACCTGGAAGCCCTCTTTCGACGCCGCGAAACCTGGCGGCAGCGTGCCTAGCGATCTCGCGGTGAGATGTCGGATCGTGTAATCCGCCGCCCCGGCCAGGTTGACCAACAGAACGACGCCGGCCACGCTGACCAGAGCGCCTATCAGTAGCACCGCGTTCACGATCCCTAGCATTCTGACCGTGGCTGTCACGACAAAGCAGGCTTTAGTGCGGAATTTCTGCATCATCGCCCACATCGATCACGGCAAGTCGACGCTCGCCGACCGCTTGCTCGAACGCACCGGGTCGATCAGTCAGCGCGATATGCAGGACCAGGTCCTCGACACGATGGACCTCGAGCGGGAGCGCGGGATCACGATCAAGCTCCAGGCGGTCCGCATGACATACCCGGCCCGCGACGGCCAGAGCTACGAGCTCAACCTCATCGACACCCCAGGCCACGTCGACTTCGCTTATGAGGTCTCTCGGTCGCTCGCCGCATGCGAGGGCGCGATCCTCGTCGTCGACGCCGCGCAGGGGATCGAGGCCCAGACTCTCGCCAACCTCTACCAGGCGGTCGAGGCGGGGCTCACCATCGTGCCGGTCGTCAACAAGATCGACCTCGACGCCGCACAACCCGAGATGGTGGCCGAGGAGATATCCGACGTCACAGGCATCGCGCGCGACCAGGTCATCTTCGCTTCGGCCAAGCTCGGAACAGGAACCGACGAGATCCTCGAAGCGGTGGTCAAACGTGTGCCGCCGCCGCGCGGCGACCCGTCAAAACCCCTGCGTGCCCTGATCTTCGACTCGCATTACGACACGTACCGAGGCGTCATCACCTACGTGCGCGTGGTCGATGGCGAGATAGTTCCCCGCACCAAGATCCGGATGATGAACACAGGCAAGGTCCATGACGTGGACGAGGTCGGTTGGTTCGCGCCGCGCCCGCGGCCGGCTGAGAAGCTGACCGCCGGCGAGGTGGGCTACGTCACGGCCGCGATCAAGAACGTGGTCGACGCGCGGGTCGGCGACACGATCACGGCCTCCGAGCATGGGGCGACGGCACCCCTGCCCGGCTACCGCCAGGTGAAGCCGATGGTATTCGCGGGCCTGTTTCCGTCCAACTCCGAGCAGTTCGGCGACCTCAAAGAGGCGCTGGAGAAGCTGCAGCTCAACGACGGGGCACTTTCCTTCGAGCCGGAGAACTCAGCCGCCCTCGGATTTGGCTTTCGCTGTGGCTTCCTCGGCCTTCTTCATCTCGAGATCGTCCAGGAGCGATTGGAGCGCGAGTTCGAGCTCGACCTGATCACCACCGCTCCCACCGTCGAATATCGCGTCAAGCTGAAACGTGGCGGGGTAATCGAGGTTGACAACCCGGCGCTGCTGCCGGATCCCACGATGATCGAATCCATCTCAGAGCCCTACGTGAAGCTGTCCATCATCGTTCCATCCACTTCTGTGGGGCCGATGATGGAGCTCTGCCAGGAGCGCCGAGGGACGTTCAAGCACCTCGAACACCGGCCAGGCGACCGAGTCGTGATCGAGTACGAGATCCCGCTGGGCGAGATCATCCACGACTTCTACGACCAGCTGAAATCGCGCTCCAAGGGTTACGCGTCGATGGACTACGAGATGATCGGCTTTCGCGAAGGGGACCTGGTCAAGCTCGACGTGCTCGTGGCCGGGGAGGCGGTCGACGCGCTCTCTCTCATCACCGATCGGAGCAAGGCGCAGGGGCAGGGCAGGCGCCTGGTGGAGAAGCTGAGGTCGATCATCCCGCGCCAGCTTTACGAGGTCCCGCTGCAGGCCGCGATCGGCGGCAAGGTGGTCGCGCGCGAGACGATCTCTGCGATGAGAAAGGACGTCCTTGCGAAGTGCTACGGCGGGGACGTGACCCGGAAACGCAAACTGTTGGAGAGGCAAAAGGAAGGCAAGCGACGCATGAAGCGAGTGGGCGCGATCGAGATCCCGCAGGAGGCGTTCATGGCGGTGTTGAAGCTTGATTAGAGTCGCCGCCTCCAGGCTGCCCCGACTGCTTGCGCTGCTCGCGGTGGGCGCCGTCGCGGCGGGTGCATGCGCGAAGCCTTTCCAGTCGGCGCCGCCGGCCAAGATCATGGACGTCTACGCGGCCAGCCCGAGCGCGTCCGACGCCGGCTCGCTGCTGGGCGGCGATTGGTGGCCATCGGCGCCGACTTTCGCCGTGCGGCCGCTCGACGACGCGAACTTCTCCTCGCAGGTCAAGTACACGGTGGTACGGCGCTACGCGAACGTCGGCACGTCGGAGAGCTGGCGGATCCGCTACATCCAGTTCGACAAGACAAGCTCCGCCACGTCGCTCATGACCAACGCCGAGAGCAGCCTGGGCAGCGGCAACACGGGAAAGAGCGTTGGCGACAAGGCGCTTTACTACCGGGAAAAGCTGACGGCCGGCGGTGCGCCGTACGAAACGGTGACGCTCATCCGCGTGGGGTCAGTCGTCGTGGAAAGCACATGGTTGAAGAACGATGGTTTTCCGAGCTCCGACCAACTCGGGCGGGTCTCATCGAAGCTGGTATCGGGCGTCAAGGACGCGGTCGCCGGCAAGGTCCACGGCGCGCAGCCGTCAGCGAACGACCTGGCGAGCCTGCCTCCGCCGAACGCATACATCACCTTGCTCGGCGCGGCGAGACTTCCCATCGAAGCGATACCGCTCATGTTGAACTTCAGCGCGCCGACCCAGCTGGTGACGCTGTTCAAGGCCGAGAACTTGAGCGATTTCCTGTTCGGCGACTACGTGCTCGACAGCGACACGCACATGGAGGTGCAGGCGGCGGTGTTCACCCTGACCTCGGCGACTGCCGCGAGCGAGCTGTTCGACGCGTTCAAGGGCAGCTCGACGGTCGACGCCAACGGGGTGCTGAAGCTCTACAACGACGTCACCGGGCCGGGGCAGTACGACTACTTCGTCCTGTCCGGCAGCCACGTTGGGTTGCTCATCTGCCGCTCGACCGCGGAGTTCAGCGCCAACGAGGCTGCGTCGCGTTCTTGCGAGTCTCCGCTGGAAACCGTCGCGACCGCCTGGCCCACAGCGTTCCGGAGCTAGAGCGCGGAAGAACGCGCTGAGGCGCGGGACTCCTGAAACCACTGCCACTGCTTCGTCAGGCCCTCGCGAAGCGCGACGCGAGGCTCCCAGCCCAGACGTTCGCGCGCCACGTTGATCGAGGCGCCGGTATGCCGGGGATCGCCGGGCGCGGCGGGAAGGAACTTACGGCGTGCCTCGAGCCGGCTGATGTCCTCCAGCGTCCCGAGCACGCGGTTCACTGTCACCCGGCTGCCGCCACCCAGGTTGACGATCTGGCCGACCACGTCCGCCGATGCGGCTTTGACGGTTCCATCCACGGCGTCCGACACGAATGTGAACTCGCGCGTCTGCTCGCCGTCGCCGTAGATCTCGATCTCATGGCTCGCGACCAGGGCGTCCATGAACCGGACGAAGGCCATATCGGGCCGCTGGCGCGGTCCATACACGGTGAAGTAGCGCAGCGAGGTCGCGGGGATGCCGAAGTTCCTCAGGTAGACAAAGGTGAGGTGCTCGGCGGCGAGCTTGGTCATTCCGTAGGGGGAAACCGGCCGGGGCAAAGCGGTCTCCTTGGTGGGGAACATCTCGGCGTCGCCGTAGACCGATGAGCTGGACGCAAACACGAGGCGCTCGACCGCTACCTCGCGCAAGGCTTCGAGCAGGCGTTGCGTCGCGACGATGTTGTCCTGCACGTAGCGGTCGAAGTGGCCGCCCCAGCTAGGGCGAACCCCGGGTTGGCCCGCCAGGTGAAAGACGACCTTCGCTCCACGAAGCGGTTTCGAGAGGTCGGCCGCCACGAGGTCGAGCTCCTCGAGCGTGAAGCGGCCGTCGCGGCGCAAAGTCTCGAGGTTCTGCTCCTTGCGGTCGCGCTCGTAGTAGTCGCTGAACGAGTCGATGCCGATCACCTCGTGCCCATCTCCCAGCAGCCGCTCGCACAGATGGGAGCCGATGAACCCGGCCGCGCCGGTCACCACGACACGAGTCGGAGCTTTGAGCATGGGACAACCCTATCTTCTTAGATGCGATGAACCGATTCGAGGCATGGCTAGTCACGACTGACCTCGGCGTGACGGTAAAGGAATTTCCGCAAGGCACGCGGACTGCGACCGAGGCGGCCAGGGCCGTCGGCTGCGAGCTTGGCCAGATCGTCAAGTCGCTCGTCTTCATGGCCGGCGCCAGCCCGGTGATCGCGCTGATGAGCGGACCGAACCGGCTCGACGAGGCACGCCTCGCGGCGCTGGTCGGCGAACCGGTCAGCAAGGCGGACCCTGAGACTGCCCGCGTCGCAACCGGCTATTCGATCGGAGGCGTGCCCCCTTTCGGCCACGCGACCGAGGTGCCGGTGTTCATGGACCGCGACCTTCTTGCATATCCGGCCGTCTGGGCGGCCGCGGGGCGGCCCGACGCCGTGTTCGAGATTGCGCCCAAGCGATTGCGGGAATTGAGTAAGGCGGTGATTGCTGACCTCAAGGCCTCCGGCGAACCCGCGGGCCCGGCCGTGCGTCCGAACTCCACGCGAGGTGGGGACGGATGAGTGCGCTTTTGATCTTCTGCCGTGATTGCGGCAAGCAGGTGCCGAGCTCCCAGACAAAGGGAGGCTACTGCCTCGAATGCCAGGTGCGTCGTTCGGTCACCGACCTGCGCGACGAGCACGCACGCCTGTGGCGTAAGCGGGAGCGATATCGCGCCACCAACGCGAACGTGGATCAGATCGCCAGGCAGATTGCCCGCGTCGAGGACCGAATCGCGCAGCGGATCAAGGAGCTCGTGCCCAACGACCGGGAGGCGGTTGAGCACCTGCGTCGCGAGTTGGAGGCGGCGCGCGGCCAGCGCTACACCATCAAGGGTGTCTGATATGCGTCCGGACTCGCTGCACGCGTCCGGTGGTAGGCGTCCGGACTCGCTGCGCGCGTCCGGTGGCCACACCCCGGTCTCGCCGAACGCGCCCGATGGCCTGAATTCCTTCCGGCACCTGTACGTCCACATCCCGTTTTGCCGGCACAAGTGCGGTTACTGCGACTTCAACGCGTATGCCGGGATGGACCGCCTCATACCTGACTACGTCGACGCCCTCGAGCAGGAGCTCGTCTTCGCCCGCGAGCGATATCCGTTTCAGCAGCTCGCGACGGTCTACTTCGGAGGGGGAACGCCGAGCTTGCTTCCCGCCGCGGAGGTATCGCGGCTGCTGGAGTTCATCCGTCGCAACTTCAACCTCGCGCCGGACGCTGAGGTCACCCTGGAGGCGAATCCAGCAAGCACCGACGAAACGAAGATCGCGGCCTGGCTGGAGGGTGGTGTCAACCGGCTGAGCCTCGGCGTGCAGGGGTTTGACACACGCGCCCTGGCAGTTCTCGAACGCAAGACCGATGCCGCGCAGGCGGTCCGTGCTTTCAGCCTCGCGCGCGAGATGGGGATGTCCAACGTGAGCATCGACCTCATCTACGCCGTCCCCTTCCAGAGCCTGGAGACATGGCTGGAAACTTTGCGTCGTGCGATCGCCCTCCGCCCAGACCATGTCTCCACCTACTGCCTTTCTTTCGAGGAGGGCACACTCCTACACCGCCGGCGCGCGGAAGGCAGAGTGCCCGAGGTCGAAACCGACCTTCAGTGGGACCAGCTCGACGCAGCATGCACCGAGCTGGAGGCCGCCGGTTTCCGCCGCTACGAGGTGTCGAACTGGTCCCGTCCCGGCTTTGAGTCCCGTCACAACCACGCGTACTGGCGCTGCCGGCCCGTGTATGGGGCAGGCGCGGGCGCCCACTCGTACGCCACCGATGGTGGCCGCGCATGGCGCTGGTGGAACGTCGCGCGACCGCGCGAGTACGTCGCCGCCGCGCGATCGCCCCGGGCCGACGGCGAGGAGCTGGAATCACGCAAGGCGACCGCCGAATCGCTGATGCTCGGGTTGCGGACAGCGGACGGGATGGTCGCCCCAGGTGGGTTCGACTCCGAGCTGCGGCGCCTACAGCGGGCGGGACTCATTCGGCGGATCGACGGCCGGATCGTGCCCACCAGGCGGGGGATGGACCTGCACAATCAGATCGCGCTGGCCGTGCTCTGACCGACTGTTTTCGCGGCCGGCTCCGTTAGCCAGGGTAGACACATGCTGCACACACGCCTGGGGCGCTTCGGCGGCACGATGACCGCGCTCGTGGTCATCATCGCGTCGCTCGTGCTCGCCGACCTTGTTTTCGCGGGCGTCCTGGTCGCCAGGCAGACTTCGGTCCACCTCGCGCCGGCCGCGGCCCAGGCCAGCCCGAAGGTCGAGCCCGAAAAGCAGGCCAGGTCCGCGCACCCCTGCAACCACGGGTTCTACGTCTCGCAGGCCGCCCATTCCAAAAAGGGCGGCGCGTATGTGAGCGGCATCGCCCAGAGCGACCTTGGCAGGGACGGCAACTGCGCCGCGCCACTCCCCGCCCCGGCGCCCACCGCGACCCCCCAACCGAAGAGGAGCTAGCTCCAAGCGTCTCGCCGGCGCTGTAACCTGATTTGGCACTCTCGCTCCGAGAGTGCTGAAACGACATGGAAAACAGAAAGCAGGCGGTTCTCCGGGCGGTGGTGCACGAGTTCACGACCAACGCGGTGCCGGTCGGATCCCAGGCGCTGCAGTCGCGTTATTTCGTCAATCTTTCGTCGGCCACCATCCGCAGCGAGCTCGCCGAGCTGGCGGACCTCGGCTACCTGACCCAGCCGCACACCTCGGCCGGGAGGGTGCCCACCGATTCCGGGTATCGCTACTTCGTCGACTTCCTGATGGACCTGGAACCGATCCCGGACCGCGTCAGGACGTACATCCACGACGAGTTGAAGGCCGCGCCCAGCGACGTCGAGGGCATGGTCGAGCGAGTTGCGATGACGGTGGCGGCGGTCACCCAGAACGCCTCTGTCGCGAGCGCGCCGCAGGGCACCCTGGCGCGGATCAAGCACCTGGACCTTGTCTCTCTCGAGCCCAAGGAGGTGCTCCTGATCCTGCTGCTCGAAGGCAATCTCCTGCGCCAGCAGGTCGTCAACACGAGCGAGCCTGCGACGCAGGCCGATCTGACGCGATTGACAGCGCAGTTCAACGCATCGTTGAGCGGCCGGGCCAGCGATGAGGCGCGCAGACACTACGACGGCGCTCCGCTAGGTCTGGAAAAGGAGCTGCTCGGCCGAGTCATCGCGGTCCTCGACCTGTACGAGAAGGGGGCGGAGAACCTCGTCGTCCACGACGGCGTGCGCAACCTGCTGAGGCAGCCTGAGTTCGCGGAGTCCTCCCGTGTCCACCAGGTGCTCGAGGTGCTCGAGGAGACTCGGTACCTGACCGTGCTGCTGCGCCAGCTCATCGGGGAGTCCGACCTGCAGATCGTGATCGGGTCGGAAAACACGTCGAGCCAGCTCCAGGGATGCGCTGTCGTCCTCACGACTTACGGCCCCTCCGACCGCCTCAAGGGAGTGGTCGGCGTCATCGGCCCGACACGGATGGCCTACAGCCAGACTGTCGCGCGTCTGCAGGCCGTCGCCCGCGGCGCCAGCGATCGTATGGCAGAGACAGCGGGGGGCTGAGGCGATGGCCCCAGCTCCCCGTAGGAGTTTGATCTGGGCCTCCCGCGCGGTATTTAGGTTTCGATGACCACCCGCAAGCATCCACACGAATCTCACGAAAGCGAATCGGAGGAGTCGGCGACCGCCTCGCTCGAAAGCAGGCTGGCTGAGCTCGAGTCGGCGCTCGCCGAAGCGAAGGATCGTCACCTCCGACTGGCAGCCGATTTTGACAACTACAAGAAGCGGATGCGTCAGGAGCAGCTGGAGACCATCCAGCACGCGTCCGCCGAGCTGATCAATCGGTTGCTCCCGGTGCTCGACGACCTCCACAACGTTCTCGACCACAAACCCAACGGCATCGACGAGTCATGGCTGAAAGGAATCGAGCTCAGCGTGCGCAAGCTGGAGGAGGCGCTCGGCACGCATGGTCTGCAGCCGATCGAGTCGGTCGGCTCCCGGTTCGACCCCAAGCTTCACGAGGCGATTGGGGAGGAGGAGTCCGCCGAGCACCCGGAGGACACAGTCGTCTCGGAGCTGCGGCGCGGCTACCGGCTGCGCGATCGTGTCGTCAGGCCCGCGCTCGTCAAGGTCGCGCGCGCGCCCCAAAATCAAACTGATTAGCTCCTAGTGGCCGTCAAGCGCGACTACTACGAGATCCTGGGCGTCGGACGGCAGGCGTCCCCCGATGATCTGAAGCGGGCGTTTCGCAAGATCGCGATGGACTCGCACCCCGACCGCAACCCTGAGGACGCCGTCGCGCACGAACGCTTCAAGGAGGCAAGCGAGGCCTACACCGTGCTGTCCGATCCCGACCGCCGCCGCAGCTACGACCTTTTCGGACATGCCGCGGTCGGTGCCGGCGGTCCGGCCGTCGATTTCTCGGATATGCCATTCGCCGACATCTTCGATACGTTCTTCGGCGGCGGGTTTGGCGGGCGCGCGCGACGCGAGCGGTCGAACCGCGGCGACGACCTCCGCTACGACCTGACGGTCACATTCGAGGAGTCGTTCACCGGGGTGGAGAGGCAGATCGACGTGCCGCGCCTCGCGACGTGCGAGCGCTGCTCCGGGAGCGGGTCGGAGCCTGGGACCGGGCAGGAGACCTGTCCCGGCTGCGGCGGCTCCGGCCAGATCCGGCGCACAGCTCAGTCATTCTTCGGCCAGGTCATGACGACCGCGACCTGCCCGACGTGCGGCGGGGCCGGCCGGATCCTCAAGAACCCGTGCGCCGAGTGCCGCGGGCAGGGACGGTTGCAGAAGACCAAGCGGTTGGTCGTGAGGATTCCGGCCGGCGTCGACACGGGGTCGCAGATCCGGATCAGCGGCGAAGGCGAGGCCGGCGTGCGTGGCGGTCCGCCGGGTGATCTGTACGTCGTGCTGCGGGTCAAGGCGCATGCCCAGCTCGCCCGTCACGAGCAGGACATCGTGTACGAGCTTCGGGTCAACATGGTCCAGGCGGCGCTCGGCGACCGGATCGAGATTCCGACCCTGGAGGGGCCTGTGGAGATCGTCATCCCGGCCGGGACACAGCACGGGCAGTCCTTCCGGTTGCAGGGCAGGGGCATGCCGGACGTGCGAGGCGGTCGCCGCGGCGACCAGTACGTTGTGATCCAGCTGGTCATTCCGAAGGATCTCGACCCAGAGCAGAAGGCGTTGCTGAGAAAGGTTGGCGGGCTCACCGGCAAGCCCGAGAGAGTAGCCAGAGGGTTCTTCGACAAGCTGCGCGACGCGATCTCGCTTGATTAGGCTCCACTGACTGAAAATTCAGTAGCGCGACTTACACTTCGCGTCGCAGTTCGTGCGTAGCGAAGTGGTGTTTGGAAGGTGGGCCGCTGCGATGGCGGCTCTTTTGGTTTTCCTTGCTGCCTGTGCACCGCCACCCAAAACCATCGCCGTCGTGCAATCGCCGGCGCCTTCTGCATCGCCGACCCCGACCACCTCGTTGGCGGCGTCAGGACCAGGCTTTCACGCCGGCGAGGTCGGTTTGGCGTACCCCGCGGTGCCACTCAGCGCTGCAGGCGGCGTGCAGCCTTACAAGTGGTCGGTCGTCAGCGGTGCGCTCCCGAGTGGGTTGAGCCTCCGGACCGACGGCACGGTTGCCGGCACGCCAACGAGCGCGGGGCACTACACATTCGCGATTCGGGCAGCCGACTCGGGCGACAGCACGGCCACCATCCCCGGAACCATCAACATCGCAAGCCGGCTGACGGCCAGCATGCTGCCAGCGTGTGCCACCGTCTGCAATGTCGAGCTTGGCTGCGCCAACGCCTGTGGCTCGTTCGGCCAGGTTAGCGGCGGTGTGGCTCCACTCACCTACACGGTCAAGCAGGGTCCGCTACCTGCCGGAACGAAGCTGTCGTCGAGCTCTCTGACCCTGAACGGTGCGTTCGGCGGCAAGCCGGGTTATCTGCAGTTCACCGTCCAGGTTGGCGATGCGTTGGGCGCGATGACGACCATCTCACCGACGTTCTGGATGTATCCACACATTGCACTCGCAACCGGAACTTGCACGGGTCGCGCGACCTGCACTGTGAAGCTTGCTTATTCCGGGGGGGTCCCAGGGCCTGCGCCATCCGTCGCAACTACAGGTTGGAAGGGTGGGAGCTGCTCCTTCGTCGCCGTCGTGACTTGTCCACCGCCTGGTTTTGGTGCCACCGTTCAGCCCGGGGTGGTGAGCCTCACCCTTACGTGGGGCGCCAATTCTCCGATGTACAACGGGGCTGTGAGCGTGCAGATCAGCGACACGGGGCTGTGCGGTCCCGCGGTGCAATGCACCTCTGTCGCGACTGTCAAGGTGAATTGAGAGCGGTTGAGGCATAACTTGGCCCCTTGCGGGGTAATTATCTGGTTCAGTAGCTTTGATCGGTAAAGAAGAAGGAAAAGTGTCAAAAACCATCGATCTCGAACTGACAAGGGCTGAAGTAGAGGTCCTCGAGCTGGAGGCCCGGCTCCGGGTCGTCCCCATGAACGATACCCAGCTGTCGGACGCCCTCAAGACGGCCCTGGCCGCCAAAAAGGAGCGCCTGGCAAAGCTACGCACTCTCCACGCGACCGCCGGTCGCGCCAGCCGCGCCGGCAAGGACGGCGACGGCGAGAAGGTCAACCCGCTTCACGCCGGACGGCGGCCGCCCCTCAAGCGGACCGTCCCGCAGAGGCCCCAGGCCAAAACCGGCAAGTAAGGCCGGCGCCGACTCGCCCCGGCCCTGAGGTCCCTGGAGACCAGTTTCGGGTCCCGAACGTTATCGTTCTTCGAACTTGGCCAACGAGATGATCGCGTCCCGGCCGCCGGCAACCGATCCTGTGTTTGGGGCCGCCTGGGCGGCTGCCGGACTGCCCCAGGCGTCCGGTTCGTGGAACCTGCCCCTGATCAACGCGATCGCGGCTGCAGCGGTCATCGCCGGGGTGGCCTACCGAATCTGGGAGGCCAACCTTCCGGCCGCCGTGTTGCGCCAGGAAGCGGTGCTCATCGCCCTCGGCGTCGTCCTGGCGGTGGTCGCAGTGGCGGTGAGGATTTCGAAGCTGGCCACCAGCCTGATCGCCCAGCTGGCGATCATGGCCGGCGCGGCCACCCTGGCCGTCCTCCTCCTGGGGGTGGCCGGCAAGTGGCTGGGCAACGACCTGCCCCCGCTGGCCGCCGTGAGCTTCGCGGTCGTGCTGCTGCAGTTCGATGCCGGGCTCCATTCGCGTCATTTCGGTTACGTGTTCGGGGTCGCGATCGTCGCCCTGAGTCTGCTCTGGGCGTATGCGGTGACTCAGCTGATGGTGTCCCTCAGCACGGTCGTGATCTGGACCCTTCTCCTGGTCGGGATCGGGCTTCTCGCGCTGCTCACAAGTCGCTCCGTGCAGCGAGACCTCGGAGCCCAGGTCGCGCGCCAAAGCTCACTGCTGGCTACCCTCAGCGACCTCGGCGAAGGCCTGCTGATCACCGAAGACGGCCGCTTTGTCGCGGGCAACGACGCCTACGTGAAGCTGACCGGCTACACGCGCGCCGAGCTCGGGGCGATGCAGTCCCTGATCGACCTGGCTCCCGAAGACGAACGCGAGCAGCTGGCCGCCAACCTGGCGAAGAGGCTGTCAGGCGGAGACGCCCCTGCGCGGTATACGTCGGCTGTCATCAGCAAGTCAGGCAGGCGGATCCAGGTTGAGGTCGCGATCCACCGGGTGACGACCAGGCGCAACCAGCTCCTGACATTGGTGAGCGACATCAGCGAGCGGTTGCGCGCCGAAGAGGCGGAGCGGGAGATGGAGACGCGATTCCGCACGCTGTTTCACCAAGCCCAGGCCGGCATGGCATTCACCACGCTGGACGGACACATCACGACGGTCAACCCCGCGTTTTGCGACCTGGTCGGTTACGCCGACGGCGAGCTGCGGACCCTTTCGGTGCTCGATATCACACATCCCGATGACGTCGCCGCCCTGCAAGAGGCGATGCAGGGCATGCTCGCGGGGGAAGAAGAAGGGCGCCGCATCGAGAAGCGCTACACACGTAAGGACGGCGAGGACGTTTGGGCTGACCTCACGATGCGCCTGGTGCGCGGCGCGGACCAGCGGCCGATGTACTTCCAGACCGTCACCGTCGACATCCGTGACCGCAAGCGCGCCGAGGTCCTGCAGGCGGCGAGGTTCGCGGTCACACAGGCCCTCGTCACCTCGCCTGGCTGGGAGAAGGCGGCGTCAGGAGTGCTCGAAGGCCTGTGCCGCACGCTCGACTGGGAGCTAGCCGAGTACTGGGAGGTGGACGCCGAACGCGAGGCCATGCATTTCGTCACTTCGTGGAAGCGTCCCGGCCGTGACACGACCGCATTCGAGGCGACGGCCGCGAGCGCCGTCTACCGCCGCGGCGAAGGCCTCGCCGGTCGGGTCTGGGAGGCAGGAGCGCCGATCGCGATGCCCGACCACGGGGGCGACAGTTCGCCGCGTGCCGTGGCCGCGGTCGCGGTCGGGCTGCATGGGATCGTCGGCTTTCCGGTGCGCAGCGGCCGCCGCGTGGTCGGGATGATCTCCCTTCACACCTGGGCGGCGCGGGACCTCGACGACGGCTTGATTGCCGTGATGAACGACGTGGGCTCGCAGATTGGCGAGTTCGTCGAGCGCAAACGGGCCGAGGTCGCGCTGCAGGAAAGCGAGAAGCGAATGCGCTCAGTCCTCGACAACGTGTCCGACGGCCTGGCGACGATTGACCCCGCCGGGATCATCGAATCGGCCAATCCAGCGGTGGTCAAGCTCTTCGGCTATTCGGAGCAGGAGCTGACGGGACAGCAGGCCGACATCCTGATCGCGACGACGCATCGCAGCGCCTTCGACAACTACCTCCAGCGCCGCCTCACCCTCGACATCCCGGTCAGCGGCGCGCACGAGACGATGGGCAAGCGCAAGAACGGGAGCCTGTTTCCGCTCGAGTTCATTGTCAGCTCGATGCAGATCGGGTCGCGCCACCTGTTCATCGCGACGCTGCGCGACATCTCGGACCGCAAGGCGCACACCGACGCGCTCGAATATCAGGCTCTTCACGACGCGCTCACCGGGCTGCCGAACCGCAGCCTGTTCGGTGACCGTTTGCGCCAGGCGCTGCTCGCCGCGCGTCGTAATCAGAAGATGTTTGGCGTCCTGCTGCTCGACCTCGATCGCTTCAAGGACATCAACGACGCGCTCGGTCACGACCGCGGTGACAGCCTGCTCCAGGAGGTCACAGCCCGGCTGCGCGGTGTGCTGCGCGCGACCGACACGGTCGCCCGACTCGGCGGAGACGAGTTCGCGGTCCTGACGACGGACGCCAAGCATCCGGAGGATGTCGTTGCGACCGCGCGCAAGATCCTCGCGTCGCTCGAGGGCCCCTTTGCGATCGGCGACCAGATGATCGAGACGGGAGCATCGATCGGTATCGCCATGTACCCGGTGCACGGCGACGACCCGAGCACGCTGCTTCGCCGCGCCGACGTCGCGATGTATGTGGCCAAGCGTTCCGGTGGCGGGTACGCGCTGTACCAGCCGGAGCAGGAGGCGCAGACCTTGCGGCGCTCGGGGCTCGCCGGCGAGCTGCGCCGATCGATTCCTCAAGGCGAGCTCCTTCTCCATTACCAGCCGCAGGTGACGCTTGCGACTGGTGCGATCCAGACCGTCGAGGCGCTTGTGAGGTGGAACCACCCGCGCGAAGGACTCATGCCGCCGGACAGGTTCATCCCCATGGCGGAGGAGACGGGCATCATCCATCCGCTCACCGCATGGGTCATCGATGCGGCCCTGACACAGCTTTGCAAATGGCTCGCGGACGGGATCGACGTCTCCATCTCGCTCAACGTCTCGCCGCGCAACATCGAGGACCACTCGCTCGAGGAGATGGTCGCCCGGGCGCTGGGCAACTTCAAGGTCGAGCCGAGCCGCCTCACGCTCGAGATCACAGAAGGTGTGGCGATGGCCGCGGCCGCCGCCAAGGCGCTGCACCGCCTGCACGACATCGGCGTTCGCCTTGCGCTCGACGATTTCGGCACCGGCTATTCTTCGCTGCTCTACCTGATGCGGCTGCCGGTCAACGAGATCAAGATCGACCGCTCCTTCGTCTCGGCGCTGGCGTCAGATACGGATTCCGCCGCCATAGTTCGGTCGGCGGTTGGACTCGGTCACAACTTGGGCTTGCGGGTCGTTGCCGAGGGCCTGCAGGACAGGATCGCGGAGACGATCCTGGTGGAAGCGGGATGTGACGCCGCGCAGGGATTTCTCGTTGGCCGGCCTGTCGAAGACAGCGAAATCACTGCCCTGTTGATGCAGCATTCCGACGCTGCTCCGCAGGCTGATCAAGCCTCGCTCTGAAAGCGATCGTCTTCGGCGCCAGAGGTCAGCTCGGCACTGAGCTTGTACGCCTCCTGGGAAATGAAAGCGCGGTGCCGCACGAGAGGTTGTCGATCACGGATGCTCCGGCGGTCGACGCGTTGATGGCGGCGATCAAACCGGAGGTCGTCTTCAACTGCGCCGCGTACAACGCGGTTGACCGTGCCGAAGATGAGCCGGCGGTTGCGCTGAAGCTCAATCGCGACGGTCCCGCGAACGTCGCCGCCGCTTGCAGCCGTCATGGCGCCAGACTCGTGCACTTCTCGACCAACTTCGTGTTCGACGGCCGGCAGGCTCGACCGTACGTGGAATCCGACCAGGCCCGGCCCCTTGGCGCGTACGGGTTCTCAAAGTTCGCGGGCGAGCGCTCCGTGCTAGCCGCAGATCCGAAGGCGCTGATCGTCCGCACAGCCGCCGTTTACGGGCGCGTCGGCACGGGGTTCCCGGAGCGGATTCTGGAGCGAGTCCGCGCCCACGGCGAGCTCGAGATGGTCACGGATCAGCGGGTCAATCCGACGAGCGCAGCCGACCTGGCCGAACGAGTTGTTGGACTTGCGGGAGAGGAAGTCAGTGGCGTCGTGCACCTGGTAGGAAACGGCTGTTGTACGTGGCACGAATTTTCCCAGGCGGTGCTCGACGAAGCAGGCGTCGTGGCGCCCATCCGTCCCTTGACCAGCGATCAACTTCACACGCGCGCCAGCCGGCCCGCAAACGGCTGCCTTGCCTCAGAGCGAATTGAGCTTCTGCGCTCCTGGCGCGAGGCGCTGCACGACTGGGCGCGCCAGACTCGTCTGGGCTGAAAAAGAGCGAAAACCCCTAAAAAAGGCTCGGGCCGGGCGATTTCTCGACACCGGCTCCGAGCTTGGCTGCGGGGGGTGAGGTTCTAACTAAAGATGAGTTCCTGATTCCTTTCTGAAGGTCCGCGCGCACTTTGCGCGGTGAAAAGTTTGGCACGAAATCGGGGAGGGGATTGGTCGATCTCTGCACTTTTTCAACGACGAAACGCCTGCGCCACTCTTGGGATCCCAAGCCCTCCTCGCGGAACGTAGCTGCAAGGCGACTGCTTTTTGATTAGGGTTCGTTAGCCCCAGCACAACGTCTTGCAGAGATTGATCAGTTCGAAGGATGTGGCCACTCGCCTTGGCGTCAGCCAAGCGACTGTGGCGCGCGCCGTGGGAAGGGGCCTCCTGCGCCCCGCCATGATCACCCCCGGCGGTCACCGGCGGTTCGGTGAGGCAGACGTTGAGGCGTATGCCTTGAGTCTCCAGGACGAGCCCGAAGGCGCCCGGCTGATCACGACCGGCGAAGCCGCTCGCCTGCTGGGCGTAAGCCAGCCGACCTTGAACCGCGCCGTTCGCCGAGGCTTGCTTCAGCCGACGCTCACGACTCCAGGCGGACATCGCCGTTTCGACAGCGCCGAGCTGAGCGCGGCTCTTTTTCTCGAGGACGAGATCTGAGGTGGCGGGAGAAGATCCGGCTCATCTCACGGGCGCGTCGCAGGAGCCCGGTCGCGGGTTCCGCGGACTCGCCTGGAACGTCCTCCTCAACGCCGTGCTCGTCGGCGCATTTGTCATCGGCGCGATCCCGATCGTCGCCATCGCACACGGTTTTCTGGACCTGGTCCAGCAATCGAAGATCCAGAGCGGCGCCGATTGGATCGCTTATGGATTCGCTTTCGGGGGACTCTTCCTCGGCGCGATCTTCTTCGCCTACGCGGTCAAGTACTACCTGAGCACAGCGATGGTGCTGCTGACAACCCTCGTCGGAGCACCGCGAAACGGGAACGGCGCGGGAAAGACAAATGGCAACGCGCTTAACCGGATCAACGGCAATGGCAACGGCTATCACCTCGACATCGGATATCAGCCGTTCGTCTCCGTCCACGTCGCGGCGTACAACGAAGAACGCGTCATCGAGCGGCTGCTGACCGCGCTCTCTCAGCTCGAGTACACCGAGTACGAGGTGGTCGTCGTCGACGATTCCACCGACGAATCGATCCAGATCCTTCAGCGCTGGGTGAACAGTCCTCGATTCAAGATCCTTCACCGCACGAGTCGCGCCGGTTACAAGGGAGGGGCGCTGCGCGAGGCGCTCAAGGTCATGGACCCCCGCGCCGAGTACGTCGTGGTGTTCGACGCCGACTCGGTGCCTTTCCCGGACTCCATCGAGCGGCTGCTGCCCCTCTTTTATCGGGTCAGCGAGGGCGCCTCCAGCAAGCGGTTCGAAGCCGCCTTCGGCCGCACCGAACCTCTGTCAGAACCTGGCCAGATCAGGCGCCGGCCCGAGGTCGCCGCCGTGCAGAGCTACCAGTGGCATGTGCTGAACAAATCGGAGAGCTGGCTGACCGAGGCGGTGCGAGCGGAATACGCGGGCAGCTACATGATCGAGCGTCCATTCCAGGATGCGATCGGCTCTTTGAAGATGATCGCGGGCACCGCGTACATGATCCGGGCCGACGTTCTGCGCCAGGTCGGATGGGGCACGAGCATCACCGAGGACTGGGAGCTCACTCTCAAGCTCTACACGCGCGGCTACAAAGTGATCTACACGCCATGGGCGGAGACGCCGGCTGAATGCGTAAGCACTTTCTCGCGGCTTGCGCGTCAGCGGATGCGCTGGGCTGAAGGGCACACGCACAACGTCCGCAAGTGGTTCTTGCCGATCATGACCTCGCCGCTCGTCACGCCAATCGAAAAGCTCGAGTTCCTGTACGACGCCTCTTACTACCTGCAGGCCGGACTGTTCGTCATCGGCTCGGTGAGCTGGCTCATCTCGGAGGTCGTCTTCCAGACTCACGTTCCCGGGTGGACCGCGCTTCTCGGATGGTCGCTCCTGTTCTCCAACATCTTCGCGCTCCCGTTGATGAACCTCGGCGGCCTGATCCTCGAAGAGGCGCCGGCCCGCGACGTGCAGGGCGTATTCGGCGCCCTCGTGCTGTCATTCGCGCTCGTTCCGTTTCAGGGTTGGGCGGCATTCAAAGGATTGATCAGTCGCGACGAAGGCCCGTGGTTCCGCACGCCGAAGACGGGCCGGGTCACAGACGAGGTGCGCCACCTCCGGAGGCTGTACATGCTCGGCCGCTGGCTGCGCGCGCGCCGCGGCGCGCCGCGCTGGACGTCGCCGACCACGCCCGTCGCCAAGGCGTCGCCATCGCCACTCCGCGCGGCACCGCACAAGCGCTGGGTTGGCTGGTTTGCTGTTGGATTGCTCGTCCTGCTTTTCAGCGGCCTGGTCGTGGCATCGACGCGTGCCCCGATCGTGAGGGCCGCCGGCAACCCGCTCTACCTCCATGGCACCGGCACGGCTCCAGGATGCGTCGCCAGCACGGTCGACCAGGCGATCGGCACGCGAGCCACTGCATGCCAGATCCAGTCCGCCTCCGGGGGCGTGGTCACAGCCTGGTCGTTCAGCAGCCTCCCCGCCCAAACCGTGGCCGGCGGCGTCTGGACCTTCACGATGAACTGGACGGGTGGCTCCGGGTCGACGAATGACACTGTTGCCATCGCCGCCGGTGTCTCCGCAACATCGAGCTGCGCCGGTTTTGTCGCCACCGTCCCCAACGTCGGATCGACGTGGACGGCCACGTACGGATCGAACGGTGTGAATACGACGAGTCCATTCACCGTCACCACGAGCGCAAGCCAGCTTGCGATGGTGATCCCGCCTGGCGGGTCGCTGTGCGTCCAGGTGACGCTTACGCACAATACGGGCGGCAAGCCGTCGATGGTCTACGACGGGACTGCCGGGGCCGGCGACACCAACCTCGTGCCGCCGAGCATTGTTGTGCCCGAGTCGCTGCTTGGTCTCGTCGGGCTCGTGATGGTCGTGCCGCTGTTCGCGAAACGCCTGGTCAGGAGACGGCGATGAGGACGCGGGAGCGCGACAACGTCAACCTCACGCTGATCGCGCTGAGTTGCGCGCTGCTGATGGTGCTGCCCCTGGTCACGACGTTCGACGACCTCCTGACGGCCTGGGCGATGAGCCTCGGCGCGAACAACCCGCTGCAGTCGATCGTGCCGGTCGAGTCGCGCATGGTCGTGAGCATGCTGGGGCTCGTGGGCGTCCACGCGGCCGCATCCGGAAGCCACATGGTCGTCTGGGACGGGGCGGGCTCGATGCACACGCTTTTCATCTCGTGGAACTGCATCGGCTGGCAGAGCCTCATCCTCTTCGGGGTCAGCCTGATCTCGGGATTGCGCGGTGGTCATGGGTTCGAGATGCGCGCGCAGGTCGTCCTGATCGGGGTGGCCGGCACGATGCTGCTCAACCTCGTGCGAGTTGCACTCGTCGCTTGGATCGCGGCCACGTTCGGTGTTGGACCCGCGGTCTTCTTTCACGATTACGGCGGCACCGTCCTGTTCGTCGGATTCCTGTTCGCGTTCTGGGCTTTCGCCCAGCGCTGGATCCTCGCCCCGGTCCCCTATGAGGGCGAAGCCACCGCATGAACCGCTGGATCCGTCTGGGCCTGCAGACCGCCTTCGGACTCCTGCTCTTGTGGCTGTGGCTGCGCACCGTCTCGCTGCCCGAGATCGTCGCCCACGCGCGAGTCCAGAGCTGGTGGGCAGTCGCGCTGATGGTCGCGCTGTTCCTCGTGACCAGCTTGATCCGCGCCCGACGCTGGCTGCTTCTGCTGCGCCCACTCGCCCCGGTCGGCATGGTCCGAGCCTTCGCGATGAACGCTGCGGGCGGATTGCTGAACTACGTGCTGCCGATCCGCTCAGGCGACGCCGCGAGGGCGTGGTGGCTGTGGCGCAGGCACCGAATCCCGGCCGGATCGGCCCTGGCGACGATCGTCATCGACAAGGCGTGCGACCTCGCGGCCGTGGCGCTGTTCCTCGCGGGTCTCGAGGTGGTGGCATTGAGCGGAGCAGTCGACGCGCCGCGTGGTCTCGCCGGCGCGGCGGCCCTCGCGATCGCGCTGCTGGCGGCGGTGCTCGGCACTGCGCTCGCCGGTCCCCGGATAGCTCGGTCGAGTCTCGCCCGGCGGCTCATTCCGGCGCCCTTCGCCACGGCGATCGCCGGCCAGGCCTTCGCGTTCCGCGCAGGAGCGCGGGGGTTATGGACGCCTCAGCTGACAGCGCGCCTGGCGGGTCTAACCGTGCTGGCACTGGTGATCGACGCGTTCAACTTCACGCTGCTGTTCGTAGCGGTCGGCATCTCGGTCCCGCCGCTGAAGGCGATGGCCGCCTATCCCGCTTTGCTTCTCAGTTTCGCGGTGCCGGCAGGTCCCGGCTACCTGGGCAACCTTGAGGTGGCGGGGGCGCTGGTCCTGGGCGGCGGACTCGGACTCGCCGGGGGCGTCGCCGCCGGCGCGATCGTCCTTTACCACGCCCTCACCGCGGCCTACGCGCTGACGCTCGGCGTGATGAGCTTCTTCCTCGTCGGCGGAAGGCGGGACGTGCGCAAGAAAGGCACGCGCCAGATCGCGGTTTTTCACTGCGGCTTCACGTACTCAGGCGGCGGCGAGCGGATTGTCATCGAAGAGGTACTTGGTCTGCGCAGGCGCGGCTACGACGTCGAGTGCTACGCGCCCACGGTCGACTCGTCTCGCTGTTATCCGGATCTCATCGGCGACGTCAGGGTGAAGACGTTCCTGCCCCAGCTGCCACGCTGGTTCCCGTTCCGCGAGGCGGTGCAGATGGCCGCGACCTCGCTCCTGATGCCCCTCTACGCGTGGCGGTTCCGCGGAGTCGACGCCATCGTCGGCTGCAACCAGCCGAGCGCGTGGATCGCATGGTGGGCGGCGCGCCTGATGGATGTGCCGTATGTCGTCTACCTGAACCAGCCCAACCGACTCGTCTACCCGCGCAACATCGACCGCCAGACGGGCTGGGTCTCCAACGCCGATTACCGCCTGCTCGCCGCGATCGTCATGCGCGCGACGCGCTTTGTCGCATGGGCCGACCGCCGGTCGATCCAGGAGGCAAATCAGCTGCTGGTCAACGGCGACTACATCGGCGACATCATCCGCCGCACCTACAAGCGCGACGCGATCGACTGCCCCGCGGGATGTCACGTCGCCGCGTCGGGCTTCCCGCTGCCGATCGAGGCGCGGTTCTCCGGCGGCATGACGATCAACGGCTATCCGATCCGCAGGCCCTATGTGCTTCTCACCAACCGTCACTATCCGCAGAAGCGCTTCGACCTGGCGATCAAGGCGTTCGCCGAGGTGCGCAAGCGCCATCCGCGCGCGCAGCTTGTGATCCCGGGGCCGCCGACATCGCACACCGCCTCGCTGAGGGAGCTCGTGAGCGATCTCGGGCTTGAAGATTCGGTGCTGTTCCTGGGGCCGATCAGCGAGGAGGAGCTGCAGTCGCTGTACGAGGGCGCCGCGGTCTATGTCTATCCCGCCCCGGAGGAGGACTTCGGCATGGGCGTCATCGAATCGATGGCGAAGGGTGTCCCTGTGGTGGCGTGGAACCAGGCCGGTCCAACCGTAACGGTGGGGCCGGGAACAGGACACCTGGCCGAGCCGCTTGACGTCGAGGATTACGCGGCGGGCATCGTCGCGCTGCTCGACAGCCGGGCTGAGAACCAGGTCGCCGGCGAGCGCGCCTCGGAGTGGGCGCGACGCTTCGATTGGGAGAGGCACATCGACACGATGGAGCGCGTCGTGCTCGACGTGGCCAGGGAGCACGAGCAAAGCGCAGCCGAGGCCGCAACCGCCTGAGGCGAGTTCCTCCCTGGTTCGCCGACGCCGCTTCGGTGGCGGCGGTCGCCATCGTGACGCTCGGCGTCGGGTTCGCGAACGGCGCCTTTACGGGCTTCCCCAAGGGATACGACGCCTTCGGCCACATGTCGAAGATCAAGTTCCTCGTCGACTACTTTCCCAACGCCGACTGGAACTACGAGTGGTACTCAGGGCAGTATTTCTCCGAGGCTTCGTTTCCACCTCTCTTCCACTACTTCGGCGCCGTGCTGGTGGGTTGGTTCGGCTTTTCGTCTGGCGGCGCGCTCATTGCCATCGCCGCCGCGAGCTTCGTCGTGATTGGTTGCGGGCTGTATGGATTCGTCCGCGTCGCCGGCGGAGGCCGTGTCGCCGGCCTGGTCGCAGCGTTCATGCTCGTGGCCTCCAGCGCGTACTGGGCGTACATAGTGGAGACCGGTCTCTACCCGCGCATCCTGGGCATGGCCTTTCTGAGCCTCTTCGCGTTTTTCGCCGTGCTCTATTTCACCCGCAGGTCGACCGCCCTCCTGGTCGCCACAGTGCTGTCACTCGCGGCAACGCTGAGCAGCCACCTGCTGCTGGGGGCCGTCGGCATCGCTTTGGCGATCCTGCTCGTGGCCGTGCAGCCGGTCTCCCTCGGGCAAAGGTTGGTCGAGGCGGTGAAGGTGTTGGTGCCGGCGGGATTGCTCGTGGTGTACTTCTACCTCCCTTACGCGCTTTCCAGGCAAGCGCCGGCACCTCTACCGACCTTCACTCGCGAGTACTCGCCTCTCTCCCCAGGCGACCTGTTTCCGCCTGGCACCGAATCGCTGCCGGTATTTCTAATTCCGCTCGCGGTCATCGCGACGATCCTTGCCCTTCGTCAGCCGCGTACCAGCGCATCCGCGCTCATGGACCGGGTGACGATCGTGGCGGCTGTGGCCGGCGCGGCCGCGTTGGTTTACACGTTCGTCGGATTCCCGGCGCCGCACGTATTCATCTACGCCATCCAGCCCGGACAGGCACCGTTTTTTGCTGCCTGGTTTCTCGCCGCGCTCTCTGGCCTGGCCCTAAGTCGGAGCGCAATCCGTCCGGAGATCTCAGCCATCCTGCTGGTGGCCTTGCTCGCCGTGATCGCGGTCACCGCCCCACAGCCGGCCCGCGGCACGTTCAGCGGAGACAACCTGGCGAAGCGGGCGGTGCAGGACGCGCTCGTTCTCGACCCGGCCGAGCGTGACTATCGCGTCGGGGTGAGCTGGGATGGCGGCTCGGACTGGATTGACAGTCGTGCCGATGTGCCCCAGACGCGCGGATATCAGCAACAGGGCGTCCTTCGCGCCGACTGGCAGTACTGGCTCGAGCACGCGGTCTGGAGCGCCGACTCCAACTACGCGGAGGCGAACTTCCTGCTCGACTGGTACGCGGTGAGGTCGCTGTACGGTGGACCCGACCCTGACGTCGTGCGCCGTTTCGAGGCGAGGCCGGATCTCTACAGGCCGCTCTCCACCGGCTCGCCCGACTTCGCGCGGACGTTCGAATACTCGGCCGCGACGCCCGTCCTCTCGGCAGGCGATACCCGCACAGCGCTTGTGATCGGCGGCGATGCGGCGTACAGCCTGGTCCTGAGGGCCATCGCGCTCTCTGATTTCGACAGCCGTTCGTTGATTCCGGTGCGGGGTGGCGAGTACCTGGACGACCACTCCATCGCCGAGCTCAGTCGATTCGACGAGGTGATCCTCTATCAGTACCGCGTCCACGATCGCGCCAGGGCGCTGGGCCTGCTCGATCAGTACGTCGAGCGCGGCGGCAGCGCCTTCATCGAAGCGAGCGGTTCAGACCTGGAACAGGCCGGGGCGGCCGCGCCGCCGATCCCCGGCGCAGAGATCAGGAGGACGGAAATCGGGCCCGACTGGGACCTGGAGCGAGGATCGGGTCCCATCGCCGCCGGCGTCGACCTGACTGGGTTCTCGGCGGCCATTTACGCCGGAGGGCCCTGGGGCATCTCCTACATCCCCGAGAGCTCCATGGCGCCGTGGGCCGTTCCGGTACTGCTGAGCCACGGCTACCCGGTGCTCGTCGCGGGGACCCTCGGCCGGGGCCGAGTCGTGTGGAGCGGGATGAACCTGCCCTACCACGCATCGAGCACGCGCAACGCGCTGGAATCTCGGCTTCTGGCTCAGGCCATCGCCTGGGCCGCGCCGGCGGGCGGTGCGCCGGCGGAGTACAAGGCGAGCTTCGTGAATCCGCAGGAACGGTCGATCCGCCTCGAGGGTCCCGTGAAGGGGGCCCTTTTCAAGGAGAACTGGGTGGCCAACTGGCGGGCGACGGTCGATGGACACGATGTCGAGATCTATCGCGCCGGCCCCGACTTCATGTACATCCCGCTCAACGGGTTCAGCCAGCGGACGGTTCTGAAGCTCAGCTTCACGCGAACCGCGCTGGAGTGGACTGGCGATGGTATCTCGCTACTGGCGCTGGCCGGGCTTCTCCTGTATTGGGTCGCGGCCTCAGGGCGACGCTTTCGACGGCGTCGCGGCTGGAGCGACACGGTTCGGGTTTCGGACTGAGCCGGCGCTCGCCGCGCCTAGCGCGAGCATGGCCAGCCAGACCACGTCCCATAGGAGCTGCGGCACCGCCACGCCGAGCGACAGAAGCTGCATGGTCAAGATGCCGGCCGCGAGCCAGATACGGTGCCAGAGCGGAGGCGAATTTCTCAAGACGAGCCAGGCCGCCAAGACGAGGTTCGTGTAGTCCCACTGGTGGAGGTGGAAGGCGACCATGAGCGAGCCCAGCAGCCCGACCGCGAATACAGTCTCCAGGTCATGCCGTCGAATTCGGGCGACGGCAAGGCACGCGATGCCCTGCACCGCCAGCAGGAGGTAGGTCAGGGGGCCCAGCCCGAAAACCAAGGCGATCGTGAAGTACGCGTGGCCTGTGTCGGCTTCGACGAGTTTCAGCGCCTGCCAATAGCTCGCGATGCCGTCGACGCCAAGGCTCGCCAGGCTGAGCGCGGCCATGACGAGACCCGCGGCGGCCCAACCGAGCACAGGCTTGATGTGGCCTGCGACGAGAAGGGCCATCGGAACCATGATCACGACCTGCGGCTTGAGCGTCGTGGCAAACGCCAGGGCGATCCCGGCGGCGATCGGGCGATCGTTCCGAACGAGCCACCAAGCCAGGGCGACGCCCGCAACCACGACCACGCCTGGCTGGCCGTAGTAGAAGACCTGCATGACGGGCCACAGCGCGAGCGCGACGAGAAGCAGGGTGAGCTTGGCGAGGCCGTTGTAGGGCGCCGCGACGTGCCACATCCAGAGGAGCGCGGCCAGCGCGCCCAGGGTCCAGATGAGATACGCGGCAGGCTCGGGCACGAGGGTGAGAGGCACGAACAGCCACGCGAGCAGCGGAGGGCTGATGTAAGTGGCGGTCGCGTCGATGCTGCGATCGGCCGCCGGGAACACCAGGGAGAGCTGCCTCAGCGTCGCGAAGTCGTAGATCTTCGACCACCCGTACTGGAGGCCCGCCTGGGCGGCGACGTAATTGATCCGGATGTCCTCGTGGATGGGGAAGGTCGCAAAGCCGAACACCCAGCGGCCCACGGTGTAGAGCGCGCCCCAGGCCGCCGCGGTCGCGGCTGATGCAAGCCATAGCGGTGGGCGCCGGCGACCGGCGAGGGATCCGACCGCCGCGACCACGGTCTAGTGGGCCGACTCCGCCCAGGAGATCAGGTCGCGCAGGCCGCGTTCGAACTCGACCTGCGGCGCCCAACCGAGATCGTGGCGCGCCTTGCCGACGTCGCTGACGTAGAACTTCTGGTCACCCTCGCGCCAGTCCGCGAAGCTGAATTGCGGCTTCTTGTGCGTGAGGCCGCCGATCTGGTCGATGACTTCCAGCAGGTTGCGCTGGTTCTCCGGCCCGCCACCGACGTTGTAGATCTCGCCGCGCGCGATACCGATCTTGTCGATCACGGTGGCGTAGAGCGCGCTCAGATCGCGCGCGTCGAGGAGGTCGCGCACCTGGGTCCCGTCGCCATAGATCGTCAGCGCGCGGTCCTTGAGGATCGAGTGCACGAAGTGCGCTACCCATCCCTGGTCCTCGGTGCCGTATTGGTGGGCGCCGTAGATGCAGCTCTGGCGCAGCACGACGGTGTTCATGCCGAAGCAGCGTGCGTAGTCGCGGACGTACTGGTCGGCGGCGCCCTTGCTGCAGCCATAGGGGCTGTGAAAATCGATCGGCTGCGTCTCTTTACAGGCGCCGTTGTTGTGGTCGAGCTTCCCGTAGACCTTGTTCGTCGATGCAAAGACGAATGGCGCATCGTGGTTGTGCGTGCGGACCGCCTCGAGCATGTTGAGGGTGCCGCGCGCGTTGACGTCGAAGTCCGTGCTGGGATCGACCAGCGACGTCGTGACCGCGACCTGCCCGGCCAGGTGGAGGATGGCGTCCTGGTCCTTCACGTGCCCTGCCAGGGCACCGGCATTCCTCACGTCCTCTTTAATGAAGGTGATCCGGTTCGGGTACTTGGTGATTAGCCACCTGAGGTTGCGTTCGGTGCCCGGACGGCTCAGGTTGTCGAGCAGGCTGACGTGCCAGCCCTCCTTGATCAGGTGGACCGCGGTGTTGACGCCCAGGAAGCCGGCCCCACCTGTGATGAGGACCCTCCGGTCCGGATCGGCCGGGAGTGGCGGCGTCGACTTGGTCTTGGTCAGCCGCTCAGAGGGGTCCACTGCCGCGCATACGTTAGCCGGTGGATATGCCCCTCAGGAAGGCGATCACGACGATCCAGGAGGCACCGGCCAGGACCAGGGCTTCGCGCCGGGCGTTGCCCTGATGAGCGTAGATGTATGCACCGGGGAGAAACAGGGACGCGAACGCGCCGTACACCATGTGCAGCAACCCGGCGCGCGGATCGCCGCCTGCAAGCAGGGCTGACAGGCCGAGCAGGCCCTGCACCGGCGTGACGGCGGCCATGATCAGGTAGGTCGAGCGAAAGCCCCCGCTGACGCGCTGGTTCCGAAAATAGTGATAGGCGCCCCACAGCCCGAGCAGCACCGCAAACGCGACGAGCACACGCGCGCCGTAGCTGTGAAGAAAAGCAAACGTCTCCACCGCCTAAGGCTGGAGTCTGGAAATCTGCCCGCGGAAGTAGTCGACGGTCAGGCGCAGTCCCTCCTCGAGCTGGATCCGCGGCTGCCAGCCGAGTTGTTCCGCTGCGCGCCGGTTGTCGAGCGCGATGCGGTACACGTCGCCTTTGCGCGCAGGTCCGAACATGGGCTCGAGCTTGTACTCGGTCAGCAGTGCGATCTTGCGGAACAGGTCGTTGATCGTCACCGGGATGCCCGAGCTGATGTGGAAGGTGCCGCCGTCACCCCGCTCGAGGGCGGCGAGGTTTGCCATCGCGACGTCGCCGACATGCAGCATGTCGCGTGACTGATTCCCGTCGCCGTCGATCGTGACAGGCTTGCCCTCGATCATCCGGCTGGCGAAGATGGCCACGACGCGGCCCTCCTCGGCGAAGAAGTCCTGCCGCGGACCGTAGATGTTGGCGTAGCGAAGAGTCGTGTAGCGCAGGCCAAACGTCCTGTCGAACATTCCCAGGTAATGCTCGAACGCGAGCTTGCTGGTGCCGTATGGCGAGAGCGGGCGAACTGGATGGTCTTCATCCGCCGGCACGATGTCGGGCTCGCCGTAGAGCGCGCCACCGGTGGAGCTGAAGATCACCTTGCCCACTGCCTCGTCGACGCACGCGCGGAGCACGTTGAGGCCACCGACCACGTTGACGAGGGCGTCGTGCCCTGGGTCGGCCACGGACTTCGGAACCTCGGACTGCGCCGCGTGATGGTTCACGATGTCGGGCTTGAACGTCGCGATCGCGGCGTGCACCTGTGCGCGATTCGTGACGTCGACCCGATGCAGCTGGGCCGCTTGATTGACGTTGTCCTCGCGGCCGGTGCTCAGGTTGTCGATGACACGGACCTCGTGCCCCGCGGCGATGTAGGCGTCTACGACATGCGAGCCGATGAATCCGGCGCCGCCAGTGACGAGAATCTTCAACGAGCGTGACTCTACTAAATGTTGACGTCGTCAAGGCTGTGCGGGCGGACGTCGGCCCAAGCTTCATCCGGGACGTGCTCAAGCGAGCGGCAGCGGTGCCCGAGGTCGCGGCACGATTGCCCGAAGACGAGAGCACAGTTGCGGTTCGGCTCACCGCCGACGAGGAGATGCAGCGCCTGAACACGACGTATGCGGGCGAACCTCATGCCACCGACGTTCTTTCGTTTGCCGGCTCGGCCGGCCACGTTGGAGACATCGCCATCTCGTGGCCCGCGACCGAGCGCCAGGCCGCCGAGTACGGCCACGCCGCGACGACGGAGCTGGCGCTGCTCGCTGTACACGGCCTGCTCCATCTTCTGGGCTGGGATCACACATCGGCGCGGGAACAGAAGGAGATGACTCGCCTCACAGTCGAGGCATTGGAGCAGTCGGGAATCGTGTTGGCTCCGGGACGCCTTTAGACTCGCTACATGGTCTGCGGCGCTCGCCGCGGGCCCAGCCGCGTCTATTCGCGCCGGGTGCATTGGAAAAGAAAGAAAAGCAAGAGCGATTGATCGTCGGCCTCGGCAATCCCGAATCCGACTACGCCGACACGCGTCACAACCTTGGTTTCGCATGCGTGCGAGAGCTCGCGCGCCGGCTGGGCGTGTCAGTCGATCGCAAGCGGTGGCAGTCCCTGACCGGCCGTTCCGAGGCGAAGGGTCTGTGGCTCGTCATGCCGCAGACGTTCATGAACCTTTCCGGTGGGGCCGTGGCGAAGGCACTGAAGGACACCGGGCTGACGCCCGATCAGACCTGGGTGGTCTACGACGAGCTGGACCTGCCGATGTGCCGGATGCGAATCAGACGTGGCGGTTCCGGTGCCGGACACAACGGCGTGCGTTCGCTGATCACATCCCTCGGCACCGACGATTTCGTCCGCTTTCGCGTCGGCATCGGGAAGCCGTCGCGCAAAGGCTCACCTGCCGGGCGGCACTATGTCCTTGGACGGTTCACGAAGGCAGAGGCGCGGCGACTGCCTCAGGTGATCAGTGGAGTCGCCGACGCCCTGGAGCTGGCGCTCCAAGCGGGGATCGAACGGGCGATGGACCGCTACAACCGCGCGGGGGCGCTGGGATGCGAGGAACTGCCGTGACCACACTGTGGCAAGCCATACTCGGTGCCGAGCCGCGGCTCGAAGGATGGGTCGACCGGGGCCATACCGACCTCCACGTGGCGCGGCTTCCGCGCTCGGCGTGGCCGATCGTCGCCGCGGCGGTCGCTCGCGCGCTGACCCAAAGAGGGAAGTCGGCTCTCATCCTTGTCACGGGCCCAGAGCGGTTCGCCGACGAGCTTCGCGTGTGGCTCAGCGGACAGCCGCCGGCGTTTGTTTTCGCCGAAGTCGGCGTCTCGTTCCTCGACCGGCCTCCTGCCTTTGATGAGGCGGTGAACAGGCGCCTCGAGGCGCTGAGCGCCCTCGCCTCCGCGGACAACACCCCGGCGATCGTCGTCGCTTCGCGGCGGGCCCTCACACGACAGACCATTTCGCGCCGGGACCTGGTGGATACGACGATCACCTTGCGGCCGGGCGAAGGGCCAGACCCCATCACCGTCGCCGGTCGGCTGGTCGAGCTGGGTTACACCCGCGAGCCGCTTGTCGAGGAAAGAGGGCAGTTCTCATTGCGCGGTGGGATCCTGGACGTGTTTCCCTCGGCGGCGGACGCGCCCATACGGGCCGAGTGGGTCGGCGACGCGGTGGAGACGCTGCGCCTGTTCGACCCCGACAACCAGCGTTCGGTGATGCCGGTCGCAGAGGTGACCATCAGGACCGGGCGCGAGCTCCTGATCGGCCCGGAGCGAGGCGCCGCCGCCGTCGCGCGGCTGCGCGAATCGGTTTCGCTCGAGAGCCTGCGCGGGGACGTCCGGTCGGAATGGGAGGACGAGCTGACGCGCCTCGGCGGGGGCGCCGCATTTGCGGGCGTCGAGTTTTACGCCGCTTACCTCGATCCCTCGCGATCATCACTGCTCGACCACCTGCCACAGGACTCGATCGTCATCGACTTCGAGCCGGCACGACAGCGAGCCGACGCGCGCACGTTGTTGGACGAGACGGCCATGCTCGCCGCGGCCGAGGCGGGCGGAGGCGAGCTGCCGCGACAGTTCAAGCTCCCCACGGTCGATCGTGCCGACGATTTCGGCGCGCGGCCCCACCTGGCAATCACCGGCGCCGAGGGGGCGGGTGACGCGATCGATCTCGGGTGGTTCGAAGGCGAGGCCCTGGTTGGGCAACCACGTGCGCTCGCGGGCTTCGCGGCGCGCGCCGAAGGGGCGGCCATCGTCTTCGCGACGGAGCAAGACGAGCGCTTGCGCGCCCTCCTCGACGAGTCGGGCGTCAAGACCGCGCACGCCGAGGTCGACCTGGACATCGACCTCGACGTCAAGCCGGGCTTGTTCCACTCCTCGATCGACCTCACGGCGGGTTGCTCTCAGCCGGGGATCGGATTGCACCTTGCCACTGACGCCGAGCTTTTTGGGCGCGTCCGCCGGCCCTCGCGCGGCCGAAGCATCGCCCGCACGCGGGCCGAAGACATGACGCACGAATTCACGCTGGACTTCGCGCCCGACGAGCTCGTCGTCCACGTCGACCACGGGATCGCGCGATTCAAGGGGATGCGCCTGCTCGAGTCGGAGGGTGCGCACCGGGAGTACCTCGAACTCGAGTACGCCGAAGGTGACCGGCTGTTCGTGCCGGTCGAAAACCTCGATCGCGTGCAGAAATTCCTCGGCGGCGAGGCGGCTCCGGCACTGCACCGGCTCGGTACGTCCGATTGGACGCGTGCGAGGGGGCGGGCCCGCAAGGTCGTGCAGGACGTGGCCGAGGACCTGCTGAAGATCTACTCGATGCGTGAGGCCAGGCCGGGCATTGCCTTCGCGCCGGACACGGCGTGGCAGGACGAGCTCGAGGCCACCTTTCCTTATGAAGAGACGCCGGACCAGGTCGCGGCGCTGGCCGAGATCAAGAGCGATATGGAGTCTGATCGGCCCATGGACCGGCTCCTGTGCGGCGATGTCGGGTTCGGCAAGACCGAGCTCGCCCTGCGCGCCGCGTTCAAGGCGGCGATGAGCGGCAAGCAGGTCGCACTTCTGGCCCCGACCACTGTGCTCGCCCAGCAGCACTTCCACGTGTTCCGCGAGCGGTTGAAGAACTTCCCCGTCGTGGTCGAGATGCTGTCGCGATTCGTCGATGACGAGATGCAGGCGCGGACCGTCGAAGGACTCAAGAGCGGCCATGTCGACATCGTCGTCGGCACGCATCGCCTCCTCCAGCGGGACGTCCGCTTCAAGCGACTCGGACTGCTTGTCGTCGACGAGGAGCACCGCTTCGGCGTCATGCAGAAAGAGAGGCTGAAAAAGCTGCGCACGCAGCTCGACGTGCTCTCGCTATCGGCGACGCCGATCCCGCGCACGCTGCACATGGCGGTGGGCGGGATCCGCGATATGAGCGTGATCCAGACGCCGCCCGAGGAGCGACAGCCGATCAAGACCTACGTGACCGCGGACGACGACGAGCTAGTGCGGGAGGCGATCGGCCGCGAGCTGCAGAGGGGCGGCCAGGTGTACTTCGTGCATAACCGCGTGCGGTCGATCCAGAAGGCCGCGGAACGCGTGCGCAGGCTGGTCCCCGAAGGCCGGATTGCGATCGGCCACGGACAGATGTCTGAAGACCAGCTGGCTTCGGTGATGGTCGACTTCGAGGCGGGCAAGTACGACGTCCTCGTCTGCACCACCATCATCGAATCGGGGCTCGACATCCCGAACGTCAACACGATCATCGTCGAGCGGTCCGACCGCTTCGGCCTGGCGCAGCTCTATCAGCTCCGTGGGCGTGTTGGACGCTCGGGCCGGCGAGCGTACGCCTACTTCCTTTACGACCCGAGGCGCTCCCTCACTGAGCAAGCCGACAAGCGGTTGGACGTCATCTCCGGCCTCCACGAGCTCGGCCAGGGATTCAAGATCGCGCTCCGCGACCTGGAGATCCGCGGCGCCGGCAACCTGCTGGGCACCGAGCAGCACGGGGCGATCGCGGCCGTCGGGTTCGAGATGTACCTCCAGATGCTGCAGAGCGCGGTGTCCAAGCTGCGAACAGGATTCGAGGAAACCGCCGTCACGGATGTCCTATCGACGGCGGAGATGAACCTCGACCTCCCCCTCGACCACTTCATTCCGCGCTCCTACATCCGGGACGAGAAGCTGCGGCTCGGGGCGTACCGTCAGCTCGCCGGCGCGGATGACGAAGCCGATCTCGACTCGATGCTGCGCTCCCTCAAGGACCGCTACGGGACGGCGCCGGCGCAGCTGGACAACCTGGCCTACTCACTGCGCGTAAAGCTGCGCGGCCAGCGGATGGGACTGCGCGGCGTGGTCGCGGAGGGTCACGACATCGTGATCCGGGTCGACCCGCAGCGATTCCTCGACATCGAGGAGCTGTCCCGCCGGATGGTGGGACGGATCGCTGTCGGCCCCAACCGGATCAAGATGCGGAGGAAAGGGGAGGGGTGGCAATCCGACCTCCTCACGCTCCTCGACGAGATGGCGGCGCTTTACGAAGCTGGGCGCGGCGTCGCGGTAATGTCTCGCCCGTGAGCGACAGGCCATTTTCGGAGGGCATCGCCGCGATCTTCGAGGTCGTGCACACGCTGAGGGCTCCTGGCGGGTGCCCGTGGGATCGCGAACAGACGCATGAGTCGCTACGGCAGTACCTGCTCGAAGAGACCTACGAGCTACTCGAGGCGATCGACGCCGGCGACGACGCAAAGATGATGGAGGAGCTGGGCGACCTTCTGTTGCAGGTCGCGATGCACGCCGAGATCGCGGCGGAAGAAGGACGCTTCGACGCGACGCAAGTGTCTGTGGCTGTCGCCGCGAAGATGGTCAAGCGTCACCCGCATGTGTTCGGCGACAAGTCGGTCGCGAACGCCGATGAGGTGCTGCGCAACTGGGAGCACCAGAAGATCAGCGAGGCGCGCGAGGCCGGCAACGAGGAATCGGTCGTCGAGCGCGTGCCCGCAACTCTTCCAGCGCTTGCGTGGGCGCTCGGTCTGCAGAAGCGTGCTGCGCGCGTCGGTTTCGATTTCGCGTCGCCTGCCGCCGCGGCGGAGTCTGTGGGCGAGGAGGCGCACGAGCTGGCCGAGGTTGGCGACCGCGACCGCGCATTCGAGGAGATGGGGGATCTGCTCTTCGCCGTCGTGTCGCTGGCTCGAAGCATGAAGCTGAATCCCGAGGACGCGTTGCGCGTAGCAGCTCAGCGATTTCGCAAACGATTCGCCGCGACTGAGGCGTCGGTGCGCCGCGAAGGCAAGAGCTTCAGCGACCTGAGCGCCGATGAAATGCTCGACCGCTGGGAGAAGGCCAGGTAACCATTTGATATAGTCGGCTCCCGCCCGATCGTTCCCGCACAACGACGCAGCATGAAATACAGCAACAAGCCCACCACCGCCGCGGGCACGCTTCGCGTGAACGCGTTCACTCTGCGGAGCACCCTGATCCTGATTGCCGCAGGCATCGTGTTGATGTGGGCGGCGGTCGCGTTTGCACAAGAGGCCTACATCAGCCAGCGCCTCGGCCAGCAGGTCTCCGAGCTGCGCAGGCAGAACGCCCAGATCGGGGCCCAGAACGCCGGTTACCACAAGGACGTGGAGGCTCTTTCCAACGGCACGGCCGACGAGGAGGAGGCCCGAATGAGCGGCTTCGCGAAGCCAAACGAGAGGACCTTTCTGGTCACGACTCCCAGCCCCTCGCCTACGCCCAGGTCGCGCTGAGCAGCGCCCTTCTGCCTTCGCCCTCGCCCTGACGGGAGAGGGACGTGCCCGCCTTATACTGAGAATGCGGAGTGGAGCAGCGGCAGCTCGTCGGGCTCATAACCCGAAGGTCCTTGGTTCGAATCCAAGCTCCGCAACCATCCTCATCCCAAGCCCCCTCAGCCACTCGTGCACATCTGGACAACAAATAAGGAATGAACAAGAGAAAGCGCGTAGCGATTGCCAAGCACCGAAAGAAGAAGCAAAAGCTGAAGGCTCGGACGCAGGCCGCTCGCTAAGCTCGGGACGGTGCCGTAGCTCAGGTGGTAGAGCGCGCGACTCATAATCGCGTTGTCGGTGGTTCGAGTCCACCCGGCACCACCATGGCTACGCCACCCGCCGGGCGCATCCTCGTCGCCGTCTCGGGCGGACCAGATTCGACCGCGCTGCTGATCGCGCTGCACGAGTCCGGTCACGAGGTGGTCGCCGCCCATTACGACCACGCACTGCGCGACGGGTCGGCGGAGGTCGCGCGGCAGGTGGCGGAACTGTGCGCGCGACTTGGAGTCCCGCTCATCTGCGAACGGCGTACCGAGGCTCTGCCGAAAGGATCCGTCCAGGCTGCGGCTCGCACGCTTCGCTACGCATTTCTCGACCGCGCTCGAGCTCAGGCAGGTGCGGATGTCGTGGCGGTGGCGCACACCGCCGACGACCTGGTCGAGGGTGTCGTCCTGCACATGCTGCGTGGCTGCGGCCTCGCCGGCTTCCGGGGCATGCCCGCGCGCCGAGGACACTTCATCCGTCCCTTTCTCAACGTCTGGAGAAAGGACGTGCGCGAATACCTCAAGGTGCGCGGCATCGTCGCGCATGAGGATCCAGCCAACCTCGATCCGCGATTCGCGCGCGTGCGGGTGCGTCATCTGATCCTGCCGGCGCTCGAGCGTGACCGGCCCGGAATCGGCCGACGTTTTCACTCGGCCGCCGGCGCAGCCATGCGGTTGCACGAGGCCGCCTCGACCGCGGCGGCAGGCGCGACTACCCGCGGGGAGCTGCGCAGGTTGCCGGAGCCCGTGGCCGCCGAAGCCCTGAAGCTGCTGTACGTCCGCGCCGGAGGTTCCGACCCTGGCCTATCCCGCGCTCACATCGCCGCCATGCTGAGCGTGGCGGAACCCGGCCGAGGCGGGCGGGGCGTCGATCTTCCAGGAGGCTTGCGTTTCCGTATTGTGGGGGACCTCATGCAGGTGGTGCCGTCGCGAAGCGTCTCCAACGGCCCGTTACGCCTGCAGGTAAAGACATGCATGGGCTGTGACGACAGTCACGCGGCGCACCTCCGGCCTGGTCTTGCCGTGAGCCTCGGGTTCCGCAGACCCGGACTGCGTCTTCGGCCGCTCGGCGGCCGGGGCTCGCGCAAGCTGCAGGACATCTTTGTCGACGCCCGCGTGCCGCGCGAAGATCGGGACGCGTGGCCTCTGGTCTTTGCCGGCGAGAAGCTCGCGTGGGTCCCCGGCCTGGCCGTCGACGCCGAGCTGGCGAGGCCGCATGGCGAGCCTGGCCTGCACGTGGCCATCACGCCTATGCCGGTTCCCACTGCGCCGAAAGTTGTTAGGCTAGAAAATCCAAAGAGCCCTCTAGGAGATCTGAGTTGAGCCGTTTCCCCCGCTCCAGCCTGTTTTACTTCGCCTTGGTCGTTGTCCTCGGCCTGATCTTCTGGTTCACCTGGAGCTCGATCCAGAGCAACCAGGCGCAGGGCGACTGGAACTACACGCGGATGCTGAACGAGGCCGC
>DASPYE010000201.1:0-11079 GCA_035636935.1 Candidatus Dormiibacterota bacterium | reverse complement strand
GCCTTGCCGCATCGGGAATCACGCTTGATCCGGGCGAGAGCCGTCGCAACCTGACCACCAGGGGCGTTCGTCTCAACGACCTGGTCGGCAAGGAGTTCTGGATTGGCGATGTGCTCGCGCTGGGCGTTGAGCTGTGCGAGCCGTGCTCCCACCTCGTAGCCTTGACCGGGAAGCCGCTGATCAAGCCGCTCACGCATCGGGCCGGCCTTCGCGCGGACCTGCTCACGAGCGGCAGGATCAGCGTCGGCGACAGGATCGCCGTCAAGGAACGTTCTACCGTCTGATCGCTACTTCCGGCCCGACGCCAGCCATTCCTTGAGGTCGTCGACCACCGGAGCAACGAACAACAGCGCAAGCAGGGGCGCGCCGATGAGGTTGATCACCTGCCAAGCCTCGAGGTTCACACTTCCTGAACCATCGCCGGCGTGCGGCCCGGCGAACGTGCTGGCGATCGCGACGATTGCGGCGAGTGTCAGGCTGCCACCTCTCCCGACCTCGTGATCGGCATAGTCGTTCCTCCGTTGGGTCTTGGGGTCCTACTAGTGCAACGTTGCGAATCCGCTCGGTACCGACGCGGCACAAGCCGACGGCTCCCCTTCCTTATCTATGTGGTGCGGTGGTGGCGGAGCAGATGAGCTCTAATCTGCGTGCGTGGCAGGAACATTCACGGGTTGGAAGGGCGACTTCAGGGGCTTCTTTCTTGGCCTGCGCGCGAACAACAACAAGGCTTACTTCGAGGCGCATCGGAAGCAATACGAAGCGGAGGTCAAGGCGCCGATGCTCGCGCTCCTCGCCGACCTCGAGGCCGAGTTCGGGCCGCCGCACCGTGTCTCGCGTCCGAATCGCGACATTCGGTTCTCGGCGGACAAGTCGCCCTACAAGCTGAACATCTACGCCGATCTCGACCGCGGCGGTTACGTGGCGCTCGACGCGGAGGGCCTTGTGGCGGCGGGCGGACGTTACATGGTGGACGACGTGCAATTGCAACGACTGCGCGAGGCCGTCGCCGGCGAGCGCTCGGGGAAGGAGCTGGCTGGGATCGTGGCCGGGCTCCGCAGGAAGGGTTACGACGTGGAGGGGAAGGAGCTCAAGCGCGTGCCGCCGCCCTATCCGCAGGATCACCCGCGCGCCGATCTCCTACGCCACAAGCGCCTGATCTACTGGAAGCGCTGGCCCGCGGAACCGTGGATCGCGACGTCAAAGGCGAAGGACCGCGTCGCTCAAGTGTGGCGCGACGGAGCAGACCTGAACTCCTGGATGTCCAAACACCTCGACAGGAAGTAAGCCCGAACTCCGCCCCATTTCTGGGGATGTGGCCCGAAGGGCCGGAGGGGCCGGGGGATGGGGCTGCGCTAGGCCTGCAGCTCCGCCAGCAGACGCGCCGCCTCCTGCGCGTTGGTCGTCCCGTAGTTGGAGAAGCAGTTGTTGTAGACGGCGCGGGTCTCCTTCGTCTTCTTCGCCACCGCGGCTATCTTCGGCGTCCAGTCGGCGAGCTCGTCTTCGTCGTACAGGTAGCGGAATCGCTCGGACGGGGCGATGTCCTTCTTCTCCCAGTTCTCTGTGTTGCGTCCGTGGAACCGAAACACCGCTAGCTCGTCGCTCGTCGGCACGATCACCGGCGGCACGGAGCTCTTGAAGCCCTGCGGCTCGTCGACCGCGACGTACGGGATCTTGTTGTCCTCGAGGAATTTCACCGTTCGCTCCGCGTTCTTCTCGTTGAACCAGCTGCCGTGGCGAAACTCCACCGCGATCGGCAGGTCCAGCCGCCGACGAGTCTCGAGGATGAGCTCGCGCGCCTCGTGTGACGGAAAAACCCACTTCGGAAACTGGACAAAGACCGCGCCAAGCTTGCCTGCCTTCACCAAGGGCTCGAGCGCTTCTCGAAATTGCTTGTACACCGCATCCAGCAGCTCCCCTGGCACGTCCTTGCGATAGATGCGCTTCTTCTCTCGCAGCGAGGCGGGCAGCTCCTCTTTGATCACTTTGGGCAGGCGCGTCACCTCGGTCGGCTGCCCGGTCATCAAGGCGTGCGCTTTGATGTCGAACACGAAGCCCTTCGGCGTTCGCTCCACCCAGCTCTCGGCCGTGCGCTTGTTGGGCAGCGCGTAATACGTCGCGTCGACCTCGACGGCCGCAAACTGGCTGGCGTAGAAGCGCAGCCGCTCCTCCGCGCTGTCCGCGCCGCGGGGATAGAAGACGCCGGGCGCGGTCATCGTCGGGTCCGTCCAGCTCGCGGTCCCGAAACGGACCTTGCCTTGCCCGATCTGGAGCGGAGTGCGGGCGGCGTTCCCTGCCTCTTCCGCCCGCTTGCGCGCGGGTTCTACCCCAGGATCATGCGGATCGGTCTTCGGCATCTCGAGCTAAGCCAGCCACTCGGTGATGAACTTGGGGCTCAGGTGGAAGTCGATCTGGCGCAACCGGCCTTCGTCTTGCTTGAAAACGCGGATCGCCAATGCAGCCGAGTCTAGCGACGAGGCGAGCTCAACCCCTTTTCGTAACGAGCGGTGTACATGATCACAAGCAGCGCGACGATGAACGTGGGACCCACCACGAGCGAGTACGTGACGCCGAGCACGACGAGGATGCTCGCGACGACCCCCAGCGCGATCACGAAGACGGCGGCCACGAGCGGCGGGCGCGTCCGCCGCCGCGACCAGGAGCGCAGCATCATCGCGGCGGCCAGGACGCAAGCCGCGTCGAGCGCCACCAACCCCACGATGTCGTGCTGGCTCATTGGAAGGAGGATGGGGAGCGGCGCGTGCCGCCCCCCATGATCCGGTTCCAGGTCATCCGGCCGGGACCGGCTCCGCGCCTAGACCGGTCTGAGCGCGGACGTCGATCTCGTGGAACTTCTGCTCGGCCAGGCGGTCGGCCTTGACCAGTTCGCCGAGATAAGTGCCGACGATCGCCAGCAAGAAACCGATCGGGATGCTGACGATGCCGACGTTCTGCAGCGGGAATGCGGGGTTCGCGTTGACGGGGACGGTCCAGCCGGGACCGATGGCGACGAGCCAGATCGTCACCAGCGAGCCGCCGACCAGCGATGCCACGGCTCCCCACGTGTTGAACCTCTTCCAGAAAAGCGTAAAGAGGATCGCGGGCAGGTTGGCCGCGGACGCGATGACAAACGCGACGCCCGCCACCAATGCTGCCGCGTTGGCGGTGGCGCCGACGCGCGCCGCGAGCCAGATCGACAGCAGACCGACGAGGCCCGCCGTGATGCGCGCCACGAGCACCTGCTCGCGGTCGCTGACATGGCCGTGGAGGATGTGGGTGCGAATCACATTGACGTAGAAGTCGTGACTGAAGGCGCCGGATGCGGCGAGCGTGAGTCCGGCTACCACCGCGAGGATCGTCGCGAAGGCGACCGCCGCGATGAAGGCGAGGAGGAACTCGCCTCCAGTGCCGCCGAAGAACTGAGTGCCGAGATACTCGGCCAGGCGAGGAGCGGCGAGGTTGCTGTTTGGTTTGCAGCCCGCGGTGACTGTGGCGCAGATGTTGGTTTTGCCAACCAGCGTCGCAGCGCCGAAGCCCAGGAAGGTGGTCATGATGTAGAACGATCCGATCAGTCCCATCGCCCACGCGACCGACTGCCGCGCGGCTTTGGCGTCGGGCACGGTGAAGAAACGCATCAGGATGTGGGGAAGGCCGGCGGTGCCGAGGATCAGCGCCATCCCCAGCGAGACGTTGTCGAGCAGGGCCAGATCGATGCCGAGCACCTGCTTCTTGCCATACGGGTAGAGGATGCCGGGTTGCGTGAAGTTGAGTCCGCTGGCCTTGTCCTTCACGCCGGCGATGGTGTCGAAGAAGCGCCCGAGGTTGAACCCGAAGTGCAGGAGCACGAGGAAGCTCAGGAGGATCGCGCCCCCCATGAGGAGAACCGCCTTGACGATCTGCACCCAGGTCGTCGCCACCATTCCGCCGGCGATGACGTAGACCATCATCAGCACGCCGACGATGGTGATCGACGGGTCGAGCTTGGTGCCGAGCACCGTCCAGTTGAACCAGGGTTTCAGGGCCGAGTCGAGTGTCGGGATGAGGATCTTGATCAAGCTGCCCGCCCCGATCATCTGGGCCATCATGTACGAGGCACTGACCGCGACAGTCGAGAAGGCGGCCGCGGACCGTACGGGAATCGGTGACATCCGGTAGGACAGGACGTCGGCAATCGTGTACTTGCCGGTGTTGCGCATCGGCTCGGCGATCAGGAAGAGCACGGTGAGATAGGCGACGAGCCAGCCGACTGAATACATGAATCCGTCGTAGCCGTTGAAAGCGATCAGGCCGGCAATGCCGAGAAACGAAGCGGCACTCATGTAGTCGCCTGCGATGGCGAGGCCGTTTTGCCAGCCCTTGATGCCACGGCCGGCCGCCCAGAACTGGACGGTGGTGCGCGTCCTCCGCGCCGCCCACCCGGTGATCACGAGCGTGATCCCGACCACGATCAAGAACAGGACGAGCGTGAGGTTCATGGCGTGGTCCCCCGGCCGCGAGACGCGCGCTCACGGACCATCGCGGCCAGGCGGTCGAAAACATTGGTCGCCTGGCGAAGGTAGAACCAGGCGAGGAGCCAGGCCATCACGAACTGCGACAACGCGAACAGGTAGGCGATGTTCACGTGACCGATGACGTCGGTCCGCATGAAGTCGGGCGCGAGGCCGTTGGCCAGCGGCAGCAGGAAGTAGTAGACGAGGAAGAACACCGTGGCAGGAAGGACGAAGCGCATCCGAGCGGCGACCAGGCGCTTGAACTCGTCGGTTTGCTCCAGACCCTCCCAGTAGGCGACGTCCTCGCCGGCCGGCCCGCCCTCTCGCGATTCTTCCTGCGTGCCCGACGAGGGCTGGGAAGGACGCGATCTGTCGATCTCCATGGACACTCCCCCCCGCGGGCGATGCCCGCGCCAACGTGGCCGTCAGGGGGAAGTCAGATCAAACCAACCAGGCCCCCGCCAACAAACCGCGTCTGGGTCCGCCCCCCCTTGGCCACCCGAACGCAATCAGATTAGAGGTTCGGAGGCCGGTTGTCAGGTCAGGCGACGAGGTCGACGACCAGCCGGGCCTGCTCGATCAGATGGCACGGTGAGATGAACTTGCGGACGACGCGATGCCGGGCCTCGACCCCGAGCCGCCTGCCCAACGGCTCGTCCTGGAGCAGGCCCACAACGGCGTCGCCGAACGCCCGCAGGTCACGCGCGTCATCGACCAGGATCCCATTCTTGCCCTGCTCGATCTGGTCGGGGATGCCCCCGACGCGGCTGGCGACGACCGGCCGGCGCTTCCACATCGCCTCGGAAACCGTGAGGCCGAATCCCTCGGCGAGGCTTTTTTGGACGACCACGTCCGCCCGCCGCTGCAGGGCGTTGACGATCGCGGCGTTCTCCTCCGTGTCCTGCATCGGAATTTGCGCGATGACGACCCGGTGGCGGGTCGCCGCCGGCATCGCCTCGTGACGGCGCCTCAGGTCCTCGAGGATCTCGGGTTGCTCCGGATCGTCGGTGACGGAGGTTGCGGCGGGGCCCGCAAGCACGAGCCATGCGTCGGTCCGCGGCGCGATGAAGCGGACGAAAGAATCCAGCACGCCGACCGGGTCTTTGAGCCGGTCCCACCTCGAGACCTGGAGCACGATGCGCGCGTCGGCGGCCACCGGGGCGTCGCCGACTTCCGCCGACCGTGTCACGCGGGCGTCGGTCCCGTCGTGGCGCGTGAAGGTCGCCGCTCCATCAACGCCTTGCAGGATGCGGCTTGCCTGCAGGATCGCGGTCACCGACTCATCGGGCATGTCCTGGTTCTTGGTCGCGAACGGATCGATGCAGGGGGCGATGATCCGGACCCGCGACTCATCGAGCCCATCCCACGCATAGGCAGCTCGAGAGAACACGCAAGCTGACGCCTCGGAGACAAACGGCCGCAGAAAATCCCAGGCGCTGCGGGCGAGGTCATTCGGTTCATCGACACCGATGTGCGAACGCCATACGACCTTGACGCCTCGCGCCCTCAGGCCGGGGACGAGGCCCGCGGTCTGCGGGTCGTGCAGGATCGCGACGTCGCCCGGGCGGATCAGGCCGGCCAGCGCTTCCGAGTTGTGCGCGGTCGCTTCTTGATAGTCGCGGCGTTCGCCGGCCGTGAGTCCACCGTCAGGCTGGACGCCGTGAAGCAGCGTGTGGATCTTCTTGGTGGCGCTGAAGAACTCAGGCGAGCCTTCGATGACCGCCCAGCGCTCGTCGATACCTGCACCCCTGTCATAGGGGATGAGCGAGGCCAACATCTCGGCGACACCGCCGCCGCGAGCAGTGGAGTTCACGTTCCAGAGCACATGGCCATCGAGACGTCGCCTGAGTTCGGCCACGCCGCCTTCGAGCTCCGGCCAAACTTCGTCGCCGACCAGCGGGCGGAAGCGCTCGATCGGCGCCGAGCCTACATCGACCTCGTGAATCCGGTTTTCCCCAATCGCCATATGGGTGGAACGCCTGCGGCGGGCATATGACCGTCGTGCGGGTGCGCGCGAACGCTAGGCGACTTCGGCGACCGGCTCGTCCTTGTTCGAGGGGGGCAGTCCCTCCTTCCGCCCGGCACGGGCAGAAGCCCGCGCCTGCGGGCTACCCCCCTCCGCAACCAGGCGCGAGATCGTGCCCAGCAGGTCAGACGCGGCCGTCTCAGCATCCTCGGGCTGCAGATGAGCCGGCGAGCGGCCTTCGAAGACAAGGCGAACCGGCTCGCCGAGGCTGCGGTTGGCGATGGCGCGCACGACGCCACCCAACTGGGCGGTCGTGGCGTCGCCGTTCTGCAGCGTCACCGCGACGAGGACCGCGCGCGCCGCTGAAATCGGAACCCCAAACTCGAGCTGCCTCGCGCGGTCGAGCTCCAACGTTTGTCCGCGATGCCGCGACAGCCACTCCTGCATTCGCGGCAGATCGCTTGGACCCTCGACCTCGATCCGAATGCCTTCCAACATGCATCCGTAAACCGCATCCGGCTACGAGTTATTCGCGACCTTTCATCGTCGCCGCGTGATTGATAAGCTCAGTCGTGGCTTCAGTCGGGCTTTGCAGCGCTAGGGGGAGATTTGGTTATGCGGGGAGCTTGGCGTTTCTTTCGTTCGCGGCCGCGGGGGATCTTGGCCGCGATCTCGCTGATCGGGTTGAGCGTGCCGGTGATTCCAGTCCATGCGGCGACGACCGCCGCCACGGAGACCTACATCGTCCTCTACAAGGACGGCGCGTCGTCGCGGAATGGCGCGGGCGTTGTTCAGGCCGCTGGCGGCCAGCTTGTCTACAACTACCAGCAGATTGGCGTGATCATCGCTCGCTCCAACAGGAGCGACTTCGCGGCCAACCTCAGGTCGGCGGCCGGAATCGACGGCGCGGCGGCCACAGCCCGTTTCGCAACCAGGCTCGACGACAGTGTCGTCAGTGCGGGTACGACAGGCGCGGGAGCGCCGCTGCTTCCGGCGCCGGGCGATCCGCTTTCGGCGTGGCAGTGGGACATGACTCAGATCGGCGCTTTTGGAGCACAGGCGATCACGCCCGGCAGTCGTGCCGTGATCGCCGGCGACATCGATACAGGGATCGATCCGACGCACCCTGACCTTGCGCCAAACTTCGATGCGGCTGACAGCGCCGGGTGTTTGACGGGGAAGCCCGACACCAACTTTGTGGACGACAACGGACACGGTACGCACACCGCTGGCACGATCGCCGCGGCACGCAACGGCATCGGCATCGTGGGCGTCGCGCCAAACGTCAAGCTGGCGGCGATCAAGGCCGGCAACGCGGATGGATTCTTCTTCCCGGAAGCGGTGGTATGCGCCTTCATGTGGGCCGGCACCCATCACTTCAACGTGACCAACAACAGCTATTTCGCTGACCCTTACTACTTCAACTGCAAGAACGACCCAACCCAGCGGGCGATCTGGAAAGCCGAGTCCCGGGCCATCAAGTACGCGATGCAGCAAGGCGTAAGCGTGGTCGCGGCCGAGGGTAACTTCTCAGACGACCTTGCGCATCCAACACAGGACGCGCAGAGCCCTGACGACACGAGCCCGGTGGTTCGGCCGGTGGGCAATGACTGTGTCGTCATCCCGACTGAGATCCCGGGCGTCATCGGCGTGACCGCCGACGGGAGTCAGATGAAGAAGTCGTACTACTCCAACTATGGGGTGGGAGTGACCCAGGTCATCGCGCCAGGCGGTGATCGCAGGTTCCAGCAGACGGCGGACCCAGGCCATGGCCGCGTGCTGTCGACTTGGCCGACGAATCTGCCGGACTGTGGAGCGCTGGGAACGACCGACCCCAATGTGCCAACCGCAACGTACTGCTGGCTCCAGGGCACCTCGATGGCGTCCCCACACGTGACCGGCGTGGTCGCATTGCTGGAGAGCCTTGGGATCACGCGGCCCGGCCAGGTGCAGGCGCGGGTCAACAACACGGCCGATCCGATCCCATGCCCAACGGATCTGACCATCTACGTCGCTTTCCCGTCTGTCAACAACGGCGCGCCGCAGGCGTGCCAGGGCGGTCCCGGGTACAACTCGTGGTTCGGCCACGGGCAGGTCAACGCCCTGTCCGCGGTCCTGTCCGCAAGCTAGGAGCAGCACACGAGGGCGGCCGCGGTGCGTGGTCGCCCTCACCTATCGAGTTGAAGCGACGCCGTGGCCCGGCGCACGATTGACGCTCCGATGCGAGTCAGCGAAACCAACCTCCTCGAGCGCGCCGCAGAGCTGAGGGCTCTCGCGGACCAATTCGATTCGGTCCTGGCCAGCGCGCGAGGCCATGTCACGTTCATCGCCGGCGAGGCCGGCGTGGGGAAGACGGAGCTGGTGCGGCGGTTCGCTGCCCAGCTGCCCTCGAGCGCGACCGTGCTCTGGGGCGCATGCGACGCGCTGGCGACGCCGCGGCCATTGGGTCCGTTCGTGGACGTGTCCATTGTTGTGGGAGGCGAGCTCGACAGACTTGCCAGCACCGAGGCCCGTCCGCACGAGTTTGCGGCCGAGCTCATGCGCGACGTGCACCAAAGCGCCCCGGTTGTAATGGTCCTCGAGGACCTGCAGTGGGCGGACGCCGCAACCCTGGACGTGTTGCGCATCGTGGCCAGGCGCGTCGAGTCGGTCGGCGCGCTGATTCTCGCCACGCATCGAGACGACGAGCTCGACCGGATGCATCCTTTGCGGCGGCTGATGGGCGAGCTTGCGACCGGCGGCTCGGTCAGCAGGCTGCGGGTCTCCCGCCTTTCGCCTAAGGGGGTTGCCACGCTTGCGCAGCCCTACGGTGTCGATCCGGACGAGCTCTACCGACAAACCGGCGGGAATCCATTCTTCGTGACCGAGGTGCTTGCCGGCGGTATGCAAGCGGTGCCGGCGACTGTGCAGGACGCGGTCCTTGCCCGAGTCGCCAGGCTGAGCCCAGGCGGGCGCGATGTGGTCGAGGCGGCCTCGATCATCCCGGCTCCGGCCGAGCTGTGGTTGCTGGACCGGATGAGTGAAGGCGCGCGCTCCAGCATCGACGAATGCGTCACCTCGGGCGTGATGACGTCCGACGGCGATCGGCTCGGCTTTCATCATGAGCTGGCGCGCCGCGCTGTCGAGGCCTCGCTGCCATCGCACCGCAGGGCAAAGCTCCACGTGGCCGCGATGGTTGGGTTGTCGGAATCTGCCGAGGCGGATCGAGATCCTGCGCGGCTCGCCCATCACGCCGAGGCTGCAGGCGAGAGGACGTCGGTGATGAAGTACTCGCCGGAGGCGGCTTCGCGAGCGTCAGCGCTGGGCGCGCATCGCGAAGCCGCGGCTCACTATGCAAGGGCTATCCATGCGGCGGGCGACGCCGAGCCCGAGGTTCTCGCGTCGCTCTTCCAGCGGCGCGCACACGCCTGCTACCTGAGCGGTCAATTCCCAGAAGCGCTCGAGGCACAGCAGAGAGCGCTCGATTGCTACCGCACCCTGAGCGAGCCCCTGAGGGTAGGGGATGGGCTGTGGTCGCTGTCGCGGCTGCTCCGCTATGTGGGCAGGATCAAGGAATCGATCGAGACCGCGCAAGAGGCGATCGCGACACTCGAGCAGCTCCCGCCCGGGCCGGAGCTGGCGATGGCCTACTGCAACCTGTCTCACCTCTTCGTCAACTCCGAAGATGCGGACGGAGCCCGCATTTGGGGTAGGCGCGCCCTGGAGCTGGCGGAGCAGCTCGACCACCTCGAGGCGCGCGTCTACGCGCAGACCAACCTGCAGGTCGTCGACTACCTCTCCGGCGCGTCAGACGAATCGGCCCGAGGTTTCGAGCGAATCCTGCGCGTGGCCCAGGACGCCGGCCTCGACGAGCACGCCGGACGGGTCCTGGTCGCCCTGGTGTGGTGGTCGCCACGTTTCAAGTCCTACGAGCTGGCCGACCGCTACTACGAGACCGGTCTCGAATACTCGATCGAGCGCGGCCTCGACATCTGGCGTCACTACTTTCTCGCCTATCGAGCGAGGTGCGAGCTCGACCGGGGGCGCTGGGACGAGGCGGCGCGGCTTGCGCAGGCTGTGTTTCGCGACCCGCTGTCGCCGGTCCCACGCATCGTCGCGCTCGCCGTCATCGGCCTCGTGCGCGCGCGGCGCGGAGACCCCGAGAGCTGGCCGGCACTCGACGAGGCCGCGGTGCTCGCCGCGCCGACCGTCGAGCTGCAGCGACGTGAGCCCGCTGCGATGGCCCGCGCCGAAGCGCTGTGGCTGCAAGGAAGGGAGGCGGAGATTCCCGACGCAACACTTGGCGCGTTGGAGATCGCTCAGCGGCGGCACGCTCACCATGTGGTTGGCGAGATGGCTTGCTGGCGCCGGAGGGCGGGTCTCAACGAGCCCGCGCCCGTCGATCTGCCAGAGCGTTACTCGCTCGAGCTGCAAGGGAGCTTCGCCGCCGCGGCGACCGCGTGGATGGGGGTCGGGTGCCGCTACGAGGCCGCGATGGCGCTCGCGGCTTCGGCCGCCGAACACGACTTGCGCGAGGCGTTGAAGATGTTCCAGGAGCTTGGCGCCCGCCCGGCCGCGGCCATCGTCTCGCGCCGTCTGCGTGGCAAGGGCGCGCGTGGCGTCCCGCGCGGACCGCGCACGACGACA
>DASPYE010000200.1:0-21837 GCA_035636935.1 Candidatus Dormiibacterota bacterium | reverse complement strand
ACCGTCTTCACCGCGATCGAGCTCGCGTGCTGGCCGGCGGCGTGTCCCCCCATGCCGTCGCACACCACGATGAGCGTGTCGAGCCCGGCCTTGTTGCGCCAGACCGTGACCGAGTCTTCGTTCTCCTCCCGTTCCAGGCCTGGGTCGGTGGCCCACGCGATACGTAACCGCATCGTGCTACCTAACGAACCGGACCGGCACTAGGCTCCGAGAAGGGCGAAGTGGATCGAGTTCTGGCCGATGGTCAGCCGGTCGCCGTGACCCAGCTGTTTCTCCTGAATCGACTCGCCGTTCACGAACGTGCCGTTCGTGCTGCCGAGATCGACGACCCAGAACTGCTCGTCGCGGCGTTCGAGCCTCGCGTGGTGCCCGCTGGTCGCAGGGTCGCGCAGGATCACGTCGTTGTCCGGTGAGCGCCCCATGCGAACCGAGTGGTCGCCGGTGCGGTGGGTATGGCCGGCGTCCGGTCCAGTCTCGATCGTCAGCTCGCCCTGCGGTCCCGCGGCGACGCTGGAAGCCGGCTGCGGCCTGGCCGGCATTGCGACCGTCTCCGCCAACGGTGGCGGCGCCGTCGGCGGCGGCTGCCAGGCAGGCATCAAGGTGGTTGGTTCGCGTTCCGCCTCCGAGCCGCTCCTCGGCGGAGGAGCGATCATGGTGGCGGCTACGTCGGCGCCGTCGGAAGCCGCGGGAGGGGGCTCTGGCTGAGCTTGGGCGCCGGCGGCAAGATCCGCGTCAGTCGACGGAGGAGCTGACGCGGACGCGGCGGGACCACCCGACCACGCCGGCGGCGGAGGTACGTTCCAGGGTGGCGGCGCAACACCGACCAGCGGCTTCACAGCGTCTGGCGCCGGTCCCGAGGGCGCACTCCACGAAGGCGCGGGCGGGGCCGCGGGCTCTTCTGTCTTGGGGATGTCCCAAGCTGCCGGCGCCGCGGGTTCACCCCACGCGGCGTTCACGGGCGGCTGGGAAGTGGAGGGGCCGGCGGGTGCCTCCCAGGAGGGCTCGACGGTGGCCGGCGGCGGGGGCGCGGCCGGCGCGGCTGCCCAGTCGGCGGTGCTCAGAGGCGGAGCGGCAGCCGGGGGCGGGGCTGACGCCGCGGCGGTCGCATCCCAGGAAGGTGCCGCGGGCGGATTCCATGACGGAGCGGTCGGTATGGAGGCCGGAGATTGCTCCGGCGCTCCGGCGGGAGCGCCCCAGGCGGGGGCGGGAACCGAGGCCGGCGGGGACGCGGGTGCCGCGCCCGGCGATGCTGGAGCTGCTGGCATGGCCGGGCGGGGCGGCGCGGAGGGGGCGCCCCAGGCGGGCGCGGGCGCCGACGGCGGCGGCGAGGCGGCCCCTGGCGAACCCCATGTCGGAGCGTCGCCCGCGGCCGGGGCCGGTGCGGGTGTGCCCCAGGTCGGAGCCGCAGCAGGCTGAGCGGGGGAAGCCGGAGGAGCTCCCGGCGGGGCACCCCACGCGGGAGCAGGAGACGAAGACGGCGCACCCCAGCTCGGTGATGCGGAGGAGGGTGACGCGACAGCGGGCGACGCAGGCGAGCCCCACCCCGACGAAGGAGGCGGCGCGACCATGGTGGGCGCGACCGCCGCCGGCCGCGCGGGAACGGGCGGCGCCCACGTGGCTGCGACGCCGGCTGTCTGGTTGGTGGGGGCCGCGGGGCGAACCGGAGGCGCGGACTTCTTCTTCTTGCGCCGGCGGCGGGTCATCAGATAGAGCCCACCTGTGATCAGGGCGGCCACCGCCAGGATGATTACTGCGTATTCAGTCGGCATGCGGTGGAGGGCCTCCCTTCGCGCCTATCGGGGCATTGGAATCAGGTTCGTAAAGCGTCGACTTGCGTAAGCCTGAAAGTATGCCATCGTGGTCACGCTTCGCCACGCGTGTTGGCGCCGTTCTCGATCACAAGGCGGCCCGACGCGACGCCTGGCACCGTGACGTCCGCCTCGAGGGAGTGGGCACCCGAGCCGATGGGCTCGCCGGTGACCACGTGAAGGACCAGGCGACGGCCGAGCGGCATGTCCAGCCGCTTGGGCAGGGGCGCGAGACCCGCGTTCGTCTCGATCTGCAGCTGGTGCCCGGTGACGAGAACGCCGTCCAAACGTAACCCCGTCACCCCGACCAGGACGGCGGGTCGCGTGCGATTCTCGAGCGCGAAGCTGAGCCCGGACTTCTCGGGACGGAGGCTATGCAGGTCGGCCAGTCGCTCGGCGAGATAGCGCGGAATCTCGGGACGCGGCGCGCTCGGCCTCGCGGCCGAAGCCACCAGGAATGGGAGCTCGGTCCGGTCGACATCGTGGCCGGAGATCACGAGCGATGCCTCGAGCTTGTACTCGCCCTCGGCGGCAAGGGGAAGGCTCAGCGTGGTCGCGATAACGGCCGGCTCGAATGCCGTCGGGATCTCGACCTCGACCGTGCCCGAATAGGACTTCTTCTGGACGACGTCGCGGACCCGATCGAGCCCTCGCGCGCCGGCTGCCTTTTCGCGCGAGACCGACCAGCGGACCACGCCTCGACCCGCAAGGCCTGGATCGTCGTTGACGATGACCAGCCTCGCGGCAAACGGAACCCGCGGGTGCTGCACGAACCCAAACGGCCGCGCGGGTTCGAACGCAAGAGGCTCGACGATCAGACGCGTCGCACGGAATGCCTCGGCGAGCGCCTCGAGAGCCATCTTGGGGCGGCGGGCGCCATCCAGGATTCCAAAACCAATCCCGGGAAACGGATCGACCAGGTGATAGACGAACGCGCCCCAGCACGACTCGAACTTCCGCGTCCGCAGATGCTCCGCCGTGTAGCGGATCAGCTTCGCCTGGTACGCCTGCGAAGCGCGTGAGTAATCGTCTAGCGTCTGGTGCCCCGAGGGAAGCCCCACTCCACGCTCGGCCCAGTTGACGGGCTGAAACCCGGCGTGGCGCCACGCCGGTTCGTCATCCGCCACCGGCCATCGATCTCCAATGCCGGCCCAGGCCGGTGAGTCGGTGCTCGGTAAGGACTGCGCTCCGAACGCGCTGACCATCAACGGCTCGACGCGGGCAATGTCGCGCCACGACCCGTCTGACCAGCCCAGCACGAGATGAAGATCGATATCGCCCGAAGCCGCGATTGCCGGGCGGCTCGGGTCGAGGCGCTCGAACGCCGCCTTCAGATCCTGGTCGATCGAGTGGTTCTGACGCACAGAGTGGACGTCGCCGAGGTCGAAATTCGTGGCGAGCCACGGCGGGTTGTCGTGCGCGATCCACACCGCGATCGAGGGATGGTTCTGCAGCATCGCGACCATCTCGGCCTGTTGCTGGCGCGCCGCGGTCTCGAAAAAGCGCGACTCATCGCCTCGGGCGTGATAGACGTAGGTGCCCGTGAGCGGAAGGTCCTGCAGCACGAGCATGCCCGCTTCGTCCGCGAGCCGATAGAAGTCCCTTGGCAGAACGTTGGCCACGACCCGCAACGCATCGACGTTTGCCCTTTTGGCCCCCGCGATGTCTGCCGCGAGAGTTTCGGCATTCAGCTCGTCGAGCCGGTACGCCGGCGCGTAGCACGCGCCGCGAAGGAACATGGGACGGCCGTTGACGCGAAGACTCCAGCGACGCGGGCCGATGTCGGCGGTCAGCTCGCGAAACGCGAAGGTTTCCTCGACGCGCGAAGACTCGACGCCATCGGCCGTGCGCGTGATGAGCTCGGCGCGGTATATCGGCTGCGCTCCAAAGCGCCAGGGCTCCCATTTCTTCGCGGCGGGGAGCGCCAGGCGCATCGTCACTGTCTCCTCTGCTCCGCCGCCGAGGTGCACCTCACGCCTGAGGCGCAGCGGGTCACGATCTGGCACGGGCACCACGAACTCAACCTCGCCGTCCATCTGCCGGCCGTCGAGGTTGCGCAGCCGCGCGTCCACCTCCAGCCTTCCGTCGCCGCCCTCGAAGCTCGGCTTGATGCGCATCCAGTCGACCGCGATAGGCCCGACGTACTCGAGCTCGACCGGGCGCCACAGCCCAACAGGCACCTCGAGCCGGAAGCTGTCGGGCAAGCTCGAATAGGCCGATGCGGGATATGGCTTGAGGTCGCCGTCGTTGAACAGGCCCATGATGTGGCGCTTCTTCTCGGGCTCCGGCTCGACCGGCGACTCGCAGCAGATGACGAGCAGGTTCTCGGCCTTGAGATAGGGCGTGAGGTCGAAGCCGAATGGAGCGAAATAGCCGTAGTGCGAGCCGAGCAGCCGGCCGTTCAGCCAAACGTTGGTGGCGAGAAACGCGCCGCCGATGCGTAAGACGACGCGGCCGGCGTGATCCGGGCGCGGAAACTCGGTCCGATACCACACCGACTGCCTGCCCTCTTGCGCCGCGAGCTGACGCGGAACCTCGATCGGCTTCCAGCCGCTGCCGATGCCAATCGTCAGGCGCTCTGCTTCGCCTTCGCCGAGCGCCATCCACACGGCCTCCCATCCGGTGAGCTCGCGGCGGCCGGCCGCGCGCTGCGCCAGCGGCATGAAAAGGGAGTCGCTCAACGCGCGAACGGCCCATCAGCCGTCGAACAGAACAGAACCGGTTGCCCGACGTCAGTCATGAATGGCCTCATCTGTTCGCGATCGACAAGCGCGAGCACACTGCCGCCGAAGCCCGCACCCATGATGCGGGCGCCGTAGCAACCTTCGGCCGACCACGCCCGCTCGACGAGCGAGTCCACCGTGGGCGTCGACACCTCGAAGTCATCGCGCAAGCTCGCATGCGATTCCTTCAACAGCTCCCCCATGCGCCAGAAATCTCGGTCGTGGAGGGCATCCACAAATTTGCGGACCCGCGCGATCTCCGAGTCGACGTGGCGGCGTCTTTTCGGATGACCGGATTCGGCTTCGCGCCGGCGCTGGTTGTACGGCGTAGCGGCCAGCGAGCGATGCTCGCCGGAGTCGATGACCGCGATCGCTACCTCGTCCGGGAATGGCACCACCTGGTACTCCAGGGTGGCGCAATCGAGCAGGAGCGCGCTACCCCGTCGTCCGAGGGCGGAGGCGAACTGATCCATCACACCTACCTGCACACCGGTCGCCTTCTGCTCGGCGCGTTGGCACGCGAGCGCCGCCTCCTTGCCGTCGAGGTCGGGCTGCAATCCAGCGGCGACAGCGACGAGGAGTGCCGCCGACGAGCTGATCCCGGCGTTCGGTGGAACCTGCGATTCGACGTGCACCGCCTGCGGTTTCGCGCCCAGCTCGGCGCCGACCGCCCGCACGTAAGCAAGGCCGCCGGCTACTTCGCTTTCGATCGACCATTCCGCCGCATCATGTCCAGAGACCTCGGTGAAGCGATCGACCGCGGCAGGCAGGACGATCCCGCCGAGATAGTCGACGTGCTCGCCGATCAGGTTCACGCGGCCAGGCGCTCGCCCGTGCCATGCATGATCAGAGGGCACGAAGCTCCGCGGCCGTGTCCTCCGCCCTGGCGTCGAGAATGAAGGCCCCGGCCCCAAGCTCCGACCCAGCGAGGTACTTCAGCTTGTCGCGGGTCCGGTTGGGCGGGTAGAACTCGATGTGGAAGTGATGGTGGCGGCCCGCGCGGCCCGGTGGCTTTTGATGCATCGCCATCACATAGGGGAGCGGCCTGTCGAAGAGCCGGTCGTATTTCTGGAGCAATCCCTTGAGGCTGCGCGCAAACGATTCGTCGTCCGCCTCATCGAGGTCGCTCAATCCGCCACGATGCTCGAGCGGCGCGAGGTGGACCTCGTAAGGCCAGCGCGCAAAGGCAGGGACGAAGGCGATCCAACGCTCGTCGCGCAGCACGGTGCGCGCTCCGTCTTCCTCCCCTTTGATGACGTCGCAGTACAGGCACCGCCCGGTCTGGCGCATGTGCCGTGCCTCGGCTGCGAGCTCGCGAACGAGCACCGGCGGGACAAATGGATACGCGTAGATCTGGCCGTGCGGGTGGCTCAGCGTGACCCCGATCTCCTCGCCGCGATTTTCGAAGACGTAGACATAGCGGACGTTCGGGAGGCGGCCGAGCTCGTGAGTGCGGTCACGCCACACCTCGATGAGGTCACGGATGTGATCGACCGACTGTTGTCCCAGGGACGAGTCGTGGTCTGGTGTGTAACAGACGACCTCGGCGCGGCCCTGGTCGCCCGTGTAGGACGGAAAGCGGTTCTCGAAAACCACGATGTGATAGTCGGCCTCTGGGATCTCGGTCTCCGTCATGCCCGGCCGGGTCGGGCAGAGCGGGCAATGCTCGGCCGTAGGGTGATAGGTGCGGTCCTGCCGCCACGGCGCGACCGTGACCCACTCTTCGAGCAGCGGGTTCCAGCGGAGCTCGCTCAAGCCTTCCCTTTTTCGTAGTAGATGAGGTAGCGACCGTCCGGCTTCTGCACAACGCGCTTTGTGATACGGCCCTTCGCCGCTCGCGGGGGAAGGTGGTCCGGTCGCGGAGCGACCGGACCGGATGGGGGCACAGAAAAAAGCTCAGTCCCCAAGCGCGCGTTCCACCGCTTCCGCGGGCGAATGAACGACCTCGAGGCCTTTGACGCCCCACGTGTCGAGCGCGAAGACAGGCCGTCCCAATCTCTGCGCAAGCGCGATCTCGCTGAGCGTCCCCCACCCCTGACCGATCGCGATGACGCTGTCCGCCGCGGTGACGATCACCGCGTTCCGCGCCTGGCCAAGTCCCGTCGCGATGGCGATCGTGAGGTGCGCGTTGACTTCGGCGCGGTCGGAGTCGGGCAGGATGCCGACGACGGTACCGCCTTCGATTGCCGCTCCCTCGCTGGCGGCGCCCATCACGCCGCCGTAGCCGCCGTTGATCACCACCGCGCCACCTCGGGCGAGAAGCTTCCCCACCTCGCGCGCCGCGTCGAGCTGAGATGGCGTCGCCTCGGAGGCTCCGCACACGGCAACGTAACGGCGAGGCATCGAGCGAGAAGTTTATTCGGTAGTATTTGCGGCGAAGTTCAACGCCCGTGGGGCAAGGAGGTGAGGCGAAGCTTGGATATACCGAGTCGTGGTGCAAGCCGCCTCGTTTGCCAGCTGGGAGCTCGGGAGGACGTAAGCCTCTAGGCTTCTGATCCCGCACCGACTCCTGGAGTCGGAGGCGGTAGCACCGCGAACGTAGAGACGTGAGGGCCGGGCCGTTGCCCGGCCCTCAGCTTTTTCTCGCGATTAGCATTGGCGATCGTGGTCAAAGACTTTTCGCGGCAGCTGAACGAGATCCCGGAAGGATGGGTTCAGGCGATGGGCATAACCATCACGCACGCCACCAAAGACGAGGTGCGCGCCGAGCTCACAGTCGGGCAGCAGCACCTACAGGGTTATGGGATCGTCCACGGCGGCGTGCACTGCGGCATCATCGAGACCCTCTCCTCCATGGGCGCTTACCTCTTCGCGCGCGAGCGCGGGCAACATGTGGTCGGCCTGGAGAACAACACGAGCTTCATTCGCGCCGTACGGGCCGGCGCTCGGTTGCGAGCGGTCGCGACGCCGATCACACGAGGCCGGCAAACGCAGGTCTGGCAAGCGCAGGTGATCGACGAAAGCGACCGCATCGTCGCGACCGGACGAGTGCGGCTCCTCTGCCTTGAGTCAGATCAGTCGCTGGCGGGTCAACAGGTGCGTGGAGCTTTGCATCCTGGAGAGACCTAAACGAAGCCCTACCCTTGCCCTCAGCGACCGGTGACGTAGCCGAAGATGATCTCGTCGATCAACCGCTCGACCGGCGCCAGGTCGTCGGTGAAGACCTGGCTGTGGTAAGGGGACACGCGTAGCCGGCCCTCGTTGATCACGCTGCGCGCCACGTTCTGCGCCAGGGGCTCGGTGATCAGGCCAAGGTTGTGCTGCACGTCTTCAATGGTCGTCGGCTCCATCGTCCCGTAGACGAGCGTGTTGCTGAAGGCCGGCACGTCGACGAGGAACACGTTCGGATAGACCGCGGCCATCGTGCTCGCCAGCGCGTCGACGAGCCGGTAATCGCTCGCCGTCCTTCCCGCGTTCACGACCGCCACGCCACCCGGAGCGAGGTGGTCGCGAACCTCGGTGAAGAACTCGCGCGTCGTGAGGTGGAACGGGATGTAGGGCTGGCGGTACGCGTCCATCACGATGACGTCGTACTTCGCGGCTTGGGTGTCCAGCCAGTAGCGCGCATCCCCAACGACCGGATGCACATTCGGCTCATCGAGGTGAAAGTACCGCTGGGCGACGGCCAGGATGTCGGGGTCGATCTCGACGCCGGTGATCTGCACGCCGTTGCCGAAGGCAGCGGTGTACTGACGCGCCGCGGTGCCGCCGGCCAGGCCGAGGATCGCGACGCTCATGGGAGTGATCTCTGATTGTTCGGCGGGGCGGAAGGAATCGGCGACGAGCATGTAGTCCCACGGCCCGCCGGTGAGCAGGCTTTGGGTGTCGTAGATGGAATGGACCGCCTCCCCCTCGTTGAGGATGAGCTCCGTCTTGGTGCCATCGCGCACGACCTGGATATAGCCATAGGCGGATTCCTTCTCGTAGATCAACTGTCCGACCTGCGGCGGCTTGATGCCCGAGGGCAGAAAGATCCACGCCAGGATCACAGCGACCGCGAATGATGCGTAGACCCGGCGGCGGGGCCACCGCCACAGCCCCGCGACAGACACGGCGACGAGGACCAGGCCGAATCCCTCGAGTGTTGGTCGCGTGCCGTACGCCGGAATGAACCAGAACACCGGAAGAAACGTGCCCAGGATGCTTCCGGCGGTGGACAGCGCGTACACGCGACCCGCGGTGTTGCCCCCTGTCTCGACGTCGCGCAGCAGAAGGCGGATCGCGAAGGGGCTCACGCATCCGAGCAGGATCACTGGCGCTGCAAACAGCACCACCACCGCGAGCAGCGTGCCCGCGACCAGGCCGACACTGAGCTCCTTGAAACCCTGTTGCGAGATCAGGAGAATCGGATAGCTGACAAGCGGGATGATGCCGATCCAGAGTCCCGCCCACGCCGTGATCTGGTAGAGAACCTCCTCCCGCGGATGCCTGTCCGCAAGCCGCCCACCGATCACGTAGCCGGCCGACAGGTAGATGAGGATGAGCCCGATCAGGACGCCCCACACGTAAAGGCTCGTGCCGAAGTAGGGCGCCAGCAGACGCGAGGCCCCGAACTCCACGCCGAGGGATGCCATGCCCGAGATGAAGACGAGCGGGAGCAGCAGGCGCCTGCTGGAGGCGGCTTTCAGATTGGCTGCTCGGCGGCCCACTTGCGGGTGGGGTCGTCCATCGGCACGGGCAGCTGGACCCGGACCTCGGCGTACATGTCGCCGGGCGGTCCGCCCTTCGGGTCCGGCATGCCAAGCCCTCGCAGGCGGATCTTCGTCGCGTTCTGCGTCTCGGGCGGAACCTTGAACTTGACCTGTCCGCCCTTGAGCGTCGGCGCTGCGACCTCGCCCCCACGGAGCGCGATATGCAGCGGTACCGGCACCGCGACTCGCACATCCTTGCCCTCACGCGTGAAAATCGGGTCCGGCGCGAGCTGCACGGTGGCGCGGAGACCCGGCACCCGCAGTACCGTCCCTTCCTTGACACCGGCGGGCACCTTCACCTCGACACGCCTTCCTCCCGGCAGCTCGACCGTCCGGGAGGTTCCGCTGTATACCTCCGCCAGGCTGACGGTGATGGGCGCCTCGACGTCGACAGGCTGCTGGCGCGCTCGGCCCCGGGCGTTGCCGAAGATCGACCCGAAGATGTCGCCGAATCCGGCGCCTTCGCCGAAGAGGTCTTCAATGTCGTCGGGGCTGACCGTTCGGTATTCGACCCGCTGGCCGCCGGCGCTGGGCCGGAATCCACCGCCGCGCCCCGCGCCCGGCTCGACGCCCGCGGCCTGCGCAGAGGCCCAGTTCTCGCCGAACTCGTCGTACAGCTTCCGCTTCTTCGCGTCCGAGAGCACCTCGTGGGCCTCCGACAGCTCCTTGAAGCGTGCCTCCGCCTGCTTGTCGCCGGCGTTCAGGTCGGGGTGGTGCTGGCGGGCGAGCTTGCGGAAGGCGGAGGAGATCTCCTTCTGCGTCGCCGACCGCGACACGCCCAGCACGTCGTAGTAGTCCTTGGTCTTAGGCACCTCTATTTGTTACCCGCTTGTGGTGCTCGACGAATCCCGGCCGGCGGACGTAGCCCAGCTTCTCGTTGATGTGGAGCATCGCCGCGTTCTCAGCGTCGTTGTCTGTGCACACGTACGGCAGCGCGAGATCGACGGCCTGGGCGAGAGTCTGCAACTTCACCGCCTTCGCCAGACCGCGGCCCCGATATTCGGGATGTGAGGCCGTATAGCCCGTCCACACGATGCCCCGGACCGGGGGGAACCTGAGGTAAGAGACGGCCACCGGACGCGCGCCATCGAGCGCGATCCAGGTCCGGTCGGCTCGCCTGTCAGGCCCGCTGAGGCGGCGCTGAAAATCCTCGAACGTCTCGGTGATGATCGGCAGCGACGTCGGAACGTCCAGCCTGGTGACTGCATCCATCTCGTAAAGCTTTCGCAGCCGGTCGGGATCATCCCAAGCGTCAAGAGTCACGAGCTCGATTCCGTCCGTGGCCGCCTTCTGGCGAGATGAATGGGCGTCGGCCACCAGGCGCGCGCCGTTCGCCTTGAGGTCCAGCTCCCACACCTTCTCCGCCCTTTCCCGCTGGTAGCCTAGCGCCGCGAGCGCCGCGAGCGCCTCCGGCTCGTCCTCGCCGCAGAACGCCAGAAGCAGCCGCGACCCGTCTTCGACCGCGCGGTCGCCGATCCACGACCACAGCTGGACAAGAAGCTCCTGATCCAGCTCAGCTCGGGGGAGCCATGCCTCGACTTCGCAGTGACGGTCGGGAAGCTTCTCCCATGGGCCGTGGAAGAACTCAAGGTAGGCGATCGGCCGAATGCCGTTCTCGGCGATGAACCGCTCTTGTGTGTAACCCGTCCGTGGCCGCTCCCACCGATAGCGGGTGATCACTGGGTCATGCGGCAAGGGCGGGTACGCAGCCGTCATCAAGTCCGCCCCTAGCGCGGCGTCTTCGAGCGTGGCGGAACGGTAGGTGACGGGCACGTCCAAGACTCTATATGCCGATGATGCGCGGCACGATTCCGTCCTCATCGATCTCGAGGATGCCGACGGAGGGCGACTCGTAGCGCCGCATATGGCGCGCGACCTGGAGCCAGCACCACTCGAACCAGCCTGGATGTTGGGCGAGACGACGCGTCGCTGTCGACGGGTTCCACTGATGCACACCGCCTGGATTGAAAAGGAGCGCCCCGGCGACCTTGCTCATGTGACCGCGATGCGTGTGCCCATACGCGATCACGTCCGCGTTTGGAAAACGGCGCCGCAAGCTGCGCGGAAGCCCACCGTGCGGTTGCCAGTATCCCAGGCTCAGCGTCCACAACAGTGTGCTGGGCTCCTCTCCCCAGCGCGAGCGATGGCCGTGCACCAGGACGATGCGCTTGCCCTCGACCGTAAGCTCCCGCGCGGACGGGAGCGATTCGAGGCTCATGTCGTGATCGCCGCGGACGGCCTCGACCGGGGCGATGGTCGCCAGCGCGTCGAGGGTTGAGGTCGCTGTGATGTCGCCCGCGTGGAGGATCAGGTCAACACCCTGCAGGGCGGTGAAGACGCGCTCGGGAAGGCGATCGAGGAACTCCGGACAGTGCGTGTCAGCGATGACTCCGATCCTGGTCGTCACTCTGGGCTAGCTTATCCGGAGTTGAAAACTTGCGGTTTTCGCTTGAGACTTGACAAATTAGCAATAGTGGGTTTCTAATTTATGTCGTGAAAGACTTGCAGCGAGAAATCTTGACCCAGGTGGCTTCCGGCACGATATCGGCCGAGGAAGGGGCGGCCCGCCTCGAGGCCCTCGAAAGTCCGGCCCCGGCCGACTCGCCCGCAAGCGAGGCTGTCCGGCAGGTCAGGGTGGTCTCCCGCTTTGGCAACACCGAGATCGTCGGCGACCCAAGCGTGACTTCGGCCGTCGCGGACGGCCCGCACCGGGCGCGCCAGGACGGCGACACGCTTGTCATTGAGCAGTCGCCGGTCAACGGAGACACCTCGTTCGAGTTCAGCCGGCCCCAGGCTCGCGTCGTCGTGAATGGCTTCGAGTTCGGTCGCAGGCTGACCATCCGTATGAACCCCTCCCTGCCGCTGACGACTGACGTTCAGGCAGGCAACCTAAGGATGCAGGGTCTCAACGGCCCAATCGAGGCGGAGGTTCAGGCAGGCAACTGCAAGGTCGGCGAATTTCGAGGCCCGATCAACCTGTCCGTGATGGCAGGAAACATCGATGCGTACGGACGCATCGACTCGGGCAAGAGCTCGATTCGCTGCGAGATGGGACAGGTCAAGGTGAACCTGGCAAGGGATTCGAGCGTGCGCATCAACGCGCGCACGACGATGGGCAAGGTCGCCATCGAGGGCGACAGCATTACGAAGGACAGCCGCGATGTCACAGTCGGTTCGGGAGCCGGCACCCTCGACCTCGAATGCACAATGGGCAACATCAAGGTGAGCGTCTCCTGATGGCGCGAACCCAGGCACGGCGCCCACCTTCCACCTGCCCGGTCTGCAATCACCGGCTGGCGCTGACCAGGCTGAGCTGCCCAGCGTGCGAAACGGAGTTGTCGGGCGCATTCGCGCAGTGCGAGTTCTGCGTTCTGACCGACGAGGACCGGGAGGTGCTTCGAGTCTTCCTCGCATCGCGCGGAAACATGAAGGACCTCGAGCGGCACCTGGGTGTGAGCTATCCGACGGCGCGAGCGCGATTCGATGGACTTCTGGGCAAGCTCGGCATCGAGAAGGCCGCCTCCTCCGCACCGTCGCGCGTCGAGCTGATGGAGCAGGTAGCTCGAGGAGAGATCGACATCGACGAGGCGCTGCGGCGCCTGAACACCATCGGCTGAGGAGGCAAACGCGATGATCCCTATGGAACCCGGACCGGAAGACTTCGCGAGGATGCTGTCTGAGCGCCGCGCCCGCATGGACGAGGCTCGCACGATCGCCCGCTACGCGCACTCACGCTCGGGTCTGCTGACGAGGTACATGCGGCGGCTGGCCGACCGTATCGACCCGGTTGGCCAGGCGCGGCGAGAGCTGCGGTAGTCACTGGTCGGCAACGTGAGCCAAACGGAAATCATGGACCAGCCAACCCTACGTTGCTGTTTCTCATCGCCGGTGCCCTGATGCTTTCATGCGCCGCCAGAACGGTCGCGAACCGAACGGTCCGAAACCTGCGCTAGAGGACCCTATTTGATGCCGGCAGCGGCAAGGCCCGCCGCGTGCGCCGCGGCCGCGTCCTGGCCGGCGTCGAGCACCTGCACGGCCGCCATCGCGAAGGCGTGCGCCCGATGCTGGTCGAGGTTCAGGTCGATGTTCGCAAGTGAGAACCAGGCGCAGTAGGTCTGGCGGGTGTAGGACACGTTCTCCGGCGGACGGCTCATGGCCGCCGTCGCCCACTGGACCGCGGTGGTGACGTCCTTGCCGGTCGACAACGCCTTGAACGCACCCTGAGCCGCCGCGTGGCATGCGCTCGCTGGAGCTCCTCCCCGCTTGGCCCAGGCGAACCACTCCGCGTACGAGCGGTCCTCCGCCGTCGGCCCGCTTTCGACCTTGCCGTGAGGCCCGGATTTCCTGGGTTGATCGACCACCTGCCACGCCGACTGGGTACCGCCGGGCTGCGCCGGCTGGGCCGGCGCGGCCGGTACCTTCGCGACGGGCAACTGGCCGCCTGCGACCGGCGGTGCGGGCGCGGGTGCGGGCTGCCGCGCCGGCGCCGGCTGGGCGGCCGGCTGCGAGGTGGTGTGCGGAACCTGCTCCTTGGGCGAGAACCAGGTCGGCGTACCGGGTTCCGCGGCCAGGGGCACACGCGGGGCCCAGGCGGGCACGTTGATTGCCGAGGGCGGCTTGGTGTGAGGCGGCCCCGGCCCAGCGGGCTCGGCCTGTGCCTTCGGCGCCCACGCCGGACGCGAAGGCAGTCCAGGCTGCGGGGGCGCGACGGGTTGGCTAGGCGCGGGAGCCACGTTCGAAGGCGCCGCTGGGGTCGCGGCGACCGCGGGTGCCGCTGCGGGCGAGGTCGGCGGCGCCGGTGGCGCCGGAGTCGTGGCGGGCGCTGGCATGGGTTCGGCCCGCGGGGGGACCGGCGACAGGGTCGGAGGTGTGGTGCCACCTGCGCCCGGCTTGACGGCTGGAGCCACCGGCACGGTGGGCGCTTGCGCGGCGGGAGCCGCCGGAGTCGCGTCGAACGAGTCGGGCCAGCTCGGGATCGCCTGGGCGGGGATATCGGGCTCGTCGAGCTCGGAGGGCGGCGGCCACGCCGGCATCGCGTGCTCGGTCGGCGGCTCTGGGGGCCAGATGTCGGTCTCGACCGGCGGAGCAGTTGCGGACTCGGACGCCGGCGGCCAGGTGGACTTCAGTGCATCCGCCGCAACCGCTTTCGGGGGCTCCGTGATGGGCGCCAATGTGATGTCGGCTTCGACTTCCGGCGGTTCACCGGCCAGCGGCTCGTCCGTCTTCGGGGGCTCGGTGATGGGCGCCAATGTGACCTCGGCTTCCACTTCCGGCGGTTCACTGGCCAGCGGCTCGTCCGTCTTCGGGGGCTCCGTGATGGGCGACACCCCGACCTCGGCTTCGACCTCCGACGGTTCGGTGGCCATCGGCTCGTCCGCCTGTGGTTCGGCCTCAGGCGGCTCTGTTGCATTTATGTCGGCGACGTCCGCCGGAGGAGGTTCGGTGGTGACCGCTTCGGCGGTCGACTCACCGGGATCGGTCGGCACGGTCTGCGCCCATTCGGGCGGCTTCTTCTTCTTGGCGCCGCCTCCGTTGGTCGAGGCTTCGGGCTTCGACCAGTCGGGATCGCCTTTCTCGGCGGGAACTGCGTCCGCCGGCTCGGTCGGCACAGCGACCGGAGCCGCGGGCTTGGTCTGCGCCCAGACAGGCGTGGTTTCCCTGGTCGGGACGGCGCGAACCGGCTCCTCGGTCGTCTCCGAAGAGTCGGTGGGCGGAGTCGAATCGTGAGACTCGGGGGGCTCGGTCTCCAAATCGCAGTCAGTCTAACTTCGGGATCTTGAGTTGTATCTCTAGGCGAAGACGTTTCTCAGCGCGTCCTCGGGTAGGGGGTCGGGCTGCTGCTCAGCCCAGTCGGCCGCCTCCGACGCCTCCTTGTCCGACGCGGCCTGGACCTCGGCGGCGCTTTCGGTCGTGATCCACCCGCGCTCCAGCAGCCACGCCTCAAAGCGGGTGATCGGGTCGTGGCGGGCGGCCTCGCCGATTTCCTCTTTGGTCCGGTACTTGAGGTGGTTGTCCTCGGAGGTATGGGGGTTGATGCGCCAGATCTTGGCGTCGATCAAGGTCGGTCCTTGCCCGCTTCTCGCGCGGGCCACCGCGTCGCGGGCGGCTTTGTAGGCGGCGGGCACGTCCGTGCCGTCGATGGTCACGCCGGGGATCCCGTAGCCTGCCGCCCGGTCGGCGACGTTCGGGTTCGCCATCTGGAGGCGGATCGGGACCGATATCGCGTAGCTGTTGTTCTCGCAGACGAACACGACCGGCAGCTTGTGCACGGCCGCGAAGTTGACACCCTCGTGGAACTCGCCCTGGCTCGTCGCGCCGTCGCCGAAGGTGCAGAGGGTCACCGTGTTCTCGCGCTTGAGCTTGGCGGCGTAGGCGATCCCCGCCGCCTTCGGGATCCAGCTCGCCACGACCTGAGAGACGGGCGCTATCTGCAGCTTGTGATAGCTGTAGCAGCCGCCGGGGATGTTGCGGCCGGCCGACAGCGGATCGCCCGCCTTCGCGAATACGGCCAGCATCCACTCTTTCATCGTCAGCCCGCGCACGATGGCATTGGCGAGCCCGCGGTAGTGAGGAACGAGCCAATCCTCGGGCGTCAACGCCGCCGTGGAGGCGACCTGGATGCCTTCATGTCCGCGACTCGAGCCGACGAACGGCGCGCGGCCTTGCTTGACCAGGATGTGCATGCGGTCGTCGAGCGCCTTGGCCATGCACATCCAGCGGTGCAGGTTCAGGTACTCCTCGCGCGTCGCCGCGTCCGCGCGGGTGGTGGTCGCCATCAGGCGTTGAGCGCCTTCGCGATGTCGACCACTTCGTCCGCGGTCAATCCCATGCGGTTCAGGTGATCGTAGTACCGGCGGTGGAAATCCGAGAAGTCGCTCCGCTCCGCACGCTCCTCGCGGATGCGCTTCACCTCGGCAAGCACCCGCGCGACCAGCTCAGGCTCGGGAGCGATGGCCGCGTGGCGCAACGCGTGCTCGATGACCAGGGCGCCCGAGTGCTTGCCGTACACGTATGTGATCTCGGCGCCAAAGTCGGCTGGCGGGATGAACTGGTAGATCGCCGGGTGGATGAGCATGCCCGCGGTGTGGATTCCTGACTCATGGCTGAAGACGTCGAGCCCGATTCCCGGCTCGGTGGGCTGGACGGGGATCCCGCTCATCCGCTCCAGGCTTCGAGCGAGCGTGCGCAGCTTGTCGTACTTGAAGCCCGGGATCTCGATGCCGAACAGGTAGCGCAGCTGCATGAGGACTTGATGCATCGGTGCATTGCCGGTTCGCTCCCCGATGCCGTTGATGCTCGTGGTGAAGAACTCCGCACCTGAACCCAGCGCCATCACCGTGTTCCACGCGCCGAGACCGAGGTCGTTGTGAAAGTGCACGACGAGCGGCGCGTCCGGCGCCGCCGCCTTGATCGCCGGTATGTACTCGCGCACGGCGAACGGCGAGTAGCAGCCCACGGTGTCAGGCGTCGACGGTCGCGTGCCGCCTGCCTTGAGGCCTTCGCGATGGATCTCGGCGATGTAGTCGACGTCGGCTCGGCTGCCATCCTCGCCGCCGAACTCGATCGATGTGGCGCCCTGCTCGCGCGCGTACTTGATCGCCTCGCACATCATCCGCAGGTTTGCCTCGCGGTAGTACGAGACGGGGAGCTCGAGCCACTCGGACTCGGGGATGCCGTCGCGGTGCAGCAGCGTCTTGCCGAGCTTGTACTTGACGTGCAGGTCTGACGCCGACGTGAAGATGAAGTACGTCACGTCTTCGCGCTTGTGGCCGAGCTTGTCGATCACTTGCATGGTCGCGTCGATGTCGCCCCTGGTCGAGCGCATCATGCAGACGACCTCGAGGTCTGGCCTCAGCTCACCGCGCTTGCGGCCTTCGAGCACGAGGCGCAGCGTCTCCCTCTCCCCCTCCGACACTGACGGGAAGCCGACATCCATCACATGCACTCCGATGTCGGAGAGCATTCGGGCAAGCTCGTACTTGTCCTTCGGGGTGATCGCCACTCCGGGCATCTGCTCCCCGTCGCGGAGCGTGTCGTCGTAGATCCGGATCTTGTCCGCGGGCGGAAATGTCAAGTCGTGGGCGAAGCGTTTGGCGTCGCGCGCGAGCTCTTCGAGAGGCTCCTGCAGGTCGACGGGCTGCATGTCTTCACCTCCCCGCAACCTACTAGGGTTCCCGCGCCGGCGGCGCGGGAGCGTCCCGCGAAGCGGCGGGTGGGGGTGATCGGTTGGCGTCAACCGCGGATTGGCGCCGCGCGCCGCCTCTCTTCGAGCTGCTTTCGCACCCACGGCACGAGTCCGCCCATACGCAGCAACTCGTTCATGAACTGCGGAAAGGGCTCGCAGCGATACTCGTCGCCCTTGGTGAAGTTGCGGATGATGCCTTCTTCGAGGTCGACCTCCAGCTCGTCGCCTTCCTCGACCCCTTTCGCAGCCTGCGGCGACTGCAGGATTGGGTAGCCCATGTTGATCGCGTTGCGAAAAAAAATGCGCGCGAAGGAGTCCGCGACCACGAGTGAGATGCCGGCGCCCCGGATCGCGACGGGAGCGATCTCGCGCGAGGAGCCGCAGCCGAAGTTGGAGCCGCCGACGAGGATGTCGCCGGGTGTGACCTGCGTCGCCCAAGCCTCACGGCCAGGGACACCATCCATCGCGTGCTTGCCGAGCTCCTTCTCATCGAGCGAGTAGATCGCGTACTTCGCCGGGATGATCTGGTCGGTGTCGATGTTGTCCCCGAATGTCCACGCGCGGCCGCGCACGACCTTAGGCAGGGTCATCGAATCGCGGCGGGCATCTTGTCGAGCACTTCGCTTGGATGGCTGATAACGCCCGTGACCGCGCTCGCCGCGGCGACCGCGGGGTTGGAGAGATAGACCTGCGCCTTCGGATGACCCATGCGGCCGGGGAAATTCCGGTTCGTCGTGCTGAGGCACACCTCTCCCTCGCCGAGCACGCCCATGTGGCCACCGAGGCACGCCCCACAGGTCGCCGTCGTCCACGCCGCGCCTGCCGCGAGGAAGGTGCGGATCAAGCCTTCCTTCTCGGCCTGGATCGCAACCTGATGGGAGGACGGTGTGATGATCAGTCGCACTCCCGGCGCCACCTTGTGGTTCTCCAGCACGGCGGCTGCGCGGCGCAGGTCGGTGATGCGCGAGTTCGTGCACGAGCCGATGAACACCTGGTCGAGCCTCGTGCCTGCGACCTCGGACAACGGCGCGTAGTTGTCGGGCGACATCGGCTTGGCCACGCCGAGCTCGACCGCCTCGACGTCGAACTCGAAAACCTTCTCGTACTCCGCGTCGGGGTCGGAGGTCACCGGCGTGTAGGGTCGCTTCGCGCGACCGTCGAGGTACTCCTTGGTCACCTCGTCGAACTCCATGATCCCGTTCTTCGCGCCGGCCTCGATCGCCATGTTGGTCATGGTCAGCCGAGCCTCCATGTCGATGTGCTTCAGCGCGTCGCCGGTGTGCTCCATCGCCTTCGATCGCGCGCCGTCAACTCCAATCTGGCCGATGACGTAGAGGATCAGGTCCTTCGCCTCGACCCACTCCTTCAGGTGGTTGTGATAGACGAACTTCAGCGTCTCTGGCACACGAAACCAGAGCTCACCCAACGCGAGCACGCATGCGAGGTCGGTCGAACCAATCCCTGTCGCGAAATTGTTGAGCGCCCCGTAGGTGCAGGAGTGCGAGTCGGCCCCGACGACGAGCTCGCCGGGTAGCACGAGCCCGTTCTCAGGCAGCACCGTGTGGCAGATGCCGCCTTGACCCACCTCGAAGTACCACTTGATTCCCATATCGTGCGAGAACTCGCGCGTCAGGCGGCCGAGCGTCGCGCTTGCGGCGTCCTTGGCCGGCTGAAAGTGGTCCTGCGTCACCGCCACGCGATCGGGATCCCAGATCCTCTCCGCGCCCATCTGCTCGCGCATGATCTTTCCGGCGGGCGGGATGGTCAGATCGTGGCCCATGGCGAAATCGACCTTGGCCAGGACCAAGTCGCCGGGCCGCAAGCTCTCGCGCCCGGCTCCTCGAGCCAGGATCTTCTCGGTCATCGTCATGGCCACGGTCAAGTTGCCTGGACCGGCCGGACCGGCCGGAGATTGCGGCAGGCGCCTGAAAGGCGCCGGTCGGGGCGCCGAGGCGAAGGCAGGGGTGGCCGGAGGAGGAGCGCATCGGACGATGCGTGACGACGAAGGGCCGGGCCCCCTAACGCACGCCTCGGCGTCCCGAGCCGATAAGATCCGGCTTGTCTGGTCGGTTCAGGCAACTTAGTCCTTGAGCCTCTTCGCCACCGCGTCACCGACTTCATGGGTCGACAGGTTTCCGCCGAGATCGTGGGTGCATTCGCCTGCGCGGATGGCCGACCCGACCGCACCCTCGATCGCGCTTGCCATTTCCTTGTAACCCAGGTGTCTAACCATCATAGATGCGCTCAGAATCGCCCCGATCGGGTTGACGACGCCGCGGCCGGCGATGTCCGGCGCGGTCCCGTGGACCGGCTCGAACAGGCCCCGTTTCGTCTCGGGGTTGATGTTGCCGGAGGGCGCGATGCCCATCCCACCGATCAGCTCCGCGGTCAGGTCGGACAGGATGTCGCCGAAGAGGTTGCCGGTGACGATCACGTCGAACTGAGTCGGGTCGCGCACCAGCTGCATCGCGGCCGCGTCCACGTATAGGTGACGGGTCTTGATGTCGGGATGCTTTTTGGCGATGGCCTTCCACTGCTGCTGCCAGAGCGCGCCGGCATGCGTCATGGCGTTGGACTTGTCGACCATGACGACCTCGCGCTGGGCGGCGCCGAATGCGTACTCGATGATCCGGGTCACCCCCAGGTACGTGTTGAGGTCTTCCTGGATCGCGACCTCGTCCTCGGTCCCCTTTTTGAAGCGACCACCCATGCCTACATATAGGCCTTCGGTGTTCTCGCGGACGATCAGGAGGTCGACCTTGCGACGGTCCTCGCGACGCAGCGGCGACAGCCGGTCGTCGTAGAGCTTGGCCGGCCGTAGGTTGACGTATAGGTCGAGCTCGAAGCGCAGGCGCAGTAGAACGCCGGCGAGATAGGCGGCGTCGCTGAGGCGCGGATCGCCCACCGCGCCGAAAAGGATGGAATCGGCCTTCTCGAGGTCGGTCCAGACCTTTGCCGGGATCGGCTCCCCGGTGCGCATGAACTGGTCGGCGTCGACCTCGTACTCCTGAAAGTCGAAGTCGCCACCTGCGGCGCGAAGGACCTTGATCGCCTCGGGAACGACCTCCTTGCCCGCTCCGTCGCAAGGCAAGACGGCGATATGGCTAGGCAGGGGTTGCTTCCTTCTCGCGGAGCTTGTAGCGCTGGATCTTGCCGGTCACGGTCTTCGGGAGGTCGGGAACGAACTCGATCAGGTGGGGGTACTGGAAGCGCTGGAGGCGCGACTTGCAATGCTCCTGCAGCTCGGCCACGAGCGCCGCGCCGGCGACGGCATCGCTCTTGGCGATGACGAACGCCTTGATCTTTGTGAAGCCGTCGACCGACACGCCGACGACCGCGCTCTCGGCCACCGCCGGATGCTCGAGCAGCGCCGACTCGATCTCGATCGGCGAGACCCACAGGCCGCTCACCTTGATCATGTCGTCGGAGCGGCCTTCGTACCAGTAGAAGCCGTCGCCGTCGACGCGGTAGCGGTCGCCGGTGAAGAACCAGTCGCCGAGGATCGAACGCTTCGAGCGCTCGTGCTGCGCCCAGTAGAGGGCGAGCGCGCTGTCGCCTTTCACGTACAGGTCGCCGGCCTCACCTTTCGGGACTGGTTTTCCCTCGTCGTCGAGGATCTTCAGCTCGTATCCGGGGACTGGCTTGCCGCTCGATCCTGGCCTCACGTCGTCGAGTCGATTCGAGCAGTAGATGTGGAGCATCTCGGTCGATCCGACGCCGTCCAGGATCGTCAGCCCGAAAGCGTCCTTCCAACGCCGCCAGACTTCCGCGGGCAGCGCCTCCGCGGCGGCGACGCAGTGGCGGATCGAGCTGAGGTTGCGGCTCTTCGCGCCTTCGAAGTTGAGCATGGCGTTGTAGAGCGTTGGCGCCGAGAAGAAGAGAGTCGGTTTTCTATTTTCGATCGTTTCCAGCACAGTCGCGGGCGTGTGCCGACCGGCGTGGAGGACGGTCGACGCGCCGACCCAGTAGGGAAAGGTGAGGTTGTTGCCGAAGCCGTAGGCGTGGAAGAGGCCGGTGGTCGAGAAGGTGGTGTCTTTTTCGGTGATGCCGAGCACTTGCTCAGCGTATGTGGTGCATGTGTAGGGGATGTCGTGGTGGAGGTGGACGACTGCTTTCGGCTTGCCGGTCGAGCCCGAGCTGTAGAGCCAGAAGGCCATATCGTCGCGGCGGGTGGGCGCGGCGTCGATCTCCTGGTCGGGGGCGATCTGGTCGGCGCGCAGAAGCTGCGGTTTCGTGCGAGCTCGTTGCCCCGCGGGGGCGAGCTTTTCCTCGGTGCTGCCGTCGACGACGATAACTCGCGCCAGTGAGTCCTCGATGTAGTGGTCATAGTCCTCGCTGCGCTGGAGGAGGGGATTGACCGGAACGGGGACGGCGCCGATGCGGATCGCGCCGAGGAAGGCGGCGACCCAGCCGGGTGAGTCGTAACCCGC
>DASPYE010000199.1:0-8567 GCA_035636935.1 Candidatus Dormiibacterota bacterium | reverse complement strand
TGAGGCGGCGAGCAACCCAACGCTGATCACCGCCAGCCGGCCAGGCATCGGCACCCGTGTCGGCGACTAGCTTCGGGTCGGCGATCCGACAGCCGAACGCGATCCTGTCCGTCGCAGCCGCAAGTAGAACGCCAACGTGGTCAGCGGGACGAACAGCAAGACCATCAATGGGTGGTACGGATTTCTAGGCAATCCGAGAAGGATGAAAGCCGACGCAGCCAATGCGCCAACCGTGAGGGCGCCCGCAACACAGATCGCAACGACCCACGAGTTGCGTCGCTCAATGGCAGCCACGACAAGGCCAACCACTCCGGCTGCACCCGTGAAAAGAAAACCAAAGATGCCGCCCACGATCGCCATCAGGCCGAACACCAGGTCAGCGGTGCTCTGAGGACCGGTTGTGCTTGCCGTCGGGGCGGGCACCATTGCGAACTCCAGGTACGCGCCGACCTGTGCGATCAACAGCGCCAGGCAGGCCACCACCGACAGCCACAGAACGGCGGGTTGCATGATCGCAGGCACCTGAGTCTTTCGTGGCGCAATGTACACGCAACCGCCGCTGACTAAGACCCTGCGGAGCGCGGCACTAACTTGATCGTCGTGGATCGCGCCTCAGGAGTCAGCACGCTGTTGAGGATGCTCCCGGCGTAGCGGCGGTATTTGGCCCGGTAGGCGGCATCGACTTCGTCGTCTAGGTCGTGGTCGGCGTCGACGAATGTGACGTCTTGCTGAACACCGCCTGCTCGGATCCGACCCTCGTGCCTCGCCTGGGTCCCCTGGAACCAATGTCCGCTGCGCCCTCTGACGGACCGAAGGTACACATCGTCACCGTGACGCACGACCCACACCGTTACGGGTTTTCCCAACGTGCCGTCGGGCCGCTCGGATGCGATCTGCACTTCTTCCGCCGCTCCGATCTTGGCGAGCTCATCGCTCTTCCACTGGGTCATCGGCCCGCCTCCTTCGCCGCGATTCGGATGAGCGACTTGATCGCGCGGCGCTCATCCATGGCCTTGTATGCCTCCGCCACGTGGTCGAGGTCGGTCTCGAAATCGAAGACGCGACCTGGATTGATGCGGCCATCGAGCACATCGTCTAGCAGCTCGGGGATGTAGGTGCGCGCCGGAGCGACACCACCTCGCAGTCCAAGGTTGCGGAAGATCACGGTTTCCATCGGGTTCTCCACACCATGAGGAACCCCGACAACTCCAACGACTGAGCCGGGTCGCGCAATTCCCAGCGCCGTCGCCAGCGACTGCCCGGTGCCGACGCATTCCAACGCGGAGTCGACGCCTACGCCACCCGTCAGCTCGAGGATTGCCTCGATCGCTGCGTCGCCGCGCTCGGCAAGGATGTCCGTGGCGCCAAACAAACGGGCGACCTCCTGACGAGGAGGGTTCCGGCTCAGGGCGATAATTCGTGCAGCGCCCATCCGATGCGCGGCAAGGATCGCGCATAAGCCCACCGCGCCGTCCCCAACGACGGCGACGACACTGCCGGATCTGACGCCGGCGCTTACGGCGGCGTGGTGTCCCGTGCACATAACGTCGGACAGCGCGAGGAACGACCGCATCATTTCGTCCGAGTGTTGGGTGCCAGGCACCGGGACGAGCGTGCTCCCGGCGAGAGGAACACGGACAGCCTCCCCCTGGCCTCCGTCGATCTTGCCGTCCCCGAAGGCGCCCCCTGCGACGCACTGCGAGGAGACTCCAGCGCGGCAATGTGGGCACGTACCGTCACAGAACTTGAACGGGGCGATCACAAGGTCGCCAACGGCGATGCCGCGCGCATCAGAGCCGACCTCCTCCACCACGCCTATGAACTCGTGTCCGATCGAACCCTTGGCGTGGGGCGTCTCTCCGCGGTAGTACCAGAGATCCGACCCGCAAACGCAACCAAGTACGACGCGGACGACGGCGTCGGTCGGAGCCGTAACCACGGGATCGGGTCGCTCTCCGACCGCGATGGAGTGCGGTCCGTCAAAGATTGCTGCTCGCACGGACTATGCGACCTCGATCGACGGCGCAGTCGCGTACTCAGCGTCGCTGACGCCTTCGCCCCACGTCGCGTTGTTGCCTTTTTCGTCGACGTCGAGCATCGCGATGTGCGTCATGAAGCGTGTCGGCGCGGCTCCGTGCCAGTGGTCCTCGCCCGGCTCAAAGAACACACGGTCGCCCGGGCGGATCACCTCGATGGGTCCACCGCGATGCTGTGCGAGGCCCACACCCTCGGTGACGTAGATCGTCTGCCCGTTGGGATGGGTGTGCCAATGTGTCCTCGCGCCGGGTGTGAAGTGGACGCTGCTTGCGCTCAGGCGCGAGACACCCGTCGGGGACGCGACGGCGTCGATGTACACGGCGCCGGTGAACCAGTCGCTCGACCCTCCTGCGGTCTGGATGCTGTTCTTCGTGACCTGCATATCTCTACTCCCCCACCAAAATCATCGACTCAGTTTCTTTATCTCTACACTCCCGGGGCTAGTGGCGCCCGGGCGCTGCCTGCCTGGACCAAACCGGGCCGCGCAGTTGTGCCGACAGGCTTGACACTCGCTTCAAGCCAACGGCGAGCGCAAAACCTCCAGGACCTCATCGCCGTACTTGCGCAGCTTCGCATCACCGACGCCGGACACCTGCAGCAGCTCGGCCATGGTGGCGGGTCGCGCCACCGCGATTGCGGTCAGCGTCGAATCGTGGAAGACCACGTAAGCGGGAACGCTCGCGGCGCGGGCGGTTTCGAGGCGCCATCGCCTCAGGCGGTCCAGCGTCTCAACGTCCGCGTCCGCTTGCGTCGGGGCTCGGCGGCTGGTGATCGAGGGCTCGGCTGGCAGCATCAGCGGAGGCGGCGTCCCACGGCTCATCGCCTCTCGCCCGGCCGGAGTCAGCTCTACAACCGGATACGCGCCCGCACTCTGGCGTGCGAGCCCGTTTTCAACCAGTCCGGCCAGAAGCTGTCTCACCCGCGTGTCGCTCCACATCTTCAGCGCGCCATGGAACGAGAGCTCCTGGACCCATGGTTGCTCCCCCGACCATCGCGTGCGCCGGCCGCCCAGCACCCCTGCGACGTTGGCAAGTCCGACCCGTCCGCTGAAACGAGAGACCGCCGCGAGCCCGGCGATGACCGCCTCAGCCGGCGCGCGCTCATCTGGAGGGCGGGCCGTGAGGCAGTTGTCGCACGCACTGCAACGCCGCGGCACGTCGGTCTCGCCGAAGTAATCGGCGATTCGGGCGTGCCTGCAGTCGCGCATCTCGGCGTAACCCATCATTTGCGCCAAGCGCGCGTAGGCATGGTCCTTGAGCGGCGAGCCGTCGTCCAGGCCCGACTCCTCGATGAAAAACGCCTGCAGGTCCCGGTCCGCGGGGCTGTACAGGAGCGTGCAGTCCGCCGGCCGCCCGTCGCGGCCCGCGCGACCGGCCTCCTGGTAATACGCCTCGAGACTTCCGGGCGTGTGGTAGTGGATGACACGACGGATGTCGGCGATGTCGACGCCCATCCCAAACGCTGAAGTCGCGACCACCAGCTTGGTGCGCCCTTCCGTGAAATCCTCCTGGACGCGGCGCCGTACGGCCGCGTCCTGACGCCCGTGGTAGCAAGCCGCGCCCAGGTCTGCCGCCACCTCCTCGACCGCCTTCACTGTGCCCACATAGACGAGGGTGCGCTGCCCTCGATCCGCAAGCAGACCGTGCAGCTGCTCACGCTTGGCGCGGTCGCCGCGGCACCGCACGACTGAGAGTCTCAGTGTCGGCCTGTTGAATCCGGTGACCGAGGTGAAGGGGTCACTCAGGTCAAGCGAGCTCGCGATGTCCTTTTGAACCTCGGTCGTCGCGGTGGCGGTAAACGCGGCGACCGGGGGACGTCCGCAGGCCACCACGGCCGGAGCCAGGAGACGGTAATCAGGGCGGAAATCATGTCCCCAGGTGGAGATGCAATGAGCCTCGTCGACGACCAGTCGGCGAACTCGGAGGTCGCCCAGTCGCTCCATGAAACCGGGGCGCCCAAGTCGCTCGGGGGCGACGAACAGCAACCGATATTCGCCTGCGATTGCCCTGCGCAGCCGATCGATCTGCTCGGGCCGGTCCAGCGACGAGTTGATGAGCGTCGCGGCGACGCCTCGCTCGGTGAGGCGATCGACCTGATCCTTCATAAGGGCGATGAGCGGCGAGACAACCAGCGTGAGGCCACCGTCGACTACTGCCGGCACCCAATAACTGATGCTCTTTCCAGACCCGGTGGGCGCGACGGAGAGAACATCGCGTCCCGCGAGCATCGCCTCCACCACCTCTCCCTGCCCGGGCCGGAAGGCATCCAGGCCGAAGACCTCACGCAGAACTCGCTCTGCCTCCGCGAACATTCAGCGGAGTCTGACGGAAGATCCACCCGCAAGCCAGCGCTCTTTACAACGGCCGGCATCGACCCCGCCATAGAGTTAGGCGATGGACCGAGCCGCATTGCTGGACCTCTACGCCTACACGGGCTGGGCGTGGGATCAGATCAAGTCGGCGGTCCCGAACGATGAGACCCTGCGCGCCGTGGCACCCGGCTCAGGGTGGCCCGCCATCCGCAACTGCCTGGCCCACATCGTGCTGGCCTACGACCGCTGGGTGCCCGCGATCGTCGATCTTCAGAGCAAGCCGTTGCCAGAGCTCGCGGCCGATGACTTCCTGACCTGGCCGCAGATCGAAGCCCAGCGACGCCGCACCCGTGAGGCGCTCCAACCCCACCTCGAAGCGTGGTCCGACGCCGACCTCCGCCAACGACACCAGGTCGACGTCGACGGCGAGCTTCTTCCCTACAGCCGGGGCGAGCTGGTCATCCATCTGCTCTTGCACGAGCGCGGCCACCACGGCGACGTGACGACGCTCTTCTGGCAGCTCGGTTTCGAGTCGGAGACGGTCCTCGAGTACCGCTTCCACCTCGGCCGCCACCAGGAAGGCGACTGAGTGGATGAATGCCGACGACTTACTCCGGGATCTCGACCTCCTGGACATGCTGGTACTGAGATGGCCAGGCGAATCTGTAGAGTCGCCCTTGAGCGGCTGACCTACCGTCGCGCGACGAAAATCACGTTTCCGTCGTCGCCCGTGGCCGGCCTACCCGTGTAGTTGCCCTCGATAGTGACGTCGCGAAAGCCTGCCTCGGTGAGCATCAACACAATCTCCTGCGCAAAGTACAGGCAGGACTTGAGCTTGTACGACTCTTCCGTAACGACCGACCCGTTGCGCCACAGGCGCGCGCGCATACCCAACACAACTTGTTGCTCCAGCGGGTCGAATTCCTCGACGCGGACCAGGAGCTCCATATCGTCTCCGTCAGTGGCCGTGCGACGATCGCCTTCCTCGGGCCAAGGCCGCGGATACGCAGGACGATGCCCGGGGAGCCACTCCGCCCAACCTTCATCGTCGTCATAGGGCAGCTGGTGGATGATCAACAGCGCGCCGCCCGGTTCCAGACTCTGGTAAACCCGGCGCAGCGCTTCCTGATCGCGGTCACGTCGACCGCCGATCCCAAACACCCCGCACATGTACGCGGTGCGATAGGTCCTGTCGAGACTCAACTCGTGCAGACCCTGTGCGATGAGTTGCCCAGTCCTCGGCTTCGCCAGCTGTGCCCTGGCCGCCGCGATCATGTCCGCCGAGACATCCACGCCGTCGATGTCGAAGCCCTCGGCGGCGAGGGGTAAAAGAAACCGGCCGGTCCCGCAGCCGAGGTCGACCACCGGCTCGCCGAATGTTCGGATAGCCGATCTGTAGTAGTCGAGCTCGTGCGGCTCGGCCTTGTTGAACTCGACCCACCATCGAGCGATCAGGCCGTAGTGCCAGGTTCCGGACTGTTCGTCCATGCGCTGAAAGTTAGATGAGACAGCTGTCCGACGGCCGTTGGATCTGTCGCGTACGCCAACGGCCGAATCGCTCAGTCGCACCCGCATATCTCCGGAAAGATCAGGAAGTCATCGGCCATCCAGCCCCGGCCCGCGAGGTGCCACCAAATACCGTCCACCGACGACATCTGTGCATAGACCGGACCACCGTCGATGCTGACACCTGTGTGGTGTTGAAGGCAGCCGACGACCGTGCCCGTCGGGCCAGGCGCGGAGCGGACGTTGGCGCCGCACCTGCCGGCGGTAACACCGCCCAGCCAGACCATGCCGCTCTGCCCGACCACCGGGAAGCCCGCGGGGCACTGCGAACGTACCCCGCGCCAACCCGCAGGGTCATGGACGACGTAGGTCAAACAGGCAAGAACATCCGCGTTCGAGCCGCCCTCACCGTTGAAGTAGGCGGCCTGAGTTCCATCGTGCTGCAATCCGATGGTTACGCAAGCGCGGTTGATCGGGCAGACGGCCATGTTTTCCACCACGATCGCCGACGCATGCGCACTGGCAGCTGCGACTGCCGCGTCGCGCGCGGAGGCGTAGGCCTTAAGTGTGGGTTGCGTTTGCCCGCCTCGGACGATCTCCACGGGCGGCGCGGGGACGGTGTTGTCGGATGTGAACCAGTCGCCGGGATTGACTCGGTCCGTTGTTGCCCCCGCCTGGACGATCACTTCCACTGGCGTATGAGCGCATGCAGGGTCACCGCCGCATTTCCAGAAGTCGGAATACGCGGCACCAAGTACGGTTCCGCTGCCCTTGCAGACCAGGGGCCTTACTGCGGCGAACACGTGGTACGCGCCAGGTGCGACTCCCTTGATCGAAAACGTGTATTGGCCGGCGACGATCTCGGCCGAGTAGGCGGAAGCTCCGGTCGTGCTTATTGCGTAGACCAGCTGCGGAGCAGCCCCATTGGGCGGCGGAAAGCCGGCGCTTCCGGTGATGGCTCCTGAGGTGCCTGAAGGCGATACGGTCGACGCTGGAGACGCCTGCAGCGAATGCCCTGCCGCAGGGGTCGACCCGTCACCACCGCCGCACCCAGTCCAGGGGGCCACTGCGGCGGAAGGACTTGTCCGCTCCGACGGGCTGGAGCCCGCGGCCGGCGAACCCTGCGCGGTGCCGGCGCTCGACCCGCACGCGCTCGCCAGGAGCGTTGCCAGGAAGAGAATGTGGGCTTTCTTCATCGGGTCGCCAACCCTGCAAACGGTCGAGCATCGGTTCGGTTATGGATGACGCAGATCAAGGGTGCGTCATTGCCGAGCAACGCTTCATCGACGCGCCGCAAATCAATCCGTAACGTCCGCACAATCGGCCCGTTACCGCGTCATGAGAATACGAACGAGCGGCGTTGTTCGCTTGCTGATGGCCCTCGTTGTTGCCACCGCCTGCGGGAGCGGGCCTTCGACAGTCGCTACGACAAGTCCCAGCCCGGCCGCCGTCCTCGATGACCACTTCGGCTTCATCGCCGGCAATTCCGTGCGCGTGGAGAGCGGCGCCAGGCCCCTCTTCGTTCTCGCCATTCCAAGCGACACCGCCGGCGTCGTCTCGCCCGACGGCCGGCGCCTGGCCTATCTGGCCGACAACCAGCTCAACGTCATCAATATCGCCTCCGGTGCTCAGCCGCGCACGCTCTTCGCACTGGGCGCCAAGGAAGGCGCGATGTACCTCGCCTGGTCGAGCGACAGCACCGGGCTCGTCGTCGGGGTGACCGGTCCTCTGGCACCCGTCAACGAAGGGCTGCCCTCCTACACCAAACTCCGCGTTGTCGATGCTGCAGGCGGCGCTTCGCGCGACGTCATCAGCATCCCTCAAGCCAGCGTGGTGCCGCTCGCGTGGGACCGTCAGGCGCATCTGATCTCGGCTTATGAGGCAACCCAGAGCGGCGCGGGTGCCTACGACGTGGTCGCGGAAAGCGGGACGTTCCAGCGCACGAATGCAAAGACCGACCTATACATCCTCGCGGCCAGCCAAGACGGCAAGCACGTGTTCGGTCACGGGGATCCCAACAACGTCGTCCGCGTCTGGCCCATCGACTCTTACGACCGTGGAGTCGAGCTTCGCGGAACAACCGACGAGCACGTCGCCACAGTCGCATGGCGACCAGGCACGGCGGAGGTCGGCGTCCTATTTCACGGTGACCGGCTGGAGCTCTGGGACGCGAATGGTGCGCGGCGAACCATAGCGCTGCCGGCTGCCAAGGCCTCGTCCGACCGCCTTGCCACGCTCGCTTTCCGCGCCGACGGGAAGGCTGTCGTGATCAGCCGCCAATCAGGCGTCGAGGGCAGCACTGATACGTACGCGGTCGCGGTCGATCTCGCGAGTGGTCGAAGCGTCCTTATCCCGATGGTCGGCGATGGTCCCCTGGCCGGTACATCGGTCCGGATCAGCTCCTAGCAGCACTCAACCTGTCACCCGCACCGGCCGCGGGTTGGCTGCACGCCACACGATCAACAGAGGAAACGCGACCACGCCGAAGAGCAAGGCGGAGAGACCGATTGCGGAGGCATCACGAGCGCCTGGACGACGAGCAGACGTCAGACGCTTCCGCGATAGGGCCCTCACGCCCTGATATTCGCTGACCTCCCCTCGCGACTTTGCGGGCTACATTTGATCGCATGGAAATGAAACTGGAGCTTGTGGCAGTGCCGGTCACCGATGTCGACCGCGCCAAATCTTTTTACGTCGACCAGGTCGGCTTCAA
>DASPYE010000198.1:0-3087 GCA_035636935.1 Candidatus Dormiibacterota bacterium | reverse complement strand
GCTCTCGCCGGTTTCCGCATGGGCCCTGGTCCAGCTGGATCCGAAGGCCCCGGTCTCGCAGAAAGACCTCGCCGCACGTCTCAAGTGCAACCCATCGACTGTCGTCGACCCCACCGACCGCCTCGAGCAGGCGGGCCTGGTGATCCGGCGGCCCAATCCGCGTGACCGGAGGGTAAACGTGCTCGTGGTCACGGCCAGGGGCGCGACCGTCAGGAAGCAGCTCATCGCTCGCCTGCTCGATCCGCCGGACGCTTTCCGCCGCATGCCCGTAGGCGAGCAGGCGCGTTTCCGCGAAGTGATGCGGGAGACCTTGAGCGGGAGGGGGCCTGATGCAGCCCGGCGCGGAGGTGGTGGCCGCCGGACCTAGAGGCTCGAAGCGTGGAACGTGTCGCAGCTGACCATCGAGCCTGATTGGTAGCCGGTCGTGAACCATTTCTGGCGCTGAGCGGACGAGCCGTGGGTCCACGTTTCGGGATTGACCCGCCCCTGGAACTCCTTTTGGATCCGGTCGTCGCCGACCGCCGCGGCGGCGTCGAGCGCTTCGCTGATGTCACTTTGCCCCAGCGGTTCGAGGAACCCTGTGGACGCGGCGTGGTTGGCCCAGACTCCCGCGAAGCAGTCGGCCTGCAGCTCTGTGCGGACCGACTGGCCGCTCGCGCCTTGCTGTCCGGATGCGTTGGAGAGGTTCCCTGTGAGGTCCTGGATGTGGTGGCCGTATTCGTGAGCCACGACATAGCCCTCAGCCAGCGATCCTCCCTTGGCTCCGAACCGGGTATGGAGCTCGTCGAAGAAGCCGAGGTCCAGATAGACGTGCCCGTCCTCCGGGCAGTAGAAAGGCCCGACTTCGGTCGACGCAGTCCCACATCCCGTGGCGATTTGCCCCGAGAACAGGACTGTCTGAGCCGGCTGGTATTTGCGTCCGGATCTGGCGAACTCGTCCGACCAGTACTTCTGGACGCTGTTCACGTAGCCGACGATCCGGCAGTCCTCCTTCTGGTTCGCGTCCGAGCCTGTGCTGCACTCCTGCTGGAGAGTCGTATTGCCAGGCTGGCTGTCCACGCCGGGCGCGACCGAGCTGCCTCCGAGATCGGAGAGGTTTCCGCCTAGAAGGAGATAGACCACGAGCAGAACGAGGCCAAGCCCGCCACCTCCTCCGATCGCAAGGCCCCGGCCGCCGATGCCGGCGCCCCGAACGTCCTTGACCTGACCTGGGTCGAGCCGCGCGTTGGGGTCGAATGCCATGGGTGCCTAACTGGGCAACGCCCGCGCCATGGCTTGTCCCTTGCTCGCCGACGCCGCTTGCGTGACCCGCAGCGGAATGGCAATCTCCTTCTGACAGTGGACGCCATCGACCAGGTAGTCCTGAATTCGCGGCTCCATTACCTCGGCATGGACGCCCGGGTCATCGAGCCGCGGATGAAGCTCGCCGTGCTGACTTGCATGGATGCCCGGGTGGACGCGGCGTCGCTGCTCGGACTACGGCCGGGGGACGCACATGTCATCCGCAACGCCGGCGGCCGCGCAACGCACGACGCGATGAACGCGATGGCGCTCTCGCAGGGCATCCTGGGCACCCGGGAGATCATGGTCATGCACCACACGGAGTGCGCTCTCCAACGATTCACGGAGACGCAGCTGGCGGAGCGCATCAGCACCGCCACCCACCAGCCGTTCACTGAGCTGTTGGGGTGCTTCACGGATCCTATCGAGGCGATTCGCGATGACGTCCGGCGTTTGATCGAATACAAGAGCCTTGTCCATCGGGACAAGATCCGCGGCTTCCTCTACGACCTTGCGACGAACACCATTGCCGAGGTCAAGATGCCGCTGGGAGTTCCGCGGAACCCGCAGGCTGGGCTCGGGTGACCGCCCTGAGCTCGCGAAGGCCTGGGTCTCATCGGCAACGTGAAATAGAAGCTGGATCCGCGCGCGGTCGGTGAAGCAATGACCTGGCCGCCCTGCTACGGGGGCCTAAGCTGGAGTCATGAGCAGGGGCTTTCGGGATTCAGACGAGACCCAGGCGCTGACCGACCAGGCGGTCGCGGACGCCATCGACAAGATCGTCCATCGAGATGATTCAGCCGGCCCGACGGCTGGGGATGGGCTGTGCGCCGACTGTGGACGCGAGATCGGGTCAGAGCGGCTGGCGGCCGTGCCGACCACGGTTCGCTGCATCCGGTGTCAGGCGGCCTGGGAGCAGGCGAACGGCTACTGAAGGCCAAGCCGGCGTGCGCTGATCAGGTCGGCGTCGTACCAGGCCTGATGTAAACCGATGTGAGGGGATCTATCTTTTTGACTGTCAATACTCAGGCTGTGAAGGGCGTTTTTGGATTTATGGGCGAAGTGACGAACCAACCCACCAGCACAGGTCGGCCCGGGACGGACGTTGGGGATAGAGCGGGCTCCTAACCCGGTTCCCGATCCCGAGCACGCCGCAGGGACGGCGGGCACTGCAAGCAAGAGGCGACGAAGAAGGCGACGTCGAAGGCTCGACTTTCGAATCGCCATCCTGCTTGTCCTCGCTGTGCCCGCTCTCTTGATGGGGCCGTGGTACGTCGCGTACGCGTCGTCACTGCCGGATGTGTCACAGCTCTCGACCGACGTGCCGGGCGACACCATTGTTTACGCGGCGGATAAGACCACTGTGCTCGCTGACCTGCACCCCGCGGGATACCAGCACTACTACGAACCGCTCAACGCGATGGGCACAGCTCTGCCAGACGCGATCGTCGCGATCGAAGATCGCAACTTTTACTCCGAGCCGGGCATCGATCCGGCGGGGATCGCGCGTGCCGCAGTCGTCGACATCAAAGCTCACGACACTGTGCAGGGCGCGTCGACGATCACACAGCAGCTGGTCAAGGTGCGGCTCCTCGGGAGTGAGCCGACCATCCAGCGAAAGATGAGCGAGGCGTTGCTGGCGTTCTCAGTTGAGCGGCGTTACTCGAAATCGGAAATCCTGGAGATGTATCTCAACAGCGTGTCGTTCGGCAACAGCGCCGTCGGCACCGCCGCAGCGTCGCAAATCTACTTCCACAAGAAGACAAGCGACCTGGACCTCGCGCAGGCCTCGATGCTGGCGGGCCT
>DASPYE010000197.1:0-9032 GCA_035636935.1 Candidatus Dormiibacterota bacterium | reverse complement strand
GCCTCGACGTATGGATTGATCGCGTTGAACCACTCCACCGTGTTCGGATGGCAGTGGACGTCGATGCGGCGCATGGTTGTTAACTGCATACACTGTCCCGAATGCCCACGCCGCGTCGCCGCCGCTCCAGCGTCTCTCTCGACGCCGTCAAGCCGTATAAGCGCAACGGTTCGCTCCATGAGCATCTGCGGCGGCTAATCCTCGACGGCGCGATAGAGAACGGAGCCAGCATCTCGCAGGTGGAGCTGGCGGAACGCCTCGGCGTGAGCCGCACGCCATTGCGCGAAGCGATGAAGATGCTGCAGGCCGAGGGCATCGTCCAGGCCGACCACGGCCGGCGAACGCGGGTAACCGCGTTGGACGTCGGCGACATCGACACGGTGTACGGGACTCGTGTGCTGATGGAGGGCGCCGGGGTGCTGGTCACGGTGCCGCTGCTCGACCGCGCGAGGATCAATGAGCTGGCCGAGGCGGTGCAGGAGATGCGCAAGCACGCCTCCGACCCCAACACCGAGGTGTGGGCGCGGGCGCACCGGCGGTTCCATCGCACCCTGATCCCCGAGGCCGGCCGCGAGTTTGCGCGCACGCTCTCCACGTACTTCGACCGCGCCGAGCGGCTTCGCCGCATGTTCCAGACGGAGGAGATCGCCGGCGGCGTGCGCCTCCACGAGGAGCACGAGGCGATCCTCCGGGCATGCAGGGCCAAGCACGCCAGCAAGGCGGCGGCTCTGGTGGCACGGCACTCTGCGCGAGCCGCGCTCACGCTCATGGCCCAGATCTCCCCGGAGCGTGAGCCGACCCTGGTGCGCACCGCTCTGCAGCTCTTCTCGGCCCTGGAATCAGCCTGAGTCGCCCTACGTGCTCGTGACCTTGAGGTGCCGCCAGCTGCCCTTCGCGCCCTGGCCGTGCACCGATGTGCTGCCGCCCGGACCGGTGGGTTTCAGTGTGCAGACGATGAGCCCCAGCGTGACCGACTTGACCTCGACGGGAATACCGTCGGTCCGGTAGAAAATCTGGCCGTCAACCGTCCACTCCGCGGTCCGAGCCTTCGGATTGAGCGCGATCTCGCACGACCTGAACTCTCCCGGCTTGTTGATCGATACAAAGGGCGACTGGACCAGGTAGCTGAAGGAGCCGCCCTCGGGCGTCACGCCGGGGATGGGCAGCCGCTCGTAGAGCGCGCCCACGCGGGTGGCGCTCAGCATCCAGTCGAAGATCATCCCGGTCGAGAAGTCGCCGACCACAAGTCCTATCCAGCCGTCCGTGATGTCGTCGGGGTTGCCGTTGTAGTTTTCGGCCGCGATCTCGGCTGAGATCTTTGCGCCCGACGCCGGCACCGGGATGGGCTGCGGCGTTACGAGCAGGTGCTTGGGATCGTCGAGCATGTGCACGCTGTCGTGCTTCAGCCGGAACGGGTTGACCGTGATCGACATAGTCCCGCCGTGGGCCTCGACCTTGGCCTGCGGGTCGCCGTAGGACCACATGCTTCCGTCCGGTGTGGGTAGCTGCAGCGGCACCCACTTGCTGGGATCGACCGCACCGGCTGTGAACGTGTCGTATTCGAGAACCGTCATCGCTTCGCGCCCTCCTTGCTGGCGTCCCACTGCGGGAGCTGAATGATCTCGAGGCCGTGCTCGGCGGCGAGACGCTTGTACTTCTCGGTGTCGAGGACCTGACCCGGCGGAGGCAGCTCGAGACGCGGAGCTGGCTGGCCCATCTGTTTATGGAAGACCTCGAGCCCGGCCGGGATCGCGATCTGCAGCAGGTGGCACTCGGTCTCGAAGCGCAGCCGGTGCGGGATGTCTTTCGGCAGCCAGATGAAGCCCCCTGGCTCGATGCTGGTCGACTCGTCACCGCACGTGCACGTGACCCGGCCCTCAAGCAGGTACCAGCCCTCGTCCTCTTTGTGGTGGACGTGCAGTGGCGTCTGCCCGGCCGGGGTCTTGAAGTCGAGCAGGCCGAGCGCGCCGCCTGTCTTGTCGCCGCTGGCCTTGATCGTCATCAGGATCTGCAAATACCAGAGCGGTTCGCCACCTTCGGAATCCAGGGCGAAGAACTCGTTCGACATCTAGCTCACCTCCTCTCTCTCACGCATGCGCCGCCACCGTTGATCCGCCGAAGGCCGGCGCGAAGTCCGTCGCGAACTGCTTGAACGAGCGGGCCTCCTGCCCGGTGATGTCCTTGAAGTCGCTGGTTGTGAAGTCGCCCCAACCCTCGGCATACACGCGGCCGTAATCGACCACATTTCCGACGAACCAGCGCGAGAGACCGAAGCCGAGCATTGCCTTTTGCGCCGCCTCCGGCGGCAGGGCTACGTAGTTGACGCGCTTGCCGAGGACGGTGCTCAACGTCTCAGCCGCCTCGGCCATGGTGGTCAGCTCGGGACCGGTGGGAGTGTAGGTCTTGCCGGCGTGACGGTCCGTATGCTCGATGATTTTCGCCCCGAACACGCCGACGTCGCGGCCGTCGATCATGCCGACGCGGCCCTGGCCCATGTTCATGTAGAGCAATCCGTCCGAGGCCACCGAGCCGACCGAGCTGAGGAGATTCTGCATGTAGTAATGCGGACGCAGGATCGTCCACGGGATGCCCGAGGCTTTCACCGACTCCTCGACGAGGGCATGCAGGCGGCCATTTCGGTTCGGGGCGTCATGGCCGGCCTTGATGGCCGAGTTCCGCACGATGTGGCCGACTTTCGCTCTGCGCGCGGCGGTGACCGCGTTCGATCCCATCGAGGGCTCGAGGGCCGAAGCGGGCGTCAGCAGCCACAGGATGTCGACGCCCTCGAACGCCTCCGTGAGCGTGTCGGGCTCCTCCAGGTCGCCGGCCACCACCTCGACGCCGTCCTTCTGGAGGGCCTGGGCCTTGGCCCCCGCCGGGTCGCGGACCAATGCCCGGAGCTTGAGGCCGGGCTTGCCCTTGAGCGCGCCGAGTAGGGCCGTGGAAACGGTGCCGGTTGCGCCTGTCACCAGGACGGTCTTGTCACCCATGCCCGTCATCTCCCATGGTCACGATAGTTAACTTCTGTACTATCGCCCAGTCTAACTGTATGCAGATAAATGTCAACGGATGACCGGTGCCGGATTGCGCAGCGCGGTCAGCTGCTCGATGTCGTATCGCCGGCGCAGCTCCGCGATCGCCGCGGTGTCGGGCCTGCCCTTCGCCTCGCGCAGCAGGGCTGCCAGCTCGTCGAGGTAGTCTTCGTGGCCTGAGGGCGCGGCCTGGAAGAGGACGCGCGCAGGCGCGCTGGTGGGGTTCGAGAACGCGTGTGGGCAGCCGGACGGGATGAAAAGCACCGAGCCGGGCCCGCCGCGCAGGAACCTCTGCCCGCTCGACGACACCCACTCGTGCCAGTCGCCCGGCGTCCTCGTCTGCGGCTCGAACGCCAGCAGGTCGAGCTCGCCCTCCAGCACGTAGAAGAGCTCCTGGCCGGCGCGGTGCACGTGCGCGCCGACGTCGAAGCCTGGAGGGACGACGACCTCGAAGGTCGAGGCGACGGCCGGGTCGCCTCCGGGAACCTTGAGCGTGGCGTGAAGGCCGCCGCCGGCGATCACGCGGCCGGCACCCGGAGGCAGCATGAGGCCGTCGGTCACTCTTAGTGCATCTCCCAGCCGCCGTCCACGTTGAAGGTGGCGCCGGTGATGTTCTGGGCGCGGTCGGAGGCGAGGAACGCGACCATCTCGCCGAGGTCGCGGGCCGTCTGGAAGCGATGCAGCGGGATCCTGTTCCGGAAGTAGTCCCAGCCCTCCTCGATGGTCTGGCCCTGCATGGCCGAGAACTGCTCGACGACGCGTGAATGGAGCGCGGTCTCGACGATCCCCGGGCACACGTTGTTGGCGGTGATGCCGTATGGCGCGAGCTCGTGGGCGAGGCACTGGGTGACGCCGATGACCGCGAATTTCGAGGCGGCATACGGCACGATCATGGCGAAGCCGGTCTGGCCGACGATCGAGGAGACGTTGATGATGCGGCCCGATTTCTGCGTGATGAGATGCGGGACCACTGCGCGTGTGGTGAGGAAGACTCCGCGCAGGTTGATGTCGAGGACGCGGTCGAACTCCTCCTCGGTCAGGTCCTGGATGGGAGCCGGGTTCGGGCCCACTCCGGCGTTGTTGACGAGGACATCGACGCGGCCGAACTTCTCGAGCGTCTTGTCGACGAGGTTCTTGGCCGAGTCCGCCTTGCGCACGTCGTGCTTGATGCCGAGGTGGCCGTTGCCGAGCTTCTTGGCGCTCTCCTTTGCTTCTTCTTCGAGGATGTCTGCCAGCACGACGCAGGCGCCCTGATCGGCCACGACCTCGGCGATGCCGAGCCCGATACCACGAGCTCCGCCCGTGATGATGACGACGCGGTTATCGAGATCCCCCATAGGTCTCCTCCTATTGCTTGTGTGGCGCGGCTGCTCCAGTCGGGGAGATGGCCGCGTTGTTCGAGCGGAAGAAGTTGTCCGGGTCGTACTGCGCCTTGACCCGGGCCAGGCGGTCGTAGCTCTCCTGACCGCCGTAGGCGTCGATGAGGCGGTCGGCCTCGTCGAAGTTGAGCATGTTGGCGTAGACGCCAGTGCCGAGCCAGGGCTTGAGCGCGTCGTGGGCGGCACGGATCTGCGCGATGTTGCTTGCGTCGAGGTGGGCGTCCTCCCAGTGCAGCGCGAAGTTGAGCCACCAGTTGTGATGGCGGTTGGCAAAGGCGGTGGCGTCAGGGCTGACGCGAGCCATCGCGCCGCCGAGGCCGATGATCTCGATCTCACCGGACATCTTCATCTCGGCCCACCTGTTGACGAGGATCTCGACCGCCGCCTCGGGCAGCTCGTTGATATGGGCTTCCTTGGTGTAGTAGCGGTTGCCGTTGGGAAACTCGGGGTCGAGCAGCTTCTGGACCCTGGCGCCGAAGGGCATGACGGTCATCGCCTTGGCGGCGGGCTTGCCGACGCTGATGAGGCGCTCGACGAGCCTTTCGCCCTCTTCCTCCTTTGAGTCGGACAGGTACATGACGATCATCAGGAGCAGGCGCTTGCCCCGCAGGGGCTCCGGAACGAAGGGCAGGCCGGGCATCGACTGCTTGAGGGCGGCGTGCCAGCCCACATGGTCGGGCAGCTCGGGGTAGATCTGCGCGTACTCGGTCAGGGCCTTGGCAGCGTCCTCGGGATGGTGGAGGGCGACGCCGATCCGCATCTCGGGCCCGAATTTGTGCGCCACGAACTCGAACTCGGTGACGGCGCCGAAGTTGCCACCGCCGCCGTGGAGGGCCCAGAAGAGGTCTGGGTTGTCTTTTTCGCTGGCGGTGACGACCTCACCGGATGCGGTGACGAGCGTCAGGGCGCGGAAGTTGTCGCAGGTCAGGGCGTGCTTGCGCGAGAACCAGCCGATGCCGCCGCCCAGTGCGAGGCCCCCGACGCCGGTTTCGGAAACAATGCCCGCGGGGACGATGAGACCCTGCTGCGCCGTCGCGGCATCGACGTCGCCGAGGAGGCATCCGCCCTCGACCGTGGCCACTTGTTCGTGCGCATCGACCTTGACCCGGCGCATCCGGGTGAGGTCGATCGTCAGGCCGCCATCGGCGAGAGCCTTGCCGGTGACGCCGTGCCCGCCGCATCGCACCGAAACCTGAAGGTCGTGACGGCTCGCGAGCTTTACCGATGCGACCACGTCCCCGGTGGTCGCGCAGCGAGCGATGACGAGGGGCTTCTTGTCGACCATCGCGTTCCAGATGGTCCGGGCATCGTCGTAACCAGGCTTGCCGGCAACCAGGACCTCGCCGGAGAAGGACTTGGCGAGCTCGCTAGCGAAGGCTGAAGCCGACTTCTGATCGAGGACCGTTTCCGACACCGCCGTCACCTCAAAGTGGTTAAGTAGTGAACTACTTCTCGAGTTTATCTGTATGCAGATAAAAGTCAAGAGGCAACTTTTGCTAGATGTGGTGGGACGTCGCTTGCTTGCCAACTTTGAGGATGAGCACGCTGTTGCGGAAGAACGGTCGAACCTCGGGCTTCATTGGAACGAGAGATTGAAAGCCGTCGAGCTCTCGGAGAGAATTCTCTAGTCCAGAGTCATACGTCCTCAACGGGAGGTTGGAACCAAACATGATTGAGCGCTTCGACAACATCGGTGTGGCGGTGACTGATTTCAAGAGATCGGCGGACTGGTACGGCAAGCTCGGATTTCAACAACAAGACGACGGGGAAGCCGGCGGCGCATTCACGGCCGGGGACGCAGTGCTCTACATCTTTCAAACAGACTCCACCCAGCCAGCAGGGCGTCGCGAGCACGACCTCGTTCACAATCCTCCTGGTATCGACCACATCAGTTTCCGGGTGGCAGACGTCGACGCCAACCATCGGGAGCTGCTGGCTCGGGGCGTCACGATCGAGGAAGGACCCGCCAACCAGGAATGGGGATCGCGCACGATCACGATGCTCGATCCAGACGACAATCGCATCTATCTACTGGGGCCACTGAAGGAGTGATTCGCCCGGGCTGCGACGGCTCAGCCACGGTACGCGAAGCGCCACGCCGCACACGACGGCCACGCTCGGAAAGACCAGTCAAGGCGCCAGTGCGAACAGATAACCGGCTGCGATGCCGACCGTTGTCTGGGCGACCATAAGCCCCATCTGGAGAACGGCCTGCGCACATCCGATGCCTCGCCTGTGCGACTGAGCCGTATCAATGCACCTTTCATCGGTGCGTGAACGGCGGCTGGTAGAAATCGGCGACGCGGCATGGTCGCCCATCAAGCGCGACTTCGCTGAACTGATAGAGGATCGCCGCGGTCGGAGCAAACACCTCGACCCGCTGAAACCTCAAGGAAAACTCCTGCGTCGAGCCAAGCGCCGCAGCCGCGACCGTATCGTGGAGCTCGGGCGTGCCGATGACGAAGAGCTTTAAGACCTCCCACCTGGAAGGTTTGAGGTCTGAGACGCCGGCCGAGCTCCAGATAACAACGGGGGTGATCCTGAACCCCGACTCCGTGTCGAAGTCATCGAGCAGACCAAGCACGTCCGCCGTGTCGAGCACAAGGCCCAGCTCTTCGTTGACCTCACGTATCGCGCAGTCTTCAACCGTCTCGCCCGAGTGGACCTTTCCACCCGGCAGGGCTATCTGTCCCGCGTGTCTCGACATGTTCAACGGGCGCTGGAAGATCGGCACGCTCGGGATTCCATCGCTCATCACGAGCACGATCGCGACCGCCGCCGGCGTCAGCGACAGCGGCGAGTCGCGCCGCTCGAACGCCTGGAGGTTTCCGGCGATCGTTCGCCGGATCAATCCGGCCGGCGCAGCTGACTCCCGACGCTCTGTATAGCCCCCCGCAGCACCTCTACGATGCGGTCGATCTGCTGCTCGCTGATCACGAACGGGGGCGACATCGCGATCACGTCCCCGGAGATAGGGCGCACGATCACGCCGTGCTCGAGGGCCTCGAGCCAGACGCGCCTGGCGGCACCCTCCGCAACATCGAACGACTTCTTGGTCGCTTTGTCGCTGACGAGCTCCACACCGGCCAGCAGGCCGAGGCCGCGCACGTCGCCGACGATATCGAGCTCGCTCAGCTCACGCAGCTTCCTCAGCATGTAGGCGCCTCGTTCCGCGGCTCGCTCAACCAGCTTTTCCTCCTCGAGGATCTGAAGATTGCGAAGCCCCACGGCGCACGCGGTGGGATGACCGCTGTAAGTGAATCCATGGGCGAACATGCCCTTTACCGACCTGAGCACGTCGTGGACGGGTCGCGTCAGCATGACGCCCGACAGCGGCAGGTAGCCGCTGGTGACGCCCTTGGCGAAGATCATCAAGTCGGCCTGGACGTTCCAGTGCTCCAGCCCAAACCAGCGACCGGTGCGCCCGAAACCGGTGATCACCTCGTCGGCGATCAGCAGCAGCCCGTACTTGTCGCACACCTTGCGGAGAAGCGGGAAGTAATCAGCCGGCGGCACAATCACGCCGCCGGCGCCCTGCACCGGCTCCGCCACGACCGCTGCCACGGTCTGCGGACCGGCCTCGAGCACGACCTTTTCGAGGGCTTGCACGTATGCGGCTCCCACGGGGCCCTCGCCTTCGTACCGGTAGGGGTCGGGCGCGGGAGCGTGCAGAAATCCTGGTGCGAGCGGCTCGAAACCCTTCCAGAAGTTGGCCAGGCCCGTCGCGCTGGTGGCGGCGTACGTGAGGCCGTGATAGTCGCGGATCCTGGAGACGATGTTCACGCGCTCGGGTTCGCCACGCAGCTTCCAGTACAGGCGCGCGATCTTGTAGGCCGTGTCGTTCGCCTCGCCGCCGCCGGACGCGAAATAGGTCACCTCGAGATCGCCTGGGGCCAGCTCCGCCAGCTTGGCCGCAAGCCGGATCGCCGGCTCCGTCCCAAAGCCGCCATAGGCCGAGCTGAAAGCCAGGGCCGTCATCTGCTCCGCGGCCGCGGTGGCGAGCACCTCGCGGCCGTAGCCGACATTGACGTTCCAGAGCGAAGCCATGCCGTCCACGTACTCGCGTCCTTCTATGTCGGTGAGCGTCGCGCCGTGTCCCCTGACGATGATCAGCTGCGGAATGGTTCCCGGAGGCCCCGCAAGGTCGCCCTGCGGATGAAGCCAATGCGTACGGTCGAGCTCAGAAAGTCGGCTCGCCTCCTCGGCTGAGAATCCGGCGACGGATTTATTCACGGTCATCGATCACGCCGCCGTGTAGCCGCCATCGACCGCGAGGGAGGCACCCGTGATGTGCGCGGACTCATCGCTTGCCAGAAACAGTATTGCGCCGGCGACATCCCCCGCCTCGGCCATCCGCCCCTGCGGGATCGACGACGCCACCCCTCTCTCGAATCCGGCGGGGTCGGCCTGCTCGGAGATCCACGTCCGCACGAGCGGGGTCTGCGTCAGTCCCGGGGCGACCGCGTTCACGCGCACACCCTCTCTCGCCCACTCGACGGCCGCCACTCGCGTCAGCGCGAGCAGCGCTCCCTTGGCCGCCGCGTATGCCCCCATCGTCGCCACCCCGACAGAGGCGTTGCGGGAGGTCACGTTGATGATCGACCCGCGGTGGCGAACGAGC